>NZ_JFHK01000004.1 GCF_001636545.1 Kosmotoga arenicorallina S304 | reverse complement strand
CATTTTGGAGCAACAAGGTTTGTGCTCAACTTCTTCCTGAACTATAGCAACCTGGTGTACGAGAAATTAAACAGACCCACAGGATACCATGAGTGGGCCAAACTTTTGACACGCTTGAAAAAATGTCAAAAGTATTCATGGCTGAAAGAAGTCAATTCCCAGACACTACAGCAGTCACTTAAAGATTTAGACAATGCTTTCAAGAAATTCTTCAGGAAACAGGCTAAATATCCTCGTTTCAAGAAAAAGAAAAGCAGACAAACATTTAGAGTTCCACAACACATACAGTTATACATCAAAGGAGATAACAAAAAGTATGGGTATATTTTCGTACCAAAGTTTAGAGAAGGCATAAGAGTCCGTGTTCACAGAAATCTACCAGAGCAATTTGTCATAAAAAACGTGACATTCAAAAAAACGACGACAAACAAATATTATGTCTCTATCGTTGTTGAAACACCGGGTATCCTGCTAAGAAGCAATTCAACAGAAGTCTTAGGCATAGATTTAGGAATAAAACACTCAGTGATATTGAGTACCGGACAGAAGTACTCTATGCCCGATCTTTCGAAATTCGAAAAGCGGTTAAAGAGACTATATAGGAGTTTGTCCAAGAAACAAAAAGGTTCCAGAAACAGAGAAGATGCAAGGCTCAGATTGGCACGATACATAGAGAAAATCAGCAATATCAAAGAAGATTGGATACATAAAACAACCCACAAAATTGTCAGCGAAAACCAAGTTGGCAAGATTGCGGTAGAAAATCTGAATATAAAAGGTATGTTAAGGAACCACGGCTTGGCTAAACACATTCAACAGCAATCGTGGTACAAATTCATGACAACATTGGGGTACAAAGCCAAAAGGTTAGGAATCGAACTTGTGAAAATCGATAGGTTCTTTGCGTCAAGTCAAACATGTTCGATATGCGGGTACAAAAACGAAGAGGTTAAAAAGCTAAGGATAAGGAAATGGACATGCCCCAACTGTGGGACGGTCCATGATAGGGACATTAATGCTGCTGTGAATATCGCACAATATGCTCAGTAGCGTTAAACAGTAGGGCAGGAACTGCCCGAATTCACGCCTGTGGACTGTGCTCTGGCGGCGGAACTCAATGGAGGTCTACGAGTCATCACAGGTTGAAGCAGGAAGCCATGCTTTCTATAAGGCGTGGTAGTTCACTCTTGTGAAACTCTATCGTGCATTAACGTGCGAATGCCCGCGAGAACAATAGGAGAAGTTATTAAATAATAAACAAGCAGGGGAATCGGGCGCGTGATATTATCGATAAACTGGCTTGTTATCAATCCAGCCATCCCAAAAAGCCCCAATGAAAACCATTTCCACCTCTTTGAGAGCTCTCCGAAAATCAGAACCGCAATGCCCGGTAATGACTCGATGAGAGTAACAGCACTTATGCCATGAGACAGAAGTACGAAACCGAGATAAATAATTACCAAAACCCTTATGTAGTAATTTATTGCTTTTTCCTTCGGGAGGCACATACCGATGAAAACCAGAGCCTTTGTAACTATCGGGATTAAAACTATTACAAAGAAGTCATCGCCAGACAGCTGGTTTTTGAGACCTATTTGAAACAACACAACGAGAACCGTCGCAATAAGAGCTATTCTTGAAGAAATCGCATCGAGATACCTCTCTCGTTCATCAAGGTCTTTGAGTATTCCAAAATCCCTTAGAAGGGGAAACAAAAACACTCCAGCTACAAGGAATACAAACCACTGATTAACCGCTTTCATAAGCCATATAGCAATAATGATGAAAGCGAGACTCAAAAGGAGCCTCACATTCCTACCTGTCATGCCAATCACCTTCTTCCAGCACAAACAGCTCTTCCAATCTGCAGTCAAAGATTTTTGCGAGTTTTAAGGCAAGCTTTACTGATGGGTTGAATTTTCCTTTTTCGATGGCTATGATTGTTTGCCTGCTTACATTGGCCTTTGAAGCAAGCATTTCTTGAGTCAATCCATTCATTGCCCTGAATTCTTTTAGCTTGTTTTTCATGTAGAATCACCTGTTTATATTGTATATAATACTTAACAAAATGTCAAGTATTATATACACATCAAAGCATAAAAAAAGCAAAGAGAGGTTGTGCTATTTCAATATAAAGCCATTTTCTAGTAAATCCACAAGCGCTTCTACCACTGCTACATCGTATAATTTGCCGCTTTTGCTCTTTATTTCGCTTATTGTTTCTTTGTAAGAAAAAGCAGGGCGGTAAGGACGGTGTGAAGTCATGGCATCAAAAACATCTGCTACGGCTATTATCCGTGCTTCTATAGATATTTCATCGCCTTTGAGTCCGTATGGGTAGCCGGAACCGTCAAGACGTTCATGATGTTGTAGAATAATTTCTGCGACTTCGGGAATGAATTGTGTTTCGTTCAATAGCTGATATCCAATTTCCCTGCCTTCTAATGATTCCTAATTCTGGTTCAGAAAGTCTTCCCGGTTTTGTCAGTATATCAGCTGGAATTTCTATTTTTCCAATGTCATGCAATAGAGCTGCGGTAAATATGATCGGAATCTTCTTTGAGGGAATATCTAATTTTTCTGCGAGCGCTACCGAAAGCTTTGCAACCTTTCTCTGGTGTCCAGCAGTGTTCATATCACGCATTTCAACTATTTTTCCAATAATGCTCAATGCTTTGTTCAGATCAATGGATATTCGCTCAAATTCCATTGAAATATCATTTCTTTCATCTTTTAATTTTATTATTGTATCTTGATTGCTTTCGGCTTCGATCTCCATATGGAAATGTTTCCTGGAAAGAAATTCCAAGTAGTAATTGCTGAAAATGCCTATTACGTTTAATCCAAACAGCACGGATGGAAAGTGAAGGCTTTCATTCAAATTATTGTTGTTAAGTAACCAGAGATAAATCGCGGTCATGGATATCCCGAGTACTGTACTCCAGATAAACCTCAGCCGCGAAAGCAAATAAAGAAGAAGTATCATCAAAAAGAACATGGAACTATATTCAAGTCCTTTGTTCTGAAACAATACCGGGTCTTTAGAGATATACCATACCTTCAACAGAATTACCGTAATTGCTGCAATGAAAACCGGGAAACGCATAAAAAACGATTTCCTAATAGAGCGAAATGCAAGAGAAACAAAGATTATCACAGCAAAAAGTGCAATGAAGACCAAATCTGCAAACCAGAAAAAATTTCTGATCTCATGGCTGTAATCTTTCTCTGAAAACAAAAGCAAAACAAACAGAGCAATATTAACAAGCAAGGCTACAATAAGAAAATGAAAGGATTTCCTGTCATAACTGCTGCGATAAAAGGACTCCTTCTCTGAATTGTCAAAGCGCATTGGGAAGAAATTAAGTCCCATTTTAGAAAATGATGAAATGTGCTTCAATACAAACCCCCATTATTAACGAATGGCATAACAATCAAATTATACCGCTTTTTGAATATATCATGTTACGATCTTTCGGATATAACCTGAGACTAATTTCCGAGTGATTTGTAGTATTCCCAGAGCTTTTCGGCCTCCTCTAATGATATTCCCCCATCCGAAAATAGCCAGGGTTTCCTTTTTGAAATCTTTTCGGTGACTTTTTTTAGAATAATTGCGGGAGACATATTACTATCGCGTGCGAAAAGCCAGATTAGCAAAAGAGCATCGTAAACCACATCACCTGCTTCAAAGGAGGCTTTAACCTGATCTTTCAAAAAGAGTTCCGCCCTGAATTCCTCTATTTCAGAAACAAGTTCTCGCAGAGCATCTTCAACAGTCTGCTTTGCTCCCCAGGGGCATTTATTGATAGTTCTTTCCATTATATCCAGCAATTTCATAGCTTCCTTTACATAGTTTGATGACAGCGATTCTCCTGTTTTTGCTGGATCAATCTTTTTTAAGTTTTCTTCAGTTGCTTTAACCCATACCACTCCATTAGCTTCCTTCAGCTGTGGCAGTGGAGGAATCAGATAATATAGGAACAATTCATTGCTGCTTTCTATGTATTTTTCACCAAAGAGTTTGCCAATTTCAACTTCTATACCAAGGGAACTGAGGAAAAATGTTCCTAACTCATCTCTGGGATTTTCAGAATTCAATTCTACAGCAGGGAGCTTTAACGTGCCAAATTCTCTCATCGCAAGCACTTTTCCGTTGGTTTCACATACTCCAACCGCTAATAGTCGCACCTAAATCACCCCCATAGAATGGGTTTTGCTTACTCAATTATCTTGAAAAATATAAATGGCTTCATTGTTCTTTTTAGCTATATACATTGCTTCATCAGCTTTGCGGAGAAGCTCTCTCAAATCTTTGCCATTTTTAGGGAAGACGGCAATCCCAAAGCTTGCAGAGATTTTGAGCTCTTTGTTTGAGATCTCAAAAGGTTTTTCCAGATTTTCAAGCACTCTTTTCACGGTTTCAGTTGCTCCGGAAACGTCTGTGTCAGGCAAAAGAAATACAAATTCATCTCCTCCAAGCCTTGCTACGATATCACTTTCTCTTATTGAATCTTTAAGACGATAAGAAACTCTTTTCAGCAAAATATCGCCAATTTCGTGCCCGAAAGTGTCGTTAATTATTTTGAAACCGTTCAGGTCCATGTACAGCACGCTTAAAAACTTGCCATGCCTTTTTGCAAGAGCGAATTGTTGCGATGCGTGTTCAAACAAAAATCTTCTGTTCGGGAGACCGGTCAAAGCGTCGTGTGTGGAGCTGAACTCAAGCATTTTCTGCTGTTCTTTTAGAGTCTTTTCAAATTCAAGGCGTTCCAGTAAAAGGCTCAATGCTTTTCCCAAAATTTGAGACATTTCAACGGCTGTTTTGTCGAATGCTTCGGGGGATTCCGTGGTATCAAGGTTGAATAATGCTTTGATTTCTTTGTTGATTACAACTGGTATAGAAAGCGTTGCCTTTATTCTGTCAAACTCTTTTGGGTTTAATAGGGCCTTTGAGCATTTGCTATGTAAAATATATTTTTGGGGTTCTTTAATAACAAGGACTTCCTCAGTTTCAGGTAGCATCAATTCATCAGGAGAAAAATGCAAGGGACTTAATTCTTCTAAATTATAGCCAACTGTGGCTACGCATTTGTAATTTCCATTTTCTTTTAGCAAAACACTTCCAGCTTGCGCTTCCGGGATTATCTGGATGCATTTCTGCAAGATTTCTTTGAAGGGGTTTTCCGTGAATTTGCTCTGGAGGATTTTGGAGAGGGTTTCCAGCAAAAAACTATGAAACTTCACCCGTATTCTGAGCAAGTCGCGGTCTTCTTCGAGTTTTGTGATATCTCTTGTTATTCCCACAATTCCAGCGATATCGTTCTTTGAATCGAGAAGAGAATACAATTTTGTTTGAAAATAGAGTCGTTTTCCTCTTTGTTGCATAGACCATTCATATGTCTGAGAACCACCTTCAAGAGATTTTTTGTTGATCTCGAGCTGTGATATGTTACTTTCGGAAAAGAGTTCATATACGCTTTTGCCGGAGTAATCGACAGGTTTTACACCAAATTTCTCCTCCCACTTTCCATAAAGACCAGTAATCTTATAGCTTCTGTCCAGTGTGAAGACAAGGTCACCCGTGGATTCAATAAGAATCCGGAATTTTTCTTCATTCCATAAGAGCTTTTCCTCTATTTTTTTGCGATCTGTTATGTCTTCACCGAAACTCAATATTTCGATGATGTCGCCTTTGGTATCTTTTAGATAGGTGTTATGCCATACAATGAATCTTTCTTCACCGCTTTTTGTGAATACCGGGCTTTCGAAGCATTCATGAAGCTTCAATTCTCCAGAAATTGCCGTGCTGAAATAATTTTTAACGCGGTCGCGCGTTTTTTCAGGGATAAAAGAGTCAAACCAGTTCTTGCCAATTATTTCTTCTCTCTTATATTCCAGAATCATACAAACCTTTTTGTTTATGTCCCTAACGACCCCCTTTGTGTCGATAATTACCATCATATTCTGAGCTGCATCAAAAACCTTTCTGGCTCGATCCTTTTCAGCTTTGACTGCTTCGAGAGCTTTCTTTCTATCCGAAATATCTCTTATTAAGCTTTGAATATACAGGGGTTCGTCATTGCTGTTCTTTACCAGCGAAATCTTGATTTCAGCAAAGATTTTCGTTCCGTCCCTTTTGAGGAGTGTTTTTTCACAAGTTGGAATATGACCTTTTTTTATAAGTAGTTCCAGTTTCTCTTTTGGATCCTCGGGTTCATTGCGAAAGATTATTTTATCAATACCAAGTTTTTGAACTTCTTCCGGGCTATAACCAAGCATTTCAATAGCTTTTTCATTGAGCTCCAATAGCCCTGTTTTTACGTTTTTTATGATTATGGCATCATTGATATTATCAAATAGCGCGCTATATTTCTTCCTTTCTTCTGCCAATTCTTTTTCGGTCTTTTCTTGCTCTGATATGTCCCTGATTGTTATTTGAGCGAACGCTTCTTTATCCACACTGAATTTGCTCATGCTTATTTCTGCAGTAAATTTTGAGCCATCACATCGCAGGAATCGCCATTGAAAAAACTGAGGCTTGCCCTGGTAAGCAAGGTAGAGCTTTTTTAGAATACCATTTTGCTTTAATCCTTCCAATTGCTCCACCGAAGATAGTGTATCGATGGCTTTTCCTAACAGTTGTTCTCTGCCGCACTCAAACAGCTCCATGGCCTTTGGGTTGCAATCGACTATTTTGTTCAATCTCACTATTAATATGGCATCGCTGGAGCTTCTGAAAAGAACCTTGCATTTTTCTTCAAGAAGCCGTTTTCTCCTCTCTTTAACCTTTTTTTCTTTTAGATAGTTGTAAAAGCCGGGAATTATAAAGGCTACACTTGAAAGATCTAAAAACAGGCCAAAATATGCTTTGATGTTTGAGGGTATGGTAGCAAACTCTTCAAGGAGGTTTAACAAGGTTCCATAGGTAAACAATCCCCAACCGACAACAAACCAGAGGTTTCTCGTATTCATAATGTAATAATATCCCATAAAAAAGACGGCAAAAAGAAAGCTTTTTGATAGCATAAGGGTTATGTTCGAAGACTCGTTACGGGGGAGAGAAAAAATCCATGCAAACACAGTTACTGCAGCTATTGTGCACCAAATAACGTAATATTTAAATTTCCCCGGTCTTAGCATGCTTTTTCTCCCATATTGTCAATATCCATCAGTGCTTCGTATTATAATAATATCACAACAAAAAAAACATTTTGTCATAATTTATCACCTTGTTTCAAAGAAAACCCCATCTTTTATGTCACAAAGACATTCTTAAAAGCAGGCTTGTAATATGCAGCAAATGCGTGGTGAAGATCTCTAAGGTTTACCGTAAAAGCTTTGCTTGAAATAAGCAGAAAAAGAGCTACGAAAGTTTAGAACATAGAGGGCGCTATTGGAATGTTAAAAACACGACTTATCGATTTTTTTCAAAAGAAGACCACTACTTCTATAAGTTGAGAATGAAACAGGATGCCGCATCTTCCGTAGGTGTGGCATTTACCGGTTCAGCTCAATTGTACCTGCATTTAACGATGGAAAAGATAGAGGAATAAAAAGCTACTCACTGCTTTCAAGGATCTTTTCAGAATTATACAGCCTGGCGGTCAGTATTATTACTATTGCCATGACAGCCAGGTTTGTCAATATCATTAAAAGAAACCTTATCGCTGAAAATTGTGAAGTGATGATATCTTTCATGTTGAACACGCTATTCAGCAGTGGAATCAGTGATACTGTGAGATTCTTTGAAGAATCCATCTGCATTGTAGCAACGCCCATTATTATTGCACCAATATAGAAGGGCATGACATATGCACCACCCTCTTTCATACTTTTCGCAAGACTTCCAAGCAGCACCATTACAGATGACGCGAGCCCTGCAACTGTCAGGATTGTAATTAGAAGCCAGAAAAGCTTGAGAGGAGTTAGAGCAGATATGTTCATAGACAAACTGCTTCCGGGAAGATTTCCCACTATGGAAAAGGCTATTACAAGACCAACAAAAGTTGAAAGGCTGTTAATCAGTCCCGCAGTCATCACATAAAACACCTTTCCTGTTGCTATGGAGGTGCGGGATACCTGGTTTACTAGTATGGGAGACAAAGTGCCGCGTTCTTTTTCGCCTGCTGTAGTATCAAGACCAATATTCATGGAACCCGCGAAGATGTATATGAGGATCATGTACGGAAGCATAACGGCAAGAAAGTCTGTCCCTCGAGCTTCTTCGGGGGCGAGGTCAAAGCTGGATATATTTATTAGCCTGAGATCGTCAAGAGTCAGTGAATATGCACGCAATTTATTTGATAAGAGCAATTTTTCATAGGCGTTAAGGGCACTGATTATAACCTGCATGGCGTATTTGGATTTGTTGGAGACTGAGTTGTAATAAATCCTGGCAGTTAGTTTCCCGTTATCGCTGCTAAATTCGACTATAACCGTTCTGTCAGAATTTGTGACTTCACTGAAATCGATGCTGCTCTTGCTCTTATAAAAGCCTTCATAGAGCAACCTTTCTGAAAGTATCTTCGGGAAATTTTCGTCTGGAAGATTAATGAACCCTACCTTATAAACAGTTTCGGCGGCTTTCCTTTCTTGAGAGGAAGCAGTATATCCTATGGTCAAAAAAATACCTGGCATTAACACCAGAGGAAGGATTATGAGGAAAAGAATGCTTCTTCTATCTTTGAACAAGCTTTTTAGCTCTTTTTTGAAGATAATTATCGAGTCTTTAAACATCACCCAACCCTCCCTCTTTCTCTGCTATCGTAAAGAAGATATCTTCCAATTCTTCAGAGTTGTATTTGCTGTATAGTGATTCAAGATAGTCAATTTCCGCGAGTTTTCCTTTCAGTATTATCCCTATCCTATCGCAGAGTTTCTCAGCAACAGACATCACGTGTGTAGAAATAATAACCGTTTTTCCCTGTCTTTTGAAATCTTTGATAATTTCAGTTACTGTTCTGGCGGTTATTATGTCGAGCCCCTTTGTGGGCTCATCAAAAACTATTACCTGGGGATCATGTATAAGACTTACCGCTATCGAAGCTTTTTGCTTCATTCCCGTCGAAAGTTTGTTTACACGTTCATCGAGGAAGTCGTTCATGTCAAGATAATTCGCAAGTTCAACTATCCTCTTTTTCACGATTTCTCTTTCAATGTGATTTAAATCTCCATAGAAATACATCAGTTCACGGGGGGAAAGATTGCCTGTCAACTTCATATCGCTTGTCAGAAAGCCTATGCGTTCCCTAACCTCTTTTGCGTCTTTTACCGTATCGAAGCCAAACACGGTTACTTTTCCTGAATCCGGTTTCAGTAAAGTAGAAATCAATCTGAGAGTCGTTGTTTTTCCAGCGCCATTAGGTCCCAACAGGCCGAATATCTCACCAGGCATTGCTTTGAATGAAACATTATCAACCGCTTTTATAATCCCCTTTTTCCCTTTGAAATACTTATGTACACCCTGTAACTGAACCAAAATGATCACTCCCGAATAATCAATGATAATATCTTTGCTTTCCAGGTAATTCTAACATATTGGATTTTCCATGAGATACGCTGCTTTCACGCATTCTTTTTAGGATAAGTGGAATTTAATGTAAAATATAATTGATTGACAGTTATGATTGCCATTTGAAAGGTGGTGAAGCTGTGATAGGAATTTTATGTGATTCCGGTTCGGACCTTCCGCCTGAACTTGCAGAGAGAGATGAAATCGAGGTAGTTCCATTAAAACTGATCATGGGGGATAAAGAATATCGCGAGAATGAAATTAGCGAAAAAGAAATCATAGATTTTATGGGAACAGGTTTTCCAAGAACATCCCTGCCTTCGTATGAAGATGTGAAGCTGGGTTTCGAGAACCTTTTAAAAAGAGGTTATAACGAAATCATAGTTATAAATATTTCGGGCAAATTGAGTGGCACTCATAATCTTTTCAAACTTGTAGGAGCCCAGATATCAGAAGAAAATCCCAGCCTGAGAATTGAATACGTAGATTCTATGACATTATCTGGCGGTATAGCACTTTTAATAGGACTTGCAGTTGAAATGATTGAAAAGGGCATGGACATAAGAGGAATCGTCTTTCAATTGAGGAAAAGCGCGATGGAGAAAATCAAGATATTTTTCATAGTACCGACCTTGAAATTTTTAAGCGCCGGTGGAAGAATAAGCAAAGTTACAGCTACCATTGGAGAAGTGCTGAATTTTAAGCCTATTATAACAATGAACCAGGAAGGTGATCTTGTTTCCATAGCCAAAGCGAGGGGTATGAAGAGAGCGGTTGCCAAACTCGTGCAGTTGATAGAAGAAGCTACAAAGGGCAAGAAACTCAAAGCAGCTGGCGTTTATCATTCGGGAAGCGATAAATCCACGCTCGAATACGCCAAAAAGATCAAAGAGAGATTGCAGATGCTGGATCTTCCGGAAGTTATTGAAAGGAATATATCCTCTGTGTTGCTGGTTCATGCGGGGAATGGTCTTGTAGGAGCCGGGCTCCTTTTTGAGTGAAAAATGGAAGAAATATACCTCAGGTTTGCAAACAGAGAAGAATATGAGTTCATAAGACAAAATATGTACAACTCCATTCCTGAAACAAGCAACTACATGTTCAGTGAACTACCACGCCTTATAGAAGACATGGCTTCCTGCTTCAACCTGTGATGACTCGTAGACCCCTCTCGGGTTCCGCCGCCAGAGCACAGTCCACAGGCGTAAATTCGGGCAGTCCCTGCCCTACTGATGGTTGCAGACTTGTTTTTCGTTTGCAACCTATTTATATTATAGTACAGTGTTCCATCACAACAAAGCAAAATTCATCCTTGACTTATAGAAGTCAAGAATGAATTTTGTAGTACTCATGATATATTGTAAGTGTTAGTACACTGGTAGTAGGTGATATAATGGTTTTAGAATCAAACAATCATTCAGTCTTTAAATTAAATTACCATTTAGTCTTAGTCACAAAGTATAGACTTAAAGTAATCAGCGACAATATATCATTGCGTCTAAGAGATATGTTCGAATACATCGGCGAAAAATACTTAATAAAATTAATTGATTAGTCTATTCTATGGCGTTTGCCTCTATAATAGCGGCGTATTTCTCTACGCTCTTTCTGGGATTCAGGGTAAGGTTTTCAAAGTCGGTCTCATAAAGCCCGAACTTCATCGAGTAGCCTTCTTTCCATTCAAAGTTGTCCATCAGAGACCAGTAAAGATATCCAAAAACCCTTGCCCCATTTTCAATTGAGCTGTGTAAAGATTTCAAAGCGGCCTCTATATATCGCCAGCGCTTTTCATCAGTAGCATCGGCAATACCATTTTCGGTTACCATAATAGGCAACTTATATCTTTTAAAGCATTTCAGGCATACATCACCAAGACCTTCCGGATAAAACTCGTATCCCATATCTGTTTTTTCTGTTGTTGGCTCCAGTAATTCAGGTTCAGGGCTCGCATATTTGACAAACATGCGGGTATAGTAATTGACGCCTATAAAATCTATATTCCCCCTTATTCTTTCAATGCTCTCGCCTTTGCCAAGGGGTCTTAGCAATCTTCCTTTTATGAGGGAGTCTAAAAACGCGTTGTTGTATGTATAATCGAGCCTTGATGCTATTACCCTGTCAAAGAGGTTGTGTCTACGAGCCGGGTAAAAAGGCATGAAATTGTACGCAATTCCCACCATTGAAGCGGGATACTTTTCCTTTATAGCACCATAAGCTATATTATGAGCGAAAAGGAAATTTGAAAGAACCTGCATGGCTCTTCCCATATCTTTTATCTCTGGCGGCCATTCGCCCCTGAGATAGGATTGAATAGAATAAACATTTGGTTCGTTTATAGTAATCCAGATGGGAACAAAGCTTCCCAAAGAAGTGACAACCTTTTCCACATACCTTTTGAAATATCTAAGATTTTCCCTGTTTTCCCAACCTCCAAGTTCTGAAAACCAAAGCGGGTTTACAAAATGGTGAAGGGTAACCATTGGTTTTATGCCCTCTTCCACAAGCCTAATGGTGAAGTTCCTGTATCTGGAAAGGGATTCTTCATCGAATTTGTTTATTCGGGGTTCAACCCGTGCCCATTCTATTGAATACCTGTATGTTTTTACCCCGAGTTCTTTAAGAGCCTTAACGTCTCTTTCCAGGTTATCCCAGCTGCCGCAAGCCTTTTCAGAGGTATCGTTGTTTCTTACCTTTCCAAGCTTTTCCCAGGCATACCAATCCGAAAAGAAGTTTTTGCCTTCTATTTGATGACCGGCAGTAGCGACTCCCCAGAGAAATCCCGATGGAAATACCTGCACAAAACCACCCCCACATGATTTTAGCATGTGAGGGGCATGAAATCGAAATAGTAAGACTTTAACTCAAATCATTCTTCGGGAATTTCCTTACCGTAGGCGGTTATTGGGAGTGTTTCTACCCATTTCCAATAGTATCCAGATCGAGAATTCCAATCCAATCCGGGTGATTCATCCCAGCCTAACGGCTTTATCAAGACAAACTTTGAAGCAGAAACACCATCAGGTACTATAATATACGCAAAGGGAAGAAATTCCAGTTCAGAACTAGCATAAACCGCTGTGGCATCAATTACATCGAGCTTTAAATTGAAAATTTCAGCGGGGGGGACAATGGCTATTTCCAGTTTTTTGCCTTCTTCTGTAAGTTGTGAAAACTGTACAATCCCGGGAGGAGAGGTGATGGTATAAGTAGCGATCGGAGTATAGAACTCATAAATCAGCGTTTCGGTGGTGCCGTATGTGAGATACGGATCAGGTTCTTTTCTTATTATGCCAGAGGATAATACTCCAGTAATGTCGGATGCAAACTCAGAAATGCTGGTGAGTTTAAGGAGAGAAAAACCATCATAAAATTTTGAATCTGGATTTGTGTGCTGGGCAAAGGCTGTGTTGTTGCTGCTGCCAGGGAAGGGATCTCCAGAAGATCCCCGATCGTTACCGTAGTAAATATAATAATCCAGAGCGTTGTCCCCATCAGCTTCTTCGACATCGACTTTCCTATGTGTATCATCAGATTGATTTGCCATTTCATCTATATGATATATTATTAGCCCTTCACCGGGCAGCGCCGTGTCATAACCTATTTTTCTGCGGTTCTCCATAAGAAAATATTCAATGTTTTTTCTGTCGGGATTGTCAAAGGTGTACACAATCCTGTTTGTTTCAACAGGTTTGAAAGTATATTCCCCGATATAGCCATTGAGGTTGGTTTCTGATACCCAACTGAGTTTCAAAAGGCTCCAGCCGGAAAAATGCGCAGGGCTATCACCGGGTCTCGTCAAGCCGTTCCATGAGCCTGTCCCCATTAACCCCCAATTACCGATACCGTCGGAGCTGTAATCTGTATCATAGAGGTCTATGAGCCCAAAAATGTGACCAAGTTCATGGCAAATGACACCTATGGTGTTTATGTCATCAAATAAAGTTTCAGGCTGAATGGTATACTTTGAAGCGGTAACCCCATCATCTGTTGAGGTTGGGGCATAAAATTGGTGTGACCAGATATCAGTCGGATTGCCTGAGGCTTCTTCGCCATTTCCCTGATGCACCACAATAACAGCGTCGACAGAGCCATTTCCATCGTTATCGAATTCTGAATAATCCAGATAGGGATCAGCTGCTATAATCGCTTCTGACACTAATTCTTGAGGATGTTTGTCATAC
The DNA here is from genome assembly GCF_001636545.1 of Kosmotoga arenicorallina S304. Taxonomy (GTDB): domain Bacteria; phylum Thermotogota; class Thermotogae; order Petrotogales; family Kosmotogaceae; genus Kosmotoga_B; species Kosmotoga_B arenicorallina. The sequence goes on along the minus strand of NZ_JFHK01000004.1, from coordinate 336,623 downwards.
CCCCAAATATCATTTTCTCCGTAGTAATCATGTGTTTTAGAAGCATTGAACCAGCCAATGACAGTGAACTGGAGTTCTATTACCCCACCTGAAACTTCAAGATAGTAATCTTTGACAGAATATCCAACCCCATTGAACAATTCGTCAAAATCGGCTGCTTCGAAGGAAGTTGCAGTATCAGAGAAGTTTATCAATATCACAGGAAACTTAACGATTCCTGAAGTGGGGACGCTTTTTTCATGTTTTTTAGGGCGAATTGCCGCTGCTAAATAGCTTTCAATTTTTGACTTATGTATTGAAAAGGATCTATCTTTGCCAGGCTTCAGCCCCGTAGAAATTATTTTATCATCTTTAATGTTGGCAAATTCCCACCAGCCTGTTTCGGGATTTTTCACAATGGGTTTTCCCTCATATAACATAAGGTGTGCATATTCATCGCCAATCTGCCTTGCGTATATAGTACTGCCATCGGGCTGGATAAGGGTTATAATTCCTGGATACGCAGGGATAGAAAAGCCAAGGATCGAAAATGCAATAATAAGGGAAATTAGCGCTGTTTTCATATCATTCACCGCCTTCAAGAGCACCGAGCTTATTGAGAAAGTCCGCATCGGAGACCAAAGCTTTAAAATCTTCATAATATGAGCTGCTTGAAATTAAAGCAGCCAGAACAAGCACTTTCAGCAATTCTTCTTTGTATAGAGTATCTGGAAGGTAATCAACCAGAACGTCATCAGCAGAAGAAAGGAGAAAAAGTCCAATGTCAACGGAACTGCTGAATTCGCCCAATTGAGTTTGTGCAAGCGCAAGCCCTGACAGTATCTCTTTTTTAGTGGGATATGTTTCTTTAGCCTGCGAGAAGTAAAACCTGGCAAGAGTAAAGTTTTGCTCAAGGTAATAACACCAGCCAAGTCCTTCACTTGCAAGGGCTTTTTTCATGGGATTATAAGATAGATTTAGAACTTTATTGAACTCTTCTTTAGCCAGGCTGACTTCCCCGGATTTTAAATGTTCAAAGCCCGTCTGAACCCTGTCGGGAATAGAAGGCACACATGCCTGCAAAAAAAATCCTATAAAAAATAGTAAAATAATTTTGCTGATATATCTTTTTTTCATCAAAGCACCTCCCCTTATTTGTATTGTACTTCATGAAACAAGGAATAATTAATGAATTGTGAGGGATAATAATGATACAGGTAGTCGGTAACATAAACTTTGACATTACGGCGATGTTAGACAAAACCCGCAATATTGAAGAAAACAGAGTTCTCGAATTAGACCCAGGGATAGGCGGAACCGCAGCTAATACGGCCATTCAGCTCGCAAAGCTCGGACAAAAAGTGATTTTAAATGGGACAGTTGGAAATGATATGTTCGGCCAGTGGTTGTTAAAAGAGCTTGCAAAGCGAGGTGTTAAAGTGGAGTATATCAGGGTAGTTGATGGTGAAAGAACTGGCTTTTGCTTTGTGAGCGTCAGAGATGACGGGCACCGCTTTTTGTTTACGTTCCGGGGAATAAACGAGAAAAATACCCTGGAAGTAGTGGCCCTGGAAGAAACTACTTTTCTCCATTTAGCCGGCATAAGCACTATGCAGGCAGGTAGGATTTTGAAAGGGTTGAAAAAAAATATTCCCATCAGCTATGCACCGGGAGGAATAGTTAGCTTTGAAGACCCGGAAGGCGTTTTGGAACTGTCTGAATATATCACTTATCTGATTTTCAACGAAAAGGAGTGGGAGGCGGTTAGTAAGACTGGCACTCTCAAGGCAGAACATGTTGTGGTAACAAAAGGAAATAAAGGCACAGAGCTTTTACCGGAAGGTATCTTTGCTTCTGCCTACAAAGCAGAGGTCGTAGATACCACCGGTGCAGGAGACGCTTTCAATGCAGGTTTTATACATGCAATTTCATCAGGTGGAAATCTGGATGAAGCGCTCAGACTCGGCAACGCACTCGGAGCGTTGAATGTCCAATACAAAGGTGCAACAGGAAAACATGGACTACATGAGATAAAAAGCTTCATTTACTCTTGTGAGCCTTCTTTGAGAAAATTTGTGTAGCGGGGGATATCCCCCGCATTATTTCAATAGTTTTCCACGAAAAGTTCGAAATAGCTTTGTGGATGCTTGCAGGCAGGGCATTTTGCGGGTGCTTCATAAGCTTCAAGTATATAGCCGCAATTTCTGCACTTCCACAATATTTTTTCAGATTTCTTGAAAACTTGCCCCTTTTCAACATTTTCCGCGAGTTTTAAATAGCGTTCTTCATGCCTCTTTTCAACCTTAGCTACCTGCCTGAATGTTTCGGCAATATCTTTAAAACCTTCTTCTTCGGCAATATCGGCGAATGTTGGGTAGAGTTCTGACCATTCTTCATTCTCACCTGCAGCAGCCGCTTTGAGATTCTCCAGTGTTGAACGGTATTCAACCGGATAATCCGCATCCACATGAACAACTGCTGGCAACTTTTCGGTGTTCTCTACAATGTGCTTGTAAAAGAGCTTGGCGTGTTCTTTTTCATTTTCGGCTGTTTCCTGAAAAATCGCGGAAATTTGCTCGAATCCCTCTTTTCTGGCTACTGAAGCAAAAAAGGTGTACCGGTTTCTCGCCTGAGATTCTCCTGCAAAAGCCTTCATTAAATTACCAAGCGTACTCGTCCCGTCTAATTTTTTCATAGTATTTCACCCCCAAAGAGTTATTTAGAATCCTTATAATTAAACCATAAATCAAGCAAGATTCACCAGTGTATTTAGTTCTTTTTCAATTGAAAAAAATGCATCAACAATCACCGGATCGAATTTTTTACCTTTTTCCTGACTAATTATTTTTAAAGCTTCATCTCTTTTCAGAGCGTCTCTGTAAGGCCTTTTAACCATCATGGAGGCATAACTATCTGCCACACTCACTATCCTTGCAGACAATGGAATATCAGCTCCCGAAATCCCGTGGGGATAACCGTTCCCGTCAAAAGTTTCATGATGGTATCCGATTATTTCAGCGCACACTCTTAATAATGCAGAACCTGTCTGGAGAAAATCTTCTATTATTTCCACCCCTTTTAAGGTGTGTTCTTTCACGATTTGATATTCATCTTTTGAGAGCCTGCTTGGTTTGCTTAGCAATCCTTGCGGGATTTCCAAATTTCCAATGTCATGAAGCATTGAGGCTTCTCTGATGTCTTTTATAAAGTCCTTTGTGATTTTGTGGTTTTCCTTTTCGCGCAAAGCCACTGCGATCATCGTGGAAGCTTCAGAAATTATTCGCAAATGTTTCTCTGCTTCCGGGAGGATCTTTTCAGAATATTTTGCCAAAATGCTAATTATCGCTGTTCGATCCCTGGCGATTTTTGCGTATCTATTTTTTATAGGAGTCAGATCAAAGGCACTGCAAAAAACATGGCTTAATTTACGGTTGTCAAAAACAGGTATCATGGTCACAGAAAAGAATCCGGTGGTATTTGCACTGGTGAAAAGCAGTTCTTCACGCACGGTTTCGTTTTTTCTGAGAAGCACTTGAAATAGTTTTGAAAGTTCTTTTGAACTTCTCCTCTCTATTATATTTTCCATTGTATTGCCAATGACCTGTTCGCGTGTTCTTCTGAAAAACTTCAAGAAGCGCATATTTGCGAAGAGAATCTCGCCCTTTTCGTTCATTATCCAGAAAAGGTTAGGAATATCACCAAATTTATCCGGCGAAAATGCTGGAAGAGTTAGCCTCTTATCTCTATCCATCCGTACCACCCTTTCTCCTGGAAATGTGAGACCTGTCTAATCCAAAGGTTTCTCTTTCTACATTTCCCAGGGGTTCAATATGGACATGCACATCATATACTTTGGGTATGTTCTGCTTGATGTTTCTTTCAACGGTTTTTGATAATTCGTGCGCTTCATTGACCGTAATGTCACCTTTTACTTCCAGGTCGAGTTCTACAAAGTATTTGTAGCCAAATTTTCTTATTCTAATTCTGTGAGGATTCGAAACACCATCAGTGTTAATAGCTTCTTCCAATACTCTGCGATAGATATCGTCCTTTGGCTGAATGCCGTCCATTAGTTCAAAGCTACTGCTCATGAAAAGTTCGATAGAAGTCTTTATGACAAAGATGGAGACAAAAAGTCCCAATATCGCATCGAAGATGAACAACCCGGTTAGTTTGACGATAACCATTCCCGCAGCAACAGAAAGCGAAATGAATATGTCGTTTTTCATGTTCATGGCATCGGCAATAAAAACATTGCTATCGATCTTATGACCGATGTGCAATTTGTATCTGTAAAGCCCATATTTTCCTGTTGATGATATTAAGGCTACGGATAAAACAATTGGCAGATTTTCAAATACAAGTTTTCCGGAAATGAGCTTCTGGATTGAGAAAATGGCAAGTTGGGCACCTGCGAAAAAGATTATCATAGAGATTATCTTGGAAGCAATTGTTTCAGCACGCTCATGACCATACGGATGTTCTTCATCGGGGGGTCTTTTGGAGAGATTTGTTGAAACCAAAGTTATCACAGATGTCATTATATCTGTCGCGGAATCGAGTCCATCAGCTGTAATTGCCATACTTCCGGTAAATAAACCTGTCAAAATTTTTAATGCAGATAAAAAAACATTGCCAGCAATTCCTATTATTGCTCCTTTTTTGGCTCTTTCTTCTCTGCTTTTCACAATCTTTCTTCCCCTTTGAACAAAAATAGAACATAATCAGTCTTATTTATAAAGAAAGCTTACCCCCCTATTCCTGTTGCGGGCTGCAGCCCGCTTTTTTATTGTTCTATCATCGCTGAACTCATTCTTCCAAGAGAAAAGGAATTCTTCTGTTCGGACAATTCTCCATTTATCAGGACAATATTGCCTTTCTTATCAAGTATAACTGTTTTTTGATCGAAATTGTGTACAATTAAAGCTACTTTTCCTTTTGATTCGACAGAGATAAATAGAATGTTGTTTTCAGCTTTTACTTCAAGGATTTTGGCGCTGTCAATCCAGTTGTTGTTTTTTCTAAAATGCAGGATATTCTTATATTTAGAAAAATAAGAATTGCTTTCATTGCTCTGCACCTCATAAGAGGTACCTGAATAGGGAGGATTGCTTGTGAAGGCTTTCCATTCCGTTTGCATTGGTCCAGAGCCAAGTTCAAACCACGGGAATGGCTCAAGCTGGGCTTCGTTAGCAAATTCGTTGTATTCTCCTTTCATCCCTAATTCCTCACCGTAATAAATAAAGGGGATACCAGGAAGCGTCAACAGCACTGAGAGAGCAAGATGCGCCTTTTCTTTGTCTCCTTTCATGTAAGAAAGCAACCTTGACATGTCGTGGTTTGTAAGGAAAATTCCAGAACTGTATTGAAGCACATCTTCAAAGTACCTGTTCATTACATGATACAATGCCTCAACCATTCTATTTGGATTTAGCTCCATAACGCTCTCTTTTATCGCATATGCAAGAGGAAAATTGAACCCGATTCCGAATATTGAGGAATAGAGGTCCACCACATCGGGATCGTCCCAGACTTCGCTAACGAAAATAGCATCCGGGTTAATTTTACGGCAATGTTCAGTCATTTCTTTCCAGAAAGCAAGGTTTTTTGCGTGTTGATATTCACATTTGCCTCTTTCCGTTGAAAAATCGAAGATATGTTTGGCGGCGTCAAACCTGAACCCGTCAAAGCCAAGAGAAAGCCAGAAGGAGAGGATTCTTTTGGCCTCTTCGCGAAGCTCGGGATTTTCATAGTTCAAATCCGGACTTCCAGGCCCAAAAAGCGCGTAGTAATATTCACCGTTGAGCTTTGACCAAACTCCCTGGTTGTCCCAGTGTCTACGTGCTTCCAGCCATTCAGGTCTCTCCAGCCAGAGATATTTTTTTCTGTGACTTTTATCACCGGCAAGAGCTCTCAAAAACCACTGATGGTTTATGGCAGTATGGTTCAAAGGCATATCAAGAATTACTTTTATGCCTTTTGCATGAGCACATTCAAGAAATTCTCTCGCATCTTCAATAGTTCCATAAGATGGGTTTATTGAATAGAAATCAGAAACAGTATATCCATGATAAGAAGGGGATTTCATCACCGGAAGCAGCCATATTCCCGTTATGCCTAATTCTGCGAGATAATCGAGTCTTTTAGTAGCACCCTTGAAATCGCCTATACCATCACCGTTGCCATCAGCAAAAGAGCGTAAAAAAAGTTCGTAGAACATCTTTCAACCTCCCGAATTGATTTGAAGAAATAATACATCTTACCAAAAAGATATTATCATTTCGCTGTGTTAAAATCCATTAAGAAAAGAGGGAGGTGGAACAATGCAGCTCGATGAAATCCTTTCCAAAGGTGAAAATTACGGTGCAAGCGATATTCATATCACTCCAGACAAAAAGGTGGCTTTCAGGATAGATGGCTCGCTATTCAACGATAATGAGCTACAACCCTCAAAAGAAGCGGTGATTAATCTGCTAAAAGAGCTGGAAGATAAGTCAGGAGTCGAACTTACAGAACCGGCTAAAAAAGAGGTAGATTTTTCTTTCAGCTATGGCGAATCACGAGTCAGGGGAAACCTTTATTTTTCAGATAAACTGCCCATTTTAGCGCTAAGGTTAATTCCGAAAAAGATCCGTACTCTTGAAGATCTCGGATATCCATCGCTTTTCAAGGAATTCTGTTCGCCAGATAAAGGGCTTGTGCTTGTTGCAGGTCCCACTGGTAGCGGAAAGTCAACCACGCTTGCAGCAATGCTTGAACACATTAACTTGAACCGGCCGGTTCATCTTATAACCATTGAAGACCCCATAGAATATGTTTTCGAGTCGAAGTTAGCGCTAATTCATCAGCGAGAGCTGGGACAGGACACCAAATCCTTTGCAAATGGTCTGAAATATGCTTTAAGACAAGACCCTGATGTCATACTGGTGGGCGAGATGAGAGACGCCGAAACAATGGAACTTGCAATGACCGCAGCCGAAACGGGACATCTTGTCTTTTCAACCATCCACACAAATTCAGCTGCTACAACCCCGGAAAGAATTGTTGGCGTTTTTCCGCCTCACCAGCAGAACCAGATTGCCATGCAACTTGCAAACAGTCTGCTGGCAGTAATATATCAAAGGCTCCTGAAGCATAAGAGCGGCAAAGGAAGAGTGGCGATCTTAGAGATAATGGTTGTAAACCAGGCGATTAGAAACCTGATTCGGGAAAGAAAATTCCATCAGATAGAATCCATGATGCAGGCAGGTGGAAGATTCGGAATGGTTACCTTTGATGACGCCCTCATAAATGCTTTTAAACAGGGTGATATTTCTATGGAACAGGTCAAGAACTATGCTCGAGACCCTGAGGCAGTAACCAGGAGGTTAATTTGATGAATCCTGTAGAAATTCTTGATTCATTGAGAAAACAGCTTAGAGAAGTCGAAAAGGAATTATCTTCACCGGAAATTTCCTCTAATCCAGACAAACTAATGGAGCTGAGCAAAAAACATGCAGAATTAAGGGAAATCTTTGTTATTGAAGAGAAAATCGAAGCAAAGGAGAGGGAATTGAGGGAATGGGAAGATCTCCTTGAGCTCTCCCCGCCAGATGAACAGGAAGAGATAAAGCAAACCCTGGAGCAGTTACAAAGCGAGATTGAAAAACTCCATATTGAGCTCAAAATGCGCCTTGTTCCTGATGAGAATTCAGACAGGAATATCATTGTAGAAATCAGGGCTGGGACAGGAGGCGAGGAGGCAGCTCTATTCTCAGCAGACCTTTTTAGAATGTATACGCGATTTGCAGAGAGGTCTGGCTGGAAAATAGATGTGCTGGATGTCAATGAAACGGATTTAGGCGGTTATAAAGAAATCATCTTTGAAATAAAGGGGAGAGACGTTTTCAGAAAGCTCAGATATGAAAGTGGCGTGCATAGAGTTCAGAGAGTTCCGAGAACCGAATCCGGAGGGCGGATTCATACTTCTGCCGCTTCTGTCGCAATCCTTCCAGAAGCTACGGAGCTGGATGTAAAAATTGATCCCTCTGAACTGCGCATAGACACATTCAGATCTTCTGGTGCAGGTGGTCAGCATGTTAATAAGACCGAGTCAGCGGTAAGAATCGTTCATATCCCCACAGGAATTACCGTATCTGTTCAAAAGGACCGCTCCCAGCATCAGAACAAAGCAAGAGCTATGGAATTGCTGAGAGCGAGACTTTTCGATATGATGCAGCAGGACCAATTAAACAAAATGTCTCAAAAAAGAAAGTCTCAAATTGGTTCTGGCGACAGGAGCGAAAAGATAAGGACATACAATTTCCCCCAGAACAGGGTTACAGATCATCGGATAAACTATACCAGTTATCGGCTTATGGAAATTCTCGATGGCGATCTTGAAGAGCTCGTTTCCAAATTGATTGAAGCAGACCTAGAGATAAGGCTTAACGAATTGAAAGATAGTCTGGAGTGAAAAGATTAAAGATAAAAAGAAAAGAGGGGCTTTAAGCCCCTCTTTGTTTTCTTTTATCAAGGGTATATGCCTCTGAGCTTTGTAGCAGTAGCAACCCTATCAATTGCGACGATATAAGCCGCTGTTCTCATATCGGTGTTATACTTGTGCATCGTGTTCACAACACTTCCAAAAGCCTGGCGCATGATTTTGTGCAAGGCTTTTCTTACATCTTCAATATCCCAGAAATACCATTGAAGGCCTTGAACCCATTCGAAATAAGAAACGGTAACACCACCGGCATTTGCCAAAAAGTCAGGGACAATGAAGATATCTTTCTTGAGGAGAACCTCTTCAGCCTCCGGTGTTATAGGGCCATTAGCACCTTCAACGATGATTTTGGCTTTTACGTTATCAACATTTTCCATGGTAATAGCGTTTTCAAGAGCTGCCGGAATAAGAATGTCTACATCAAGGGCAAGAAGTTCTTCGTTGGTGATTGTTGTGGCATTTGGGTATCCCTTGATCACACCGTTGTTCTGATCTCTATAAGCTATCACTTCGTCAATATCTAATCCGTCAGGATTGTATATACCACCAGAAACATCGCTAAGTGCTACGATTTTTGCACCAAGTTCGTCCTGAATCAACTTGGCGGCAAAAGAACCAACATTCCCGAAGCCCTGTACAGCTACGGTGGAGCTTTCTGCATCAAGGCCTTTGTAATTTATGGCTTCTTCTGTTACAACCCTGACGCCTCTACCTGTTGCTTCTGGCCTTCCGGCTGAACCGCCAATATCCATTGGTTTCCCGGTGACAATTCCAAGAACTGAGTGGCCTACATTCATAGAGTAAGTGTCCATAAACCAGGACATTATCTGAGCATTTGTATTAACATCTGGCGCGGGAATATCTTTGTCTTCTCCTATTATTACCTGTATTTCAGAGAAGAATCTTCTTGAAAGCCTCTCGAGCTCGGCAGCTGAAAGTTCGGCTGGATCTACTTCAACTCCACCCTTTCCACCGCCATATGGTATACCAACCACAGCACATTTCCATGTCATCCAGAAAGCGAGAGCCTTTACTTCGTCAAGGGTAACATTTGGATGATACCTTATTCCGCCTTTTGCGGGACCTCTGGCTATGTTGTGCTGGACTCTGTGACCGGTGAATACTTTTACACTACCGTCGTCCATTCTGACGGGGAAATTGACTGTAAGTTCCCTCTTTGGATGCATGAGCACATCCGCAAGGCAGGGATCGAGTTCCATAACTTTGGCGGCCTTTCTGAACTGCTTCAAAGCATTTTCAAACAGACTTATTTCGGCCACTTTGGCAAACCTCCTCAGAAGAAAATTATGTGTTCCAGCTTGATTTTATTCCCTGAATTATTTGTGAACAACCCCACAAATTGACAAAAAACAGCGTTTATTTTCAATTAGTAGGTATTATGTCTTTGATACACCAACTATTTTCTGTTAAAGAAAAAGAGAAGCCATTATTTAAAAAGCGCGGGAATTTCCCGCGCTGCTGGTACCCCCGGAAGGAATCGAACCTTCATTTGCGGATTAGGAATCCGCCGTTCTATCCGTTGAACTACGGGGGCAAAGCGAATACATTATATCACCACGTCCCGAGCTTTTCAAGGTCCCTTTCTGGTAAAATAAATCATATGGAGGTGATGAATTGTTTCCTCTTAGAGATACCATTCCCAGCAGACGAAAGCCCTATATTATGTGGGTGATAATAATTACAAATATCTTTGTTTTCATATACGAGCTTTTCCTTTCAGATGGTGAATTGCTTCTTTTAATATACAATCACGGCCTTGTGCCTGCAAGATATACAAAAGGGCAAATTTTGCTCTATAATCGATATTTAATTCAATACAATCGGTTTGACCTTTCCCCTTTTATAACTTCAACCTTTCTTCATGGGGGTTGGACACACTTGCTGGGAAATATGTGGACACTGTTCATCTTTGGGGATAATGTTGAAGATATGCTCGGACATTTCAGATTTCTTGTTTATTACATATTGTGGGGAATTGGGGCGGGATTTTTACAATTTTTGCTTTCCCCCACCTCCCAGATACCTGTCATTGGCGCTTCGGGCGCAATAGCTGGAGTAATGGGAGCTTACCTCTATTTTTTCCCGATGAGCAGAATTCTAACATTTATTCCTATTTTCTTCCTTCCCTTTATAATAGAAGTGCCTGCTTTCATATTCTTGCTTGTCTGGTTTTTTATACAATTTTTCAACGGGACTTTCTCTATAATAGGAGCAAATTTCTCAGGGGTTGCCTGGTGGGCACACGTCGGAGGGTTTATAGGAGGGCTTTATATGGCGAGATTTTTCTCGAAGAAATACTTCAGATATCATTGAGTTGGGGGTGACCTGATGTCGAAAGCCTATGTGGCACTTGAATCCACTGTCATAGCTCATGGACTACCATGGCCTGTAAATTTCAAAACAGCTCTTGCAATGGAAGAGGTGGTAAAGCGAGAGGGTGCTGTGCCAAAAACAATTGGCATAATCAACGGTAACATAAAGATCGGCATGACGAAAGATGAACTGAAGTATCTCGCAACTACCGAGAATGTGATGAAAGTAGGTACTGCTGAAATACCGGTTGCCACAGCCATGAAAAATAACGCTGCAACCACAGTGAGCGCCACACTTAGGCTTTCTGCGAGGGAAGGTATAGAGGTATTTGCAACAGGCGGCATCGGTGGAGTGCACCGCGATGTAAGCTGGGATGTGTCACAGGACATAATCGAATTGTCGAAAACAGATATGGTGGTTGTTTCAGCAGGGGTAAAAAGCATTTTGGATGTGGAAAAAACGCTCGAGTTTCTTGAGACTTTTCAGGTTACCGTTATAGGTTATCAAACAGATAGTTTCCCGCTATTTCACTGCCGATATAGTAAATATCCATTGAACATTACTGTTGAAACTCCTGAAGACATTGCGGCGATTTTTAAGGAAAAGAGGAAGCTGGGAATAGAAGGGGCGATTCTTGTAGCAAATCCAATACCGGAGGAATATGAAGTCCCCTATGATGAATTGATAAAATATGTGGAAATGGCTGTATCTGAAGCGAAGGCAAAGGGAGTTTCAGGTAAGGGATTAACCCCCTTCCTCTTAGGCAGGCTATCAGAGCTCTCTGACGGAAAAACCCTCGAAGCAAACGTCGCACTGTTGAAGAACAACGCCTCTCTGGCTGGAAAAATCGCAAAGGCACTGAAAAAAGCATGAACAGAATATTTAAAAATTGCAGGGTATATAATCCCCTAAGTGGTGAGTACGATTTTCGTGATCTTTTTGTTGAAAAGGGTATGGTTTCGAGCCACAAACCGAAATTAGCCGAGGTTATTGACCTGAAGGGTTGTTATCTTTATCCGGGACTTGTAGATTCTCATGCACATCTTCTGGCAACCGGCAAAAGAGAGTTTATGCTTGACCTTTCAGAAATCAGGACAAAGGACGAATTTGTAGCGCTGCTAAAAAACTTAAAGAAACAATCTGTGGGTTTTGTGGAAGGCCGCGGCTGGGATCAAGAGAAACTCGGATTTATGCCTGATAGGAAGTTTCTTGATGGAATAACATCAGTGCCTTTGCTTCTAGTTCGTGTATGCGGTCATGTTGCAACCGTAAATAGTTCAATGATTAAACGGTATTCCTTGAACGCTCTTGAGGGAATCGATGGTACCGATCTCGAGAGAGGTCTGATAAAGGGAAGGGCTCTGGAGAGATTGCGCAAAAAACTCCCCGTTGGTAAAGAAGAGCTAAGAGAATATATTCTTGCCGGGGCTAATTTGTTTTTGATGCACGGAATCACGGTTGTTCATAGCGATGATTATCATGGTATCAAACTTGAAGACTTGATAGAAGAGCTCTCAACACAGGATCATATAAGAATATATGAAAAGCTCAAGATAGAGTCTTCTCATGAGCTGGAAGGGTTCAAAGCAATTCAAAACAGCGAAACGGATTTCTTCTCTTTAAGAGCTGCGAAGATTTATCTCGATGGATCTTTTGGATCAAGAACTGCCGCCTTATGTGAGCCTTATGCCGATGAACCAGAAAACAGTGGAGTGCTTTATCTGACATCCGAGGAATTGCTTCCCTTCGTGAAAAAAGCTGAGAAGGAAGGGATACAGCTCACCCTTCATGTGATAGGAGACAGAGCTTTAAAAGAAGCATTGAAAGCCTTTTCGGTGATTAGAAAGGGGAATCCACTGAAGCACAGATTGATTCATGTTCAGATTGCGACCAGAGGGCAAATACAGCAAATCGCTAATCTCAAGTTAAAAGTTTCCATTCAACCTGTATTTTTCAAAACAGATAGGAAAATGGCCTTTTTGCGTCTTGGGCCCGAGCGTTTCAAAAACGCGTATCCCTTTAAGAAAATGAGCGAGGCAGGTGTAGATTTAGCTATGTCCACAGATGCCCCGGTTGAAAGCGTTAACCCTTTCCGAAATATGCGTTCAGCGGAGCATTTCTTTGATCGAAAGCATATCCTGTACATGTATATGGTTTCCGGGAAGCTTTTTGAAAACAATAAATTCACATTTCCGCTGGCAGTTGGATCGCCAGCAGATTTTTTCCTTACAGAAAAGGACCTGCTCTCTGTTCCCGGGAGCATGCTGGAAGAAATGAAAGTGTCGATGACTGTTTTTAATGGCAGGGTTGTATACGAGCGCTGAATTTTGTGTATAGCCATTGCAAGTTTTAGCAAAGATGTTTAACCTATATTTTACTACCATTACATGTGTGCTTAATATAACCTGTTGGCTTGCTTTCCATTATGGAGAGAGGGTTGCAGGTTTTCTCAGAGTATAGCGTTTGATTAATTCGAATTAAGATACTTCTGTATCATACAGCTGGAGGCTTATAACAGCCTTTTATTTATCTTATTGCTTTATTTTCGATTCAATGTTAAAATTATTTATAGCAGCAAAAAAAGCGGCCTGAGCCGCTCTGGTGGGCTCGGGTGGAGTCGAACCACCGACCGCCCGGTTATGAGCCGGAAGCTCTAACCAAACTGAGCTACGAGCCCGATACTAAAAGAATTATAATACCCACCATGGCTTCTGTCAATAGGTTGGGAGATGATAAAGTGAAGCGAAGCTCAGTGGATAATGTTGTTTCTGACCCCGTAAAATACTTCAGCTGTAGATATCCCAGAATACTTGTCATACGTGCTGCCTTCAAACTCCTGAAAGACGGTAAGAGTCTCAGTCAAAAGGATATGGAAGGTATAATATTGAAAATGCTGAAAAAGAGATGAGATTTCCTCTCATCTCTTTTTTCTAAGTACCTCACCAATCTGTGGTAGAAAATCTTTTTTTCTGGACATGACACCTTTTAGCACAACGGTGTTGTTTTCATCTAAATGTACTTTAAAAGCCTTTTCAATAATTTCACCATTTCCCTCTACCCATACCTCGCTCTGATTCTTTGGTACATTTGTAAAAAGAAGAAAAGCTACATCTGCCTTGGATCTATTATAGAGTTCCTTCAAAGCGTCTTTGAACTCTGATTGCCTTTTCTTGACCTGCTCCATATCCATAACCATAACCTGTGCAATCAATATGTTGTAATCTCCTATTATGTATTGTTTAACATCTTTTGAGACGACTTCATAAGGAGCTTTTCCCGAAAGGTCCAGTCCTTTACGTAGTAGATTCTTGGCGAATTCTTCGAGGTCTATTTCTGCAATTTCGGCAAGTTGCCGGGCAATTTCCCTGTCTTTTTTTGTGGTGGTGGAAAGCCTGAAATCAAGGGTATCCGAAACTATCCCGCCAAGAAGCACGCCTGCTATTTGAGGGTTCTTCTTTGTGCAATGCCTTAAAAACCATTCGCCAACGATTGTAGAAGTGCTTCCGACGGGTTCGTTGTGAAATCTCACCGGTTTCAGAGTGGTAAGCCCCCCGAGCCTGTGGTGGTCAATGACTTCAAGCAACTCTGCCTCTTCAAGGCCATCAACAGCTTGAGGTCTTTCATTGTGGTCGAGCAGAATTACCTTCTTCCGAGTGTCGTAAAGGAGGTTTGTTCTGGTAATAACTCCTGCGAGCTTTCCTGACTCGTCTAAGGCAAGAGCAAAACGCTCATTTGATTCGTATATCTTGGTTTTTATTTCCTTGAGTTTTTCATCTAATTTGGCTGTGATGAAATTTTTCGACATAATCATTTTTACGGGCATTGAAAGGTTTATCAATTTTCCTACGCCGTAGGGTCCATAAGCGGTGGAAATTACTCCAACATTATTTCTTTTTGCCAATTTAAGCACTTCATCAGAAGGGGTAAGAGAGTCTGTCAATATCATCAATGTGACATTTCTTTCAATGAGTTTGATCTGCATTTCAGGATTATCGCCAACTATGACAAGATCTGTGCTTTTTAACTTCTTAATAAAGGTACTTATAGAATCGCTAGCTATATGCACCTTACCTTTAAGGATGTTTGTTGGTGGTGACACAAGAACGTCGCCGCTAAGAAGCTGGGCTATTGTGTTCACGTTTATTGGATGCAATTCCAGCGAATCGACCGATAAGCGTTTGACATAAGTTCTTGCAAGGTGACGTTCGCTAACGATGCCAGAGGGTATGAAATTTTCATCAACAATGGGAACAACTTTTATATTGTGTTCTTCCATGATTTTTGCAACTTCATATGTCGATGTTTCTTCTGATGCAACAATTGGAGGACGCAAGTCGAGGTCGCCAACGATGGGATCTACTGTTTCCATAAAAATAGGGGGTTCTACGTCAAAGTATGATAGCAAGAACGTACTTTCGCTGTTGAGCTTTCCGCAACGGCAAGCTACATAATCGCGCTCTTTGTCGTTCTGGTTCTTCATATAAGCATAGCCAATTACACTTGCTATCGAGTCTGTATCAGGCTGTCTGTGGCCGAAAACATATATTTTTTCCCGGCTCAATTTATATGCCTCCTTTTTAAAGCAGTTAGATAGGTTGAAAGGTTTAAGATATCAGCAGGTTTTATTCCGGGTATTCTCATAGCTTGGCCTATGGACATTGGTTTTAGTTTTTTCAATTTCTCTTTGCTCTCTGTTGATATATTAGGGACTTTGTCGTAATCAATATCACCGGGTATAAGCTCGTTTTCGAGCTTCTCAAAGCGGTTTATCTCCTGTCTCAGGCGATTAATGTATCCTTCGTATTTCATTGTGGTTTCAACCTGTTCAGCCAATGAACTATCCAGTATTGGATTGGGATCGAAATCCCTTAGCAGGGAATATGTTACCTCTGGCCTTTTTAGGAGCTGTGCAAGTCTGGTGGGTTGGTATATGGCTGTTGTTCCGGCAGATAGCAATTTGTTGTTCACAGAATTCGAAGGTTTTACGACGATGTCATTTAAACGATTCGCTTCCCGATTAATGGCTTCTCGAACAGACACAACTCTGTCGTAAAACCATCTTGGTATCAAGCCGTATCTATAACCATACTCAGTAAGCCTTAGATGAGCATTGTCATGCCTTAACATCAGTCGGTATTCAGCCCTTGATGTGAGAAGCCGGTAGGGTTCGTCAACACCACGGGTTACAAGGTCGTCTATCATAACGCCTATATAAGCTTCAGATCTTTTCAAAACCAACTGTTCGGCTCCTTTGATTTTTGCTGACGCATTTATGCCCGCTATGATGCCCTGCCCGGCTGCTTCCTCGTATCCGCTCGTGCCGTTTACCTGACCGGCAAAGTAAAGGTTTTCAACCAATTTGGATTCAAGTGTGGGATGAAGTTGATCAGGAATCACAAAATCATATTCAACAGCGTATGCCGGTCTCATAATAACGGCATTTTCAAGCCCTTTCACTGAATGAATCATTTCTACCTGAGTTTTAAAAGGCAGGCTTGTTGATAGCCCATTCAGATAGTATTCATCAGTATTTCTGCCTTCAGGTTCAACGAACACCTGATGACTGTCTTTGGAGGAGAATTTAAGCACCTTGTCCTCTATGGAAGGGCAGTATCTTGGACCGATGGAATGAATTAACTTTATATCACCGTAAAGAGGAGAGAATTGAATATCGCGCCTGATTATAGAGTGAGTTCTTGAATTAGTCTTCGTAAGCCAGCAAGGGCTATCTTTTGGCAGAACTTTCGGCTCAGAAAAATAAGAAAAGGCAAGCGGGGTATCTGAAGTGTCCTGCCTTTCCATCTTTGAAAAATCAATGGAGCTTCCGAGAATTCTCGCAGGTGTACCCGTTTTAAAACGCGCGAGTTTGAAGCCTATTTTTCTTAACGATTCGCTGAGCAGTTTCGAAGAGAATTCCCCCAAACGGCCTGCTTCAAAAGCTTTTGGACCAATAAAGATCTTTCCGCCTAAAAAAGTTCCGGTTGTTATTATAGCTGCTTTGCAATGATAAAGCTGGCCAAAATGTGTTACAACGCCGGTGACTTTTCCCTTTTCGACAAGAATCTCTGTCGCAATAGCACTTCTTAAGTAGAGGTTTTCCTGTTTCTCCAGTGTCTTTTTCATTTCAAGGCTGTATTCTTTTTTATCTATTTGAGCCCTTAGTGCCCTGACAGCAGGTCCCTTGCTTGTGTTAAGCATGCGGACATTTATTGCTGTTTTATCGGTAGTTTTGGCTATTTGACCACCCAGGGCATCAACTTCTCTTGCAACAATACCCTTGGCCGGGCCACCAACAGCCGGGTTGCAGGGAGCCCACCCGACGGTGTCAAGGTTTATGGCAAGCACGAGGGTTTTCATACCGGCTTTTGCTGAAGCAAGTCCCGCTTCAATTCCAGCATGCCCTGCGCCAATAACAACAATATCGAAATCGTAATCATCTATTGTGTTTCTCATAACATCTCCCTCCTATCCTTTAATTGTACAACAAAAAGGAGGACTGAAAATGAATGTTCGATTTACAGATACTACTTTAAGGGATGCACATCAGTCTTTGCTTGCAACAAGGTTGTCAACGGAAGAATTGGTAAAGGTCTCTTCTCTTATAGACGATGTCGGGTACAACAGCGTGGAAATGTGGGGTGGCGCTACTTTTGACGTATCAGTACGCTACCTTGGTGAAGACCCCTGGGAGAGGCTTGACAGGATAAGAGAGCAATTCAAGAAAACAAAAATCCAGATGCTTTTGCGCGGCCAAAACCTTCTGGGATACCGCCACTACGCGGACGATGTTGTTGAACTCTTTGTAAAAAAAGTAGCGGATCACGGTATGGATATCGTGAGGGTTTTTGACGCCTTGAATGACTTCCGAAATCTGGAAAAAGCCAGCAGGGAAATTAAGAAGCATAAAATGCATCTGCAAGTTGCGATATCTTATACAACAAGCCCGGTGCACAATGTTGAATACTTTGCAAAACTCGCCAAAAAGGCGTATGAAGAACTTAGCGCAGATTCTTTATGCATTAAGGATATGGCTGGTCTTCTTACACCGGGAGAAGCGAAAAGGCTTGTTGAGAACATAAAGAAAAATTGCCCGTTACCTCTCCAAATACATGCTCACTTCACAACGGGATTGGCTGATCTCACTTATCTTGCTGCCGCAGAAGCGGGCGCTGAAATCGTTGATACTGCAATAAGCGCGCTTGCATACGGTACATCACAACCTGCTGCTGAAAGTTTGTGGGTCTCTTTCAACAGTTTAGGATACGCGAGCAAGCCAGATCTTAAACTGCTTAAAAGCATTAGCGATTATTTCTTATCTGTCAGGGAAAGGCATGTTGACCATGATGTGTCACTCCTTACAATTAAGCCGGAAGTGTTGACTAACCAGATTCCCGGTGGAATGTACTCAAACATGATAAGCCAGTTAAAATCTCAGAAAGCCCTGAACAAGCTCGAAGAAGTGCTAAGGGAAGTGCCAAGAGTAAGGGAAGATCTCGGTTATCCGCCCCTTGTCACTCCAACATCGCAGATAGTAGGTGTCCAGGCAGTTCTCAATGTAATCATCGGTGAACGCTATAAAGTAATCACTAACGAAACCGAGAAATATGTCCTTGGTTACTACGGCGTTCCTCCAGCTCCCATAAATCCTGAATTGAAAAAACGCATTGAATCAAAGGGCAAGAAAACCATTACGGGGAGAGCAGCCGATTATATTCCCCCGGAAGTTTCAGCTTCAAAAGAGAAATTCAAAACCATTGCGCAATCTGATGAAGACTTACTCACACTTCTTTTACTTGGTGAAGTGGGAAGGAAATATCTCGTCAGTAAGTACGAAAAAGATCTGGGAATTGATTTCTCGCTGGCTTCTGATTTCTCTGATACTACAATTGTATATCCCGTGTAGAAAGACGTAGTTAGAAGAAGAAAAATGAAATAATTGATTGATAATCAGAAATATTTAAGTATTTTTTGGTATAATTATAGGTAGGAATAAGGCATTAACATACTGCCCTCCTGTGGAAATTGATAAAATTGTAATGAGGCATTATGCCTAAACTATGGAAAAAGGAGGTTGAAAGAATGAAGAAACTCGCTCTCGTGTTGATGGTTGTTTTTGCCGTGGTATCTCTTCTAAGTGCCAAAGTTGTTGTCTGGTCATCTGAAAACCAGATACCTGCTCTTCAGAAATTGGCAGCAGATTTTGAAAGAGACTACGGTATTGAAGTGGAAATTCAGCAGGTTAATTTTGGCGACATCAAATCCAAATTCCTTACAGCCGCTCCTGCTGGAGAAGGTCCTGATATAATCGTTGGTGCACATGACTGGGTAGGGGAACTTGCAGCTAACGGGCTTCTTGAACCCATTCCGTTCCTTCCTGATGCCAATCAGTATTATGAAGTGGCTCTAAACGCTTTCAGCTACGGGGGAAAACTGTATGGTGTACCGTACACCATAGAATCTATCGGTATTATCTACAACAAAGACCTCGTTGAAGACGCACCCAAGACAATCGACGAGCTCGAGCAAATGGCTATGGAAGTTGCCGATGATGAAATTGTTGGATTTGTTTACGATGCTGGCAATTTCTATTTCTCTTTCCCCTTTATAGCTGGCTACGGTGGCTACATTTTCAAGGATACGGAAAGCGGTCTCGATGTTAATGACATTGGACTTAACAACGAAGGTGCAATCAAAGGGGTCAGCCTTATCAAGAAATGGTTCGATGAAGGATTAATACCTCAGGGTGCTAATTACAATCTCATGGATTCTCTCTTCAAAGATGGTCTTGCCGCGTTCATAGTGAACGGACCATGGGCTACACCTCACTATCGTGATGCTGGTATAGACTATGGAATTATTCCATTCAGCGAAATTGAACTCGAACCCGGTGTTACCCCAAAACCCTTTGTAGGTGTTCAGGGCTTTATGATCAACGCAAAATCAAAAAATAAAATTGAGGCTATTGAATTTGCTGTAAACTACATTGGAAGCTTTGATGGCCAATACGGTATGTTTGTCGGCGAAAGAAGAGGCACTGTAAGAAAAGATGTCTTTGATTTCATTTCCAAAGACGCTGGTCCCGAGCTCTATGATGTTCTTCAATTCTCCAAGAGCGCTTCCGTTGGAACACCCATGCCCAATGTTCCTGAAATGGCATCTGTATGGGGTGCAATGGGAGATGCACTCGGTATAGTAATCAACGATCAGGATACTGTTGAAAACGCTCTCAATTCAGCCGTTGAAAAGATTAAAACAGCCATCGGCGAATGATATTTGAATGCTAATTCCAGGAAATTGCGTTATCTCGCGGGGCCTTTAAGCCCCGCGTTTAATCATAACTTTCGGAGGCATCAAAAATGAGCGCAAAAAGGCTAATCGGATTTATATTTGTACTTATTTTGCTTTCTGTTTTTGGAGCTTTTGGCTTGATGAGCCTTATACTGCTTTGGGCAAATGCCAATTATGGGCTGGCGATTATCCTCGGTATTTTGCTCGTGAGTATCGCTTTTGTGCTTATCAATCCAAAAGGTTACCCTTACAGATATATGATTCCGGCGATGATATTGCTATTCATTTTAACCATTTATCCTATGTATTACACTTTGAAAACAGCCTTCACCAACTTCGGTACCGGACACCTTTTCACCAGACCACAGGTTGTACAGAAGCTTTTAAGTGATTATTACTATATTCCTGAAAATCCCGAGGAATACAGCTTTTCTATATTCGTCAAGCTGGAAGATTATAAACCAACCGATAATTTTATTGTCGTATTCAAGTCTCTATCAGACGATGAGCTATTTATTGCGCCCAAACCGATAGCCGTTCAAAAAGATTCTGAGGGGAACATCCTTTTAGCTGAATCGAGAATGTTCAGTGTCAAGAACGATAGAGCAACTGTAAATGGAGTTACTTACCAGCTTGTGAGGTCATCGCAGGATGGTAGCATATTGTCCGTATCAGCCAACGGCGAGAGGTACATGTATTTCTATTCCCCTGATGATAACACCACGAAATCCAATGCGCCTTTTTATTTGAGCGAAATAAGAGGCATCTGGCTGAAAAACGCCGAGTTCACAAATCCTATGGGTCAGCAGGTAAGGCTAAATCCCAACAGGCTCTATACGGATTTCGCTACTTCTGAAAGGAAATATGAGATAAAGGTGGTTACATCCATAGAGAGCGGAAGAGCCGTTCAGAAAAACGTTGTTTACAACAAAAAGACCGGCGGAGTATTAATTGAAAGAGATGGTTATTTTTACGATATAGATGATAAAGGGCAGGAATTCGCGGTAGAAGGATATATTTCAAATATTGGTTTCAAGAACTTCATGAAAATGTTCAAAGACCCAAGAATCAGCGGACCTTTTGTGAAGATTTTTGTCTGGACTTTTACCTGGGCAGCTCTGAGTGTGCTTTTTACATTTACGATTGGCTTAATTCTCGCATTGGTATTAAACGACAGAAAGCTAAAAGGAACGAAAATATACAGAACTCTGCTTATTATCCCCTGGGCTATTCCTGCCTTCATATCTGTTCTGGTGTGGAAAAACGGTATGTTCAACGAAACCTATGGCATAATAAACAGGTTTATAGTAATGGGCCTTTTTGGAGCTGAAGAGCCTATAAAGTGGTTGAGTGACGCTTTTTGGGCAAAAGTTGCTGTCCTTTTAGTGAATACGTGGCTTGGTTTCCCATATATGATGACGATAACGCTTGGAGCGCTTCAAAGCATTCCCGATGAACTCTATGAAGCTGCATCGATAGACGGCGCTACGGGTTTTCAGAGGTTCAGGAAGATCACTTTCCCATTGCTTATGATCGCAGTTGCTCCGCTGCTTGTAGGAAGCTTTTCCTTTAATTTCAACAATTTTGTTGGTATTTACCTTTTAACCGGAGGAGGGCCTGCCATTCCGGGAAGTTCCACCCCTGCTGGTGCGACGGATATACTCATTTCTTATACGTATAAACTTGCCTTTGAAGGCAGGGGGCAGGACTTTGGTTTCGCCAGCGCAATTTCAATCCTGATTTTTGTAATAGTAGGTGGATTGAGTTGGCTGAATTTCAAACTCTCCGGTGCTTTTGAAGAGGTGAATAGATAATGGCTATTGAAAAGAAAAGGTACTGGTTAAGGCATATCATACTAATAATAGTGATCGCAGTAGTATTATTTCCCATGGTTTGGCTCATATCTACTTCAATAAGGCGCGACCAGGCAGCTTTCTCTCCGCATTTATTTTCCACCAGGATAACACTGCAACATTATAAGAATCTATTATTCCCGGAGAGAAGTGTACAAAGACTTATTCTCGATATTCAGGAGGCAACTTATAAGCTGGGGCGATTTAGAGATAAAAGCGAGAAATCAATTAACAAAACTGTGGAAAAATATCTCGATAAATTCGAAGCTTTGATGTCAGAATCAAAGCAAATCACTTCCAATTTGACAACCTCCTTTTTGAGCAGAGAAAAAGCCCACGAGCTTGATATAGACAAGAAAATGTTTGCAGCTTTGAACAAATTGCGTGAAGAAGATCTGAAACAAATAAGTGACAGGTTGAATGAGTTAAAGAATATGGAAAATGAAAGCATGAAATCGGTAGCAGCCCTTGAAATTCTCAGCCTTTTGGAACCTTCAACCAATGGGGATTTTGCCTTTTTCCTGAATATCGTAAATCTTCAAGAAGCTTTTGAATTAAAGGCCCTTCTAACGAATTTTGATTCAGTGCGGAAAGAGATTTTAGATACTGCTACAAATTTGTCGAGTCTGTTGAATGATTTTGACTTCGAAATGAAATCGGAAGTTCTGGAAAGCCTTTCAAGAACTCCTGAATACATTTCGGAAAATGGCGTCGAATACAGCCAGTGGAGAAAGAACGAGTATTTTAAGTTCATAAGAAAATATATCACTAAACTCGAAAAGGAACTCCCAGAAGATGTATCCGAAAAGATTAAAGCCGTAAGGGAGAGCCTTTATGACTCCTTTAAGGCCGCGGATGGCGGATGGGATAATATTGAGGCGTTGTACAGTCAGCTGAAAGAAGAACTGGAAGCTGTAAAAGCAAAAGCCCTTGGAACGGATTATACGGATTATATTACTGCAATTGAGGAGCTTTCTTCCATAGATAATGAAATCACTCAGAAGCAGAAACTCTTCGATCAGTCCCTTGAAGGCAGATTGGAAGTGCGCGAGTCAATGTCAGTGGCTGTACCGATACTCATACCCGAATCTGAAAAATTAAGATCGTTGAAATCGTTAGTTGAAAAAGCTCTGGAAGGCCCTGATTTAAATAAAATTGAAGCTGAAAAGCCCGGTGAATTGGTCGCCTTTCACAATAGGCTGGAAGATATCATTGCCAGCCTTGAAAAGCTGGGTTACAAAGATGATATCTACTCAACACTTTTTAATATAAAAACAGATTTTGGCTGGTTTGCGGAAAGGGCAGGCTTGCTTGCCGCTAACATAAGAAACTCTGAAATCAAAAAGGCACTCGAGGTTCTTGATGCATCCAGAATAAATCTTTTGAGAGTAATTCCAGACATTGAAAAAGTGCTTGAAGATGCTGAATCTATTGAAGAAAAAATAGCAACTACACAAAAATCGCTCATTGAGCTCAAGGCGAGAAAGGAAGAGCTTGAGCAGAAAATAGCCGATTCCGCTGACAATTACAATAATATTCTTGAAAAGTACCGCACTAATGTTGAAATCGCGAAACTGGAATATGCACAAATGATTTCCAAAAGGAATATTGACGACATAACAGCAGCCAAAACCTATGTCGAAAAAGCGGGAGAGGTCGTTTCGGAGTATTTTGGATACAAATATAATGAGCGCTATCGCGATTTTACCTGGTACGAAGATTTCGTGGAGGCACAGGATAACATTGCCGAAGGAACCAGCGTGCTTAACGATGCCATTTCGGAGCTCAGGATCCACGAGATGCTATTGAAAGAAAAAATCTACGATTATATTCATTTGCGTTTCCTTGGAACACCTGTTACCCTTGATGAATTTACCGTGATGATTGCCAGCTATAACAAATATTTCCAGGTTTTCAACGCCAAATATCAACGTGCTTCCCGAAAAATTTCGGATTTACTTGATTATCCTTCCAGTTACTCCAGTCAGTACAATCAGCAATTAAAGAAGATCGACAGGTTGCTTTTCAGGAACAACCAGATTTGGATGCCCAAAGAGAGCACATACTTTTACTTCACGAAATGGATAATGAACTCTGTAATAGTAGCGCTTATGGTTGCATTGATAAGTGTTACAGTAGCTGCACTTGCAGCATATCCTTTCAGCAGAATGCGCTTCTTTGGGCGCTCGCAAGGGCTTCTATTCTTGCTGCTCATCCAGATGTTCCCATCGATCATGTTCATGATAGCCATATACGCATTACTGCAATTTATGGGGAACTACATTCCTTTCCTGGGATTAAACAGCCTCAGCGGGTTGATTTTCGTTTATTCGGGAGGAATTGCCTTCAATATATGGCTCATAAAGGGTTATTTTGATACCATACCCGATACCCTTGAAGAATCAGCTATGATCGATGGCGCAACAAGATTCCAGACATTCTGGAGGATTGTTTTGCCTCTTGCACGACCGATTTTGGCGGTTATTGCCATTCTAACATTTATGGGGATTTTTAATGAGTTTGTTATGGCTCGAATTTTCTTGCAGGACATCAACAAATGGACATATGCTGTGGGACTTCAGCAATTCTCAGGAAGATTTGAAACGAGCTGGGGACCTTTCACTGCCGCAGCGCTTATAGGAGCTATTCCCATGATCACCTTTTTCTTGATTTTGCAAGACTACATTGTTGGAGGCCTTACAAAAGGTGCTGTAAAAGGGTAAAATTGAAGCGGGGCAAAAGCCCCGCTTTTTTAGAGGTGGTATCATGCTTGACGAAAACAATATGCTGCCAGATTATAATGAAAGAGCCATTTCCAACTTCTCTTCGGGATTGGTAGCGCATTTTTGTGGAAGCAGCGTTTGTGAACCTTTTCCTTTTACCAAGCACAACATTGACCTTTCGGGTATTGATAGTGTTGTTGTTTTTATCATTGATGCCCTGAGGTACGCTACAGTCGAAAAATTGCTTGATAGAGGGAATTTTGAAATCATTAATAAATCCAGCCTGATCTATATGACTTCAGTATTTCCCTCAACAACCACAGCTGCTTTAACGAGTTATTTTACGGGAGTTCCACCGGCCACCCATGGTATGCTCGGATATACGCTTTATTTGAAAGAATATGGTTCTATTGTAAATATGATAGAATTCACCCCGCTTTATCAGGAGAGGGATTCTCTCAGCCGCATAGGTTTTGACCCGCTGAAATTCCTGCCCGTTCAGACGATTTTTCAACAGTTGCACGAAAATGGCGTAAAGGGTTATCTCATCACTTCAAAGAGCTTTGTTAATACAGGATTATCCCGCATGCACAGCAATGGTGGGCATCTAAAAGGGGTATACGGGATTGGGGATACTTTTGAAGAGCTTCATTCCATTTTGAAATCAGGATCACACGAAAGCCTTACTTTTATCTATTGGGGGCTAATTGACACTTATGGACACAGATATGGCCCCGATTCAAAAGCCTATGAGCTGGAATCGTATTGGTTATTGAAAATTATTGAAGAATTTTTTGTGAGAATCAGGAAGAAGGGGGTAGCCTTTTTTATTGTCTCAGACCACGGTCAAATAATTACACCATGGAAAGAAGAGGTATGGTGGTCGCGGTATGATAGTGATATATACAATTTGCTCTACGCACTGCCAACTGGAGAACATCGTGCCGTATACCTGCACACTCATTATCCGGGAAAATTGAAAGATGTCATTGAAAAAAAATACCCGGGTAAATTCAAAGTTCTCTTGAGGGAAAAGGCACTGGAGTTAAATCTCTTCGGTGGAACGCCTCAACAGGACTTTTTAAACAGAATTGGCGAAGTTATTGTAATTCCTGAAAAAGACAGTGCTTTTTGCTTTAAATACACAGGGCAAGAGCATTCCATGAAAGGAAGGCATGGTGGGCTTTCATATGATGAGATGAAAATCCCGATTATATATATGAAAAAATGAGGAGGTGTATCATGGAGAAATTCGATGTCGTGGTTATCGGCGGAGGCCCGGGTGGAAGTGATTGTGCCATAAGACTTGCCCAGCGCGGTAAAAAAGTGGCTATTGTGGAACAAAAGTTTTTTGGGGGTACCTGTACAAATGTTGGTTGTATACCCACAAAGGCTTTGCTGCACGCTTCTGGGCTTTACGCCGGGATCAAGGAAAGGGGAAAGCGTCTTGGCCTTTCAGGTGAGCTTTCTTTTGACCTTAATGGCATGAAGAAGCACATGGAGCGTTCCGTCATGATGTCTCGCAAAGGAACAGAGGCGTTGCTGAAGAAGAATGGCGTATCTATTATAAAAGGAACTGCCTGTTTTGATAAAGATAGTTTTTACATTGAAGAATCCGGAGAGCTGTTGAAAGGAGAATATTTTGTTGTCGCAACCGGTTCAAAGCCTAGAATTCCGGAGCCTCTTAAAGTTGAAGGCTTATGGAGTTCAGATGATGTGTTTACTATGGAAAGTATTCCGGAGAGCATCGTAATAATTGGTGGAGGTGTTATCGGTATAGAAATGGCAACGTTGTTTTCAAATCTTGGAAGTTCTGTCACCGTAGTTGAAATGATGAATCGTCTTCTGCCTGCGGAAGATATTGATGTGTCAAAGACAATAGAAAAATCTTTATCCCGCAGGGGTATCAAAATACTTCTTTCAACAGTTGTCGAAAAGATTGAAAAGCAAGAGAAATTCAACATAGTTCTGAATGACAAATCAGAACTGGTATCGGATAGAGTTCTGGTTTCAATTGGAAGAGAACCTGTAATCCCACGGGGTCTTGAAAAAGCACTTTCCACCGAGCGTGGTGCGATTGTAACAGATGAGAATTTCAGAAGCAGTATCCCGAACATCCTGGCAATTGGTGATGTTCGAGGGAAAGTAATGCTTGCACATGTAGCCAGCGCTGAAGGGATAGCTGTTGCAGAGAAATTGTCCGGCAAAGAATCAGAAATAGCCTTTAACGCTTTCCCGTCAGTGGTTTATTCAACGCCTGAAGTGGCTTCTGTGGGAATTAAAGAAGGAGAAAGTGGTTTAAAAAAAGGGCTTAGGAGCTTCATCTTTCCCATGAGCGCAAATGGAAGGGCAAATACAATGGGTGAACGAGAAGGCTTTGTGAAACTAATCGTAAATGATAAAAACATCATTGTTGGAGGAAGCCTTATAGGTGCACATGTAAGCGAAATAATGATGGAAGTGGTCCTGGCTGTAAAGAAAGGCTTAACGCTTGAAGACCTTACTAGTACAATACATCCACACCCCACTATTGCCGAAGCCATTAGAGATGCAGCTGAAGGACTGGAAGGAAATCCACTGCATATTTAATGTTAAGGGGTGCCGGCATCGGCAGCCCTTTTGCATTTTATGAGGAAACAATTATTGCAATCGGGTTTTTTTCTGCAAAGGGCTTTTGAATGTTCAACAATAACAGCATGAAAATCCCTGAACAAAGAAACATTACCTGGAAAGGCATTTTGAAACATAGCTTGAACATGATCATAATCTACCAGATTATCAAATCCATATCTTTTTAGAAATCTCAGTGTGTAGGCATCAACAACAAATATAGGCCTTTCAAAGGCATACAAAAGTATAGAATCAGCAGTTTCTTTGCCAATTCCTTTAATGGACAGGAGTTTTTTTCTGATCTCAAACATGTCTTCCTCAACCCAAAGCGATTTGAATATCCGGGAAATTGCTTTGACAACCTTTGATTTACGAGTATAGAATCCAGCAGGTTTGATGGCTTCTATCAAAGTTCTATTGTCCAGTTTACAAAGACCTTCTGGAGATAAAACTCTCAATTTTTTTAGGTTTGAAATGGCTTTTTCCACGTTGTTCCAGTTTGTGTTTTGCGTTAATACGGCACCAATTGCTATTTCAAAGGGTGTCTCAGCAGGCCACCATCCGTGGGGATTGTATCGCTTCCGCAGTTCTATAAAAATGTCTTCAAGGATTTTCTGGTTTTCCATATCTTTTTTCCCAGTTTATTTCAGCGACTGATTTTTGCAGATAGTATGGATTTAACTCCCTGAGGTCGACAAGTCCCCCATGCCTGTAAGATTCTTCCGTTAAACACAGAAGATCTTCTATTGATGGTGGCCTGGCTATTCGTGAATTAATTTCAGGAAATTCGTTTAAGTGTTCAGCGTTTTCGAGGATAATTGTCTCATCCAAATCGAGTTTATTCGCTAATTCTTCAAGGGGAGAAAATGCAGGATGCGTTTCTCTTATCAATTTGCCACCGGTCAATCTATACCTTCGCCAATAATAATGCCCTTCTCTCCCTTTTCTTGCTACCACACCTTTTTCCTCTGGCAGCAAAGTAGAAATTGCCAGCATATCAAGGGAGCAAAAAGTTGCCACTGAAAGGTTGAAGGGATATGCCAGACCCTTTATCGTTGAAATGCCTACCCTCAATCCAGTTAATGATCCTGGCCCTATCCCGCATCCTAAAAAATCGAGCTCAGAGGTCTTGAGATCGGCGTATTCAAGCAAATTCTTTATAGCTCTCATAAGAAAAGCGCCATGTTTACCGATGGAATTCAAAAGAACTCCCGCTTCTTTATTTTCGCTTTTAATACCTACTATCAATCGTTTAGAAGAACTATCCAGTGTCAGGAAATTCATTTCTGGCCTCCGTTAACTCAAGTGTTTGAAGCCTTCTCCAAACACTTCTGCGTTGTTAACAACTATCATGAATATGTTCGGATCTTCTTCCTTTATTATTCGCCTTAACATCCCCAATTCCCGCCGCCTTAGCGATACCATTAGAACAGGTCTTTCCTTTCCTGTAAAGCCTCCAACAGCATTTAGCAGTGTAACACCTCGTTCCATATCTTTCAATATTCTGGATTTAACTTCTTCATATTTTTCAGTGATTATAAAGGCAGTTCGAGTATTACCGAATCCTTCGAGAATGCCGTCTATGGTCTTGCTGGTTGTGAAGATCGTAATGATACCATACATGGCAACAAGCGGGCCGAAAACCACTATAGCCATGGTAGTGATAATTGTATCAGCCAGTAAAAGCCCTATTCCCGTACTTAAATGGAGATATTTGCTCAATATCATGGCTATGATATCAGTTCCGCCGGTAGAAGCACCGCGCCAGAGTACCATACCCATACCTATCCCTGCCAATGCACCGCCGTATATCGCCACAAGCAAGCCTCCATCCTGCACACTGGAAGCCACAAAAACAGGGATATTTATGTGTTGCAACGCATCTATGAACACCGATAAAATGACTGCGGAGTAAATAGATTTTACACCAAAGCCTACCCCGAGCAGCATAAAAGCGAGGACGAAGAGAACAGCGTTATAAGCCAGCATTTGTATTCCAACCCACCAACCGAACAATCTATAAAAAATTATAGCCAATCCACTCACTCCACCAGCTATAACGTTGTTCGGGATGAGAAAGGATACAAGGGCTACTGCCGTTATCAGTGAGCCTATAGTGATGAAAAAATAGTCTTTGAAAGCCTTACCGAAACTCATGTTATCACCTCTTCTGGATTGCAATCACAAGCTCCCTGCCATTATATCAAAAAGCAAAGCGGCAACCTATAAAGGCACCGCCTTGCTTATAGATTTGTACTAAGTAGCACTATCTTGAAATGCCTTTGACCTTAGCGAGTTCTTCCAGCAATTTCTTTTCCTTTAGAGAAGGTTTTGGAATTTTAACCTTTACTGTAACCAAAATATCGCCACGTCTCCCGCTGTTCATCGAAGGAATGCCATATCCCTTCAGTTTAAAAATGGTACCTGGATCAGTACCAGCAGGTATTTTGAGATTTTCATAGCTTCCTTCGGGCAAAGGAATTTTAACGATGGTTCCCAGAGCCGCTTCTGTATAATCGATTTCGACTGAGTATAAAAGATCGTTGCCGCTTCTTCGATAATAGGGAGGCATGCTTACCCTGACCCGAACATATAGATCACCATTTGGTCCACCAAATTTTCCGGAATTACCCTGACCAGTAAGTCTTATGGTTGCGCCGTCTTCTACACCAGCGGGGATGTTTATCCTGACACGATGCTTCTGTCTGACTGATCCAGTTCCATTACACGTCTGGCACCTCTTGCTTATTATTTTTCCGGTTCCACCGCAAGCTTCACAAACATGAGTGTTTGTAAAAACTCCAAAAAAGGACCTGTGTTCTTCGGTAACAGTCCCGGTTCCATTACATCGTGGACACGTTGAAAAGCTTGTTCCCTTTTCTGCTCCAGTACCATTGCAAGCACTACATGCTACTTTTCTATCATATTCAAGAAATGAAATCTTTCCGTTTATAACATCTTTTATTTCCACAGTTATTGTGGTGTGAATATCTTCACCTTTTACGCTTCGTTGTGTTCTTCTCCCTTGAGTTGATCTGGAACCGCCAAAAAAGACATCAAAGATATCCTGAAAATCTCCGAAGATATCCTCAAAGAAGCCTCCACTGTTTCCTGTGGTCCTTCCACCGCCTGAATAACCGGGTTCGCCCACATATCCAAATCGATCATACATGGAGCGTTTTTGCGGGTCGTTCAAAATCTCGTAAGCTTCCTGTATTTCTTTGAATTTCTCTTCAGCTTGTTTTTTGTCGCTCCCTTTATATGCATCAGGATGCCATTGTTTCACAAGCTTTCTGTACGCTCTTTTTATGTCATCTTTTGAGGCGTCTCTTGAAACTCCAAGGATTTCATAATAATCTTTTCTTGCTGCCATAAACTCACCACCCTTTACTGCCCGGATGGTGTGTCGTCAGAGTGTTTTTCTTTTCTCACTCTCGGCTTAACGGCGACTACAACCTTGGGCGCTTTCAGGATTTTGTTGGCATATCTGTATCCTTTTTCTTTGACTTCCAGAATTGTCATCTCTTCTGCCGAATCGGATTCCACAGTTTCTACTGCTTCGTCCCTGAAGGGGTCAAAGGGTGAGCCTGTTGCAGGTAAAATCTCTTCCACGCCCTCTTCAGTAAGTATCATTGCAAGACGCTTATATAGCATCCTGATACCCTTGACGAAGTTTTCAGAAGTGTTATTTCCATGATTTAGAGCACGTTCAAAATCTTCAAGCAAACCTATTAGTTTGAACACCACATTTTCTTTCTCTCTGCTGATTAATACTTCCTGCTCTCTTTGAAGAGCCATTCTGAAATTATGGAACTCTGACCTCATTCTTGCAAGCTGATCTTCGAGTTCTTTTATATGTTCATCCTTTTCCTTAATCTTTTTCTCCAAAGCTGCAATTTTGTCCTTCAAAGTGTGTGAAGGGGCTTTACCCTTTTTCTGTTTTTCGTTCTTTTCTTCCATGTTACCACCTCCGACTCATCTTTTACTGAAAACCTCTGATAATCGATTCGACATGTATTTCAGATATGTGTATATCTTCTCATAAGGCAATATTTTAGGTCCAAGCACTGCTATTGTTCCAAGACGCTCGTTGAATTTCTGATATCCGGATATAAAAAGCGAAAAGTTCTTTAGTTCTTCTATGCCTAATTCTTTCCCAATTATCACCTTTTCATCGTAGTGAGAGAATTTGCTGATAAGATTGTTGAGTTTACCCTGGTCCTCAGTATGTTTTATCAGACCAACTATATCCTGCCAATTTAAGGCCGTTGAAGAAACAATGTATTCAAGACCATATTTAACATATCTATTTTCCTCTTCGCTTTCAAAAATATTTTGAAGTATGTACAGCATTTCCTCAATTTCTTCGTTATACCAGTGGTCGTTAAGCAGTTTTAGCTCCTTCAACCCCTTTTTTATCTCACCAATCATTTTTCCCCTGATAGCATCGTTAAGGCGCCGCTGGAGATCTTCATAATGGGTAAAATTATGGCCAATATACACAGTTGAATTCATGGTGACGCCTAAATCTGTAACCAGTGTGACGCCGAAATAATTTTGAGATATGGGTGAAATTGCAATATGCTTTACGAGTAATTTTTCCTGCTTGGGCTTTTCGATCACCGCATAGGCCATGGTAACCTTTGAAAGGGCTTTTGCCGTTACTTTCAATATTTTTTCGACATCTGCGACAAAGGCTGCCTGCCGCAGAGAAATTGACGCGCTGCTGTCTTCATAATCCGATGCAAGCTTCTGAATTGAATTAAAATAGAACCTCAGCCCTTTATCAGTTGGAATACGCCCCGCTGATGTATGAGGTTGAAAAATGTATCCAAGGAATTCAAGTTTCCGCATATCATTGCGGATTGTTGCAGAACTGCAACTGATATTGGAACGATGTAAAACCTGTCGGGAACTAACAGGTTTGCCATATGTGATATACTCTTTGACGATGCAATAAAGAATCTTCACCTGTCTGTCGTTGAGTATAGGTTCTTTGCCAGAATTTCTGGGGCTCATTAGCACTCACCTCGATAGACTGCTAATCTATATTAGCATTTTGCTTTCTTATTGTCAAGTTCGCTAATAGATGATAAAATACAACCATTGAAAGGGGGGTGATCAATGAAGTTATCCCGCGTTATTGAGCTCCTCGGAGATCTCGTCCTTCAAACGATAAATATGGATGGGATCGATCCAGACATTTCTTCAATCGTAAGTAACTCCCGTTTTCTCAAGCCCAATGATCTCTTTATCTGCATCAAAGGAACTTATTTCGATTCTCACGTCCTTGCGGAGGACCTTCAGGAAAAGGGTGCAACTGCTTTAATCGCAGAAAGACCAATCGAATCAGACCAAATTAAAATTCCGGTTATTTATGTAAAAAACAGCAGAAAAGCTGAAGCGATGTTGTTTATGGAGCAGGCGGATCACCCCTACGAAAAACTCATCACAATTGGCGTTACCGGTACAAATGGAAAGACTACCATCACAACATTGGTTAAGCATGTTCTTGATACTTTCGAAAAAAAATGCTCGCTTGTAGGCACGGTAGTTAACTATATTGCTGGCAAGGAATCCAGGAATCCTAAAAACACCACACCTGGAGCTCCGGTCCTTGCAAAATATCTTAAGAAATCTGTTGAAGAAAATTACGAATACTTCGTAATGGAAGTTTCTTCTCATGCCCTGGCAATGCACAGGGTCTCGGGCATGCGCTTCGATGTAGCGGCTATCAGCAATGTTACCAGGGATCATCTGGATTTCCACGAATCCTTTGAGGACTATTATGCAACCAAACTGAAGCTGTTTAATTTGATTAAACCTTCTGGAAAGGCCGTAGTCAACGCTGACAGAATAAACATTGCAGATATCCAGCTCCAGCGTGGTCAAATCCTTACTTATGGATTCGGTGATGAATCAGACTACAGAATAGAAAACCTTGAGATGACTCGTTCTGGTATGTATTTTGACATATCGACTCCCTTTGGTTCGACCCAGAAAGTTTACACCAGGCTTATAGGAGAGCACAATGCTTACAATGTGGCTGCGGTTATTGCGATTATGGAAGCACTTAACTATGACACAGCGCATATAATTGAGGCTATTTCCACCTTTACCGGAGTTCCCGGAAGATTTGAATTTGTAGAAGAGGCTTCCAAATACGGATTTGAAGTGGTAGTAGATTTTGCCCATACTCCTGATGCCCTTGAAAAATTGCTGAAAACCGCCAGAAGGCTCGTTGAAGGAAGGATAATACTTGTTTTTGGTGCTGGCGGAAATGCGGACAAAGGTAAACGCCCACTTATGGGTGAGGTCGCATCAAGATTTTCAGATGTGGTAATCCTCACTTCAGATGACCCCAAGCATGAAGATCCGGAAGAAATTCTAAAAGATATAGAAGAAGGGATCAACAAGCTGAAACCTTATCTGGTTATCCCGGATAGAAAAGAAGCAATATCTGTCGGACTAACTCTTGCTAACAGACAGGATATGGTGGTAATTGCGGGCAGAGGGCATGAGGAATTTCAGGTTGTTGATAATGAGTTAATCCCTTTCAATGACAAGGAAATGGTCAAGCATATTCTCGATGTGAAATTTCGGAGGCTCATAAAAAGGTGATGAATGAAGAGATTATCACTGAGTTTCTAAAACTGACGGATGGAAAAAAGTTAAAGATAGATTCAAGAAAAGTAGAACCCGGTGATGTTTTCATAGCTTTGAAAGGGAAACACTCTGATGGAAATGATTTTGTTATAGACGCCCTTAAACGGGGCGCTTTTTCAGCTGTGACCTCTAAGAAAATTTCAGATGAAAGGGTATTTTTTGCGGAAGACCCAGGCAGACTTCTTCTGGAATCAGCAAAGAAAATATTGCAGACTTCAAAAATCGAGTTCAGAATAGGCATCACAGGTTCAAATGGCAAAACTACTACAAAGGAATTGCTGCATCAAGCCCTTACGAAAATGGAGCCTACCTTTAAAACCCCCGGTAATTACAACACCGAGATCGGTCTTCCGCTTGCCATTCTTGAAAAAAGAGAGGAACTCAATGCATCCCGATATGGGATTTTTGAGCTTGCAGCTGATAAAAAAGGCGACATAAAAAGATTAATAGAGCTTGTAAAACCCAATATATCGATTTTGACCAATATAGGGACTGCTCATCTTGGAAATTATAAGTCCTATAATGAGCTTTTTGACGAGAAGTTCTCTGTCTTCTCAGAACTCAGAGATCATGATACCGCAGTAGCTAATGGTGATAATAGTAGGTTGGTCAAAAGATTGGAAAGGGCAACGTTCAGGACATTACTTTTTGGTGAAACAAAAGGCCTTCTTCTGCTTGATGAATACTATTATATGAATGGCAATACAATGGTTGTGCTTGATTTCAGCGGTAACAAGCGCTTGATAAGGTTGAAAGGGATTTGGAACAAGGGTCAGATCAAGAGTTTAATGGCTGCATATTTAACAATGCATGCCATGGGAATAGAACTGCCAGAACTTCTTCTTCTGGACTCAACCCTTCCCTTTGATAACAGGTTCAAAGTTCATGACTACTCTGGAATAAGAGTGATAAATGACTGTTACAACAGCAGTATAGAATCTGTAATGGTTGCTGTTGAAGCGATTTCCAGGTTATCCAAAGGAGAAAAGATAGCAGTAATTGGTTCCATTCTTGAGCAGGGAAGCCATTCAAAAGCAGCGCATCATAAGCTCGCAGAGCTTTTGCGGGATTTTGACAGTATAGTGCTTTATACAGCAGACCCTCAGGTAGAATACGTTACCGAGCTTGTTACCCCTTCTCTTGTTAGTAATTCTGTTGAGGATATAGTGAATTGGCTGGTTAAACATGTAAAAAAAAGAACCATTGTTTACTTCAAAGCTTCAAGAAGCGTCATGTTAGAAAAAGTGCTTAACGCTTTCAAGGAGAAGATAATGAAAAATGAATGAGCTGATGCTTTTCTTTCTTTCTTTTTTTGGGGTACTCCTGCTTCTGTATCCATTTGAAAATTTGCAAAGAAAAAACAAAATCGGGCAGTTTATCCGGGAAGAGGGACCGGATCTGCACAATCATAAAACGGGAACCCCCACATCAGCAGGGTTGGTTTTTATACCCGTGGTGTTGTTAGCTGTAACTTTTTTCAGTAAAGATCACAATTTAATTATCCCTGTTACAACAGGGGTTCTTTTTGGAATTGTTGGTGCCATGGATGATTTAGCAAAGCTGATAAAGAGAAATTCTTCAGGTATAAGCGCTTTAACAAGGCTGATACTGGAATTTTTTATAGCGTTTTTCATTGTGTACATGATCCAACGCGTCAATCCCCATACACATCTTCTCATACCCTTTTCTAAGAAAAGCATCGATATAGGATTTCTTTATTTTCCCTTTGCCATGACAGCGATAGTGGGAACAGCAAATGCGGTGAATATTACCGATGGTGTTGATGGCCTGGCTGGTAGTGTGTATATTGCATCGGTGTTTCCATTGATTATTTTGGGATATCATGGTTCTTTGTATTCTGCATTGATAGGTGCGCTTTTAGGCTTTTTGTGGCACAATTGGTATCCAGCAAAAGTTTTCATGGGCGATACTGGATCCCTTTCCCTTGGAGGCATTTTGGCGGCATCTCTGGCTATGACAGGGCGGGAAATTTATCTGTTTCTCTTTGGCTTTATATTTGTTGTAGAAACTTTGAGTGATATCATTCAAGTGGGTTCTTTTAAATTGCGAAACAAGAGAGTTTTTAAGATGGCTCCTGTTCATCACCATTTTGAACTTTTAGGCTGGCATGAGTCGAAAATTGCTTTCAGATTTTCCATCATAGCACTTGGATTTTCATTACTTGGATTACTCGGTTGGAGGGGTTATTGGTGAAGAAAATTGGATTTGTCGGTCTGGGAGCCTCGAATTTTGAACTTTTGAAATACATAAGAAGTACTTATCCAGAATGGGAATGTCTTATTTCCGAGCAAGGAAAAGTTCATGAAGAATATAGAGCGTATCTTGAAGATGAGGGAATATTCTTTGAGCAGGACGGCCACACAGAAAAAATTCTCGAATCAGATTTTTTTGTTATGAGTCCGGGTATTTCACCTCGCAGTGCCATCGGGCGGAGGATAATTTCTTCTGGAAAACCCGTAACAACAGAGCTCGAGTTTTCACTGAAAGAGCTTAAGAAAAGAAAAAAAGGTGTTTTTATAGGTATAACAGGAACTAACGGAAAAACCACTACAACATCAATGCTTGGGCACATAATGAAGGAAAAGGGGCTTAACGTCTTTGTCGGCGGAAACATTGGAGTTCCTCTGGCGACTGCAATGAAAGATGATTACGATTTTTATGTTCTGGAAGTTAGTTCCTTTCAGTTGAACTGGTTTGATTCAAAAGAACCTGTTTTTCACCTTTCAAGTGTGCTGAATGTGGCGGAAGACCATCTCGATTATCATGGTACCTTTTCAGAATATCTGGCTCAGAAGAAAAAGATAATCACTTTAACTTCTGAGTACTCGATACTGCAAGAGGATCTGGTTAATAAATTCGACATCCAGCGAAATGCTCATATCGTACCCTTCTCATTAAAAGGTAAAGGGCTTTTATCCGTTAAAGATGGCATTATGAACTTCCATAAAGTGAGGCTTGACCTGACCAGGTACATCACGACTAGGCATAATTGGGAAAATGCCCTGGTTGCAATTGCGTTAGCCCATTTTTCAGGTATCTCAGTGTTCGATGCCCTCGAAAAACTGGTATCCTATAAATATCCAAGACATAGGTTGATGAAAGTGGAAACCATTGAAGGGGTTTGCTATATCGACGATTCAAAGGCAACAAATGCTCATGCTGTGGTCAAAGCGCTGGAAAACTTTCAGCCTTCTGATATTGTTTTAATTCTCGCAGGCAAGGGAAAAGATGAAAGTTTTAACGAATTATTGCCCAGGTTAAAAATGCTCAAAAAGGTCATTATCATCGGGGATGAACTTGGATTAGTGGAAAAACTCGATCATGATATTTCTTACGAAGTGGTAGACAATATGAAGCAGGCTGTAGAAAAGGCACATAAAGCAGCTCTTGCAGGCAATGTGGTCTTGTTTAGTCCGGGAGGTTCGAGCTTCGATAGGTACAGGAACTACAAAGAACGGGGTGAAGATTTCATAAATGAAGTTAAAAATCTTAGAAAAACAGCCGGTATGATGAGATGAAAAGCCAGATAATCATTTTAAGTGTTTTTGTAAGCATCATGCTTGCTATGGGATTTGTTTTTATATACAGTGCAGGCCTGAGCATGGAAGCAAGGCTGATAGGCTTTTATGCTTCTGAATATCTCCAGAGGCAACTGATATCCTTTTTTATAGGTCTATTGCTTGCATCTATAGCCATCTTTATGGGTGGAAGAACTCATTTTCGCCTTTCGTTCCCGTTCTATTATCCAGCAATCATTTCTCTCCTTGTGTTCGTTCTTTTCTCCCAAAGCAGGGGTGGATCTCACAGGTGGATTGAGTTTGGAAACTTTACTATACAGGTTTCTGAATTCGCAAAACTCGTTTTACTCTTGATTTTGGCTGTTCACTTCGGAAAATTGAACAGGGAAAAATCAAACTTCTGGAACACAATAATTTTACCGATTCTTCTTTCCGCCCCGATTATCGGGTTGACATTTATTGAACCTGATCTGTCAACTTCGATTATTATGCTTTCAATTGTACTGATAATGATGATTTTAGGTGGAGTCAAACCCGCACATCTAATAGTTTTGTTTTTAGTTGTGATTCTGCTTGGATTTATCATGCTGAAAGCAGATCTCATAAAACCTTACCAGCTTGAAAGATTGTCAGAATTCTTCTCTTCATTAAGAGGACAAGGCCACGAACAGGTATCTTACAGCCTTATGGCCATCTCTTCCGGTGATCTTTTCGGTAGAGGCCTTGGAATGGGAGTAGTTAAATATTACCTTCCCGTTAGTTATTCGGATTTCATTTTTGCTACCATCGGTGAAGAATGGGGAATAATTGGCATGTTTCTTCTAATGTTTTCTTATGTAGGTTTTGTCATGGTACTTTCACAGATAGCCTTGAGATACATAAAAAATACCGAAGGTAAGCTTTTCGTAATAGGTTTTGCTTTTTATGTTTTTCTTCAAGCAAGCGTGAACATAGGCGTAAATCTTGGATTATTCCCCCCAACTGGAGTTACGCTCCCCTTTGTAAGTTATGGCGGGTCTTCCTTAATGTCTCTGATTCTTGGGCTCGGGGTAGTATTTTCCATTATTCTTGAAAAAGAGGAGGAAGATATTGGCTAAACTAAAGGTTGCTTTATGTGGCGGAGGAACTGGTGGCCATTATTACCCCATACTGGCAGTTGCTCAAAGGCTGTCAGAAAAATTTGATACTGAATTCCTTTACTTCACAATTGCTGGACGCCTTGATGATAAAAGGGTTGATCAGGATTTTGCAGAAGTAAAGAAAATACCACTGAATGTACACGGATTAATAAGGCCAATATATAAACCATCAAATGTAGGTATAGTAATTAAACATTTGATGCAAACAAGAATTGTAAAAAAAGAGTTGCAAGAATTCAGGCCAGATTTTCTATTTTCAAGTGGTGGCTATATATCTTTTCCAGTTGTTCTTGCTGCCAGTAAGCTCAATATACCTATTTATTTGCATGAGCAAAACGCCTTACCGGGTATGGCTAATAAAAAACTCGCAAAATATGCTACAGCAATCTTTGTGAGCTTTAAAGAGAGCATCGAAAAGTTCGGAAAATTCTCACACAAAGCCCGTTTTACCGGTAATCCTGTTAGGCGAGTTTATAAAAACCGCGAAGAGGTTTTCGAAGAACTGAAATTTGACATGAGCAAACCCCTTATAGTTGTCATGGGTGGAAGCCAGGGGTCATCCTTTATCAATAAAAAAATGCTGGAACTCTATGAATTAATTAATAGCGATAAACATGATTTTCAATTTTTGCACATAACTGGAAGAGGAGAAGACCCCCAAAAGTTTGAAAAATATTCCTTTGTCAAGACTTTTGAATATATTTACGACCTTCATGAGTATGTGGCTAAAGCAGACCTGGTAATATCAAGAGGGGGAGCTACTTCAATTGCAGAAATAGTTAATTACAACAGAAGAGCCATCGTTATACCCTGGAACGGGGCGGCGGAAAATCATCAGTATCATAACGCTGTTATTTTAGAAAAACTTGGTCTTGGATGTGTTATACTTGAAGATGCAGTCACAGCAGAGCTGCTTCTTTCCAGAATTGTAAATAGCCTGAGTAGGAAAACATCGACCATCCATGTTTTAAAAGAACCAGTCGAGTTAATCATTGAAAACATAATTCGGGAGGAATCGCGTTGAAATATCATTTTATTGGAATTGGCGGGATTGGCATGAGCGGTCTCGCACTTCATTTAGCGGCTGAGGGACATGTTATTTGTGGCTCAAATTTTGAGGAAAATGAGAGAGTTGAATATTTAAGAGGAAAAAACATACAAATCATGATAGGCCACTCCCCTCACAACATAAGCAGTCCTGACATAGTAGTCAGGACGACTGCGATTTCTGGAAACAATCCTGAGCTTGTCGCCGCGGTGAAAAATGGCATTCCAGTTCTTTACCGTATGGAGCTTTTGAAAAGAGTTCTCTCTGAAAAACAATCAATCTGTGTCACAGGTACAGATGGGAAGACAACTACTACTGCAATGCTTTCGAAGATATTCATAGATGCCGGAAAAGACCCGACAGTTTTCCTGGGAGGAAAGGTTCCTTTTTTGGAACATGAAAATTACAGACGGGGAAGCTCCATAGCAATAACAGAACTCGATGAATCTGATGGCTTTTTCGCCTCTTTCAAAGTTAACCACGCGTTATTTACAAATGTTCGCTTTGACCACCTTGAGCACTATGGAAACAATCACGAACATTTTTTGGATCATTTAATCCTTTTTTCTAAGGGTGTTTCAGGCAAGATTGTATACAACCGCGATGATGACATGCTAAGAATGCTATTTGAAGGCAAAGAAAGTGTTTCTTTTGGGAAATATGATAGCGATTACCGATTTGAAAGGCTTTCTATAAAGGGATTAAGGCAAACTTTTGAAGTTTTTGAAGCTGAAAATTCTCTGGGTGTTTTTGAGCTCAACCTGCCCGGCGAGTACAACATCTACAATGCTCTGGGAGCTATTGCGATGGCACGTCAGTTTGATATCAGCCCTGAAATCATAAGAAATTCCCTTGCAAGTTTTGTTTCGGCTGATAGAAGGTTTACCGTCAGAGGTTATAACGAAGAAAAGGACCTGTATCTTATAGATGACTACGCACACACTCCTGATGAAATACGAAATACAATAAAAGGAGCTCGAGAAGCCTTTCCGGATAGAAAGCTGGCAATCGTGTTTCAGCCACATAGGTACTCAAGGTTAGCGAGGGAGAATGGAAGATTCGCGGCTTCTTTGAAAGGCGCTGACGAAGTATGTGTCTTCAAGCTATATGACGCTTATGAAAAAGGAAGCAGTGCATTGAGTGAAACAGAAGTCCTTGATGGCTTACGAAAGCATAACGTGCCTTCTCATCATTATGTGGATTATCACCAGGTACTCGAATGGGTTGAGGAGCAGAAAAAAGCCGTGATCCTTTTTCTTGGTGCAGGTGATATCACTGAACTTTCCCGTTTGAGTGCTTTTAAGGTTAATTCAGCACGTTAGTCACTCTGTATTCCTGGCAGACTCCGCAAAGAGTACAACCACTCCACCTGCAATCTTGTGTAAGCTCTCCCTTGAGAGCTTTTTCGTACTCTTTAAGCAGAAACTTTTTGCTAATGCCAAGGGATATATGATCCCACGGAAGTTCTTCTTCAACGCTTCTTTCGCGGGTATATTGCTGGATATCTATCTGGCACTTTTCAAAGGCATTCATCCATGTTGAAAGGCTGAATTCTTCACCCCATTCATCAAAAAGCGACCCGTCTTTGTATGCACAGTATATAGCCTTTGCAACTTTTCTGTCGCCACGGCTTAATAAACCTTCCACAAAGCTTTTCCCTGGGTCGTGCAGTTGTAATTGGGCGAACCTTTTTATTTTTGAAAGAATCGAGAATTTTTTTCTTGCCTCGGGCGGAGTGATCTGCCTTGCGTATTGAAAAGGTGTATGGGGTTTCGGAACAAATATTGAAACCGAAACTGTGAGCTGTTTAAGACCAAGGGCTTTGATTTTTCTTGATAACTCGACAATTCCATTAACATCTTCATCGGTTTCTGTGGGCAAACCTATCATGAAATACAGCTTCACCCTTTTCCAGCCTTTTTCTATTGCTGATGATATAGCGCTTAATATATTTTCTTCTGTAACATTTTTATTGATGACATTCCTCAACCTTTGGGTCCCTGCTTCCGGTGCAAAAGTAAGCCCTGTTTTCCTTATGGATGCTATTTTTTCCGCCATTTCTACCCCAAAGCTGTCAACTCTTGTGGAGGGTAAAGAAAGCCCAACATGCTCATTTTTCAAATATTTCAGAGACCGGGAAGTAAGCTCTTCAATTTTGCTGTAATCCATAGTGCTCAGTGAAAGAAATGAAAGCTCTTCGTATCCGGTGGTTGAAATCAAGGGTTCTATACTCTGGAGAATTTTTTCAATATTCCTTTCTCTTACCGGGCGATAAAACATGCCCGCCTGGCAAAAACGGCAACCTCTATTACAACCCCTCATTATCTCTATTACAGCTCTATCGTGAACTACACTCATAAAGGGAACTATGGAAGAGGGGATAATCTCATGGTCATTTAAGTCTTTTACAAGACCTTTGTGTATTTTTCTTTTGGGCAGTGATGGAACATAAACCCCGGGTATCCGGGAAAGCATTTCAAGAAGCTCTTTCCTCTTGTTTAATTTTAACAATCCAAGATTTTCTTTCACAAGCTTTGCCACTTCAAGCATGACAACTTCGCCATCACCAACCACTAAGAGGTCAAAAAAATCCGCTACCGGTTCGGGATTACTTGTGCAGGGGCCACCGCCAATCACAAGGGGTTCCTTTGTCCGGTCTTTTTGAAAGATAGGAATATCTGAAAGCTCCAGCAGCTTGAGAACGTTTGTGAAACTAAGCTCGTACTGAAGCGTTATTCCAAGGATGTGGAAGTCCCTGGCAGGAGTGTAGCTTTCCAGTGAATACAGAGGAACACCGGCATTTTTCATTTCAGCGATCATATCTTTCCACGGAAGATATGCACGCTCTGCAATAATGTCATCCTCTTTGTTCAGTATACTGTAAAGCAGTTTCAAACCAATATGGGACATGCCAATCTCATAAGTATCCGGAAATGCCAATAAAACCTTCAATGCCTTTTCATTGACCTTTTTCAGGCTATTCAGCTCTTTCCCAATGTAACGAGAAGGCTTTTTTACTCTGGGAAGTGTCCCGGACTGCACAAGCCACTTATATATATCCATTTAATTGCCTCCGATGCGATCTAAAAATTCTTTGCTATTTCTTTGAGTAATTTTAGCAGGCTATCGTAATCTTCAATCGACATATATTCAACTTCTGAATGAAGGTTTTTCAATGCAAGGCTCAAAGGAACCATTTTTATTCCCCGCCTTTGAAAGGGAACCCCGTCCGTTCCTCCACCTGTAACTCCGAATTGCAATGGAATGTTCATTTCCTTTGCAAGCGATATCAAGCGCTTCCCGAGGTCGTAAGAAGCTATTGAAATGCTGTCATTCATTCGAAGGACGGGTCCTTTTCCAGGCTTTA
The DNA here is from genome assembly GCF_001636545.1 of Kosmotoga arenicorallina S304. Taxonomy (GTDB): domain Bacteria; phylum Thermotogota; class Thermotogae; order Petrotogales; family Kosmotogaceae; genus Kosmotoga_B; species Kosmotoga_B arenicorallina. The sequence continues at coordinate 293,592 of NZ_JFHK01000004.1, read as the reverse complement.
CGCTTCCTGTGAGTTTAGAACAACATGCAAATGAATCAATAGGGAAGAATAAAGCGGGATGGTATTGCGAAGCTATTGCCTGTGCCCCGACCAATCCAACTTCTTCCTGTACCGTCCACACAAAAAGAAGCTTTTTATTGAGGTCCATGGTTATAGCTTCATTTAAAAATTCAAGAAGAACGGTGCATCCGAACCTGTCATCGAGAGCTCTTGCAACTACAAACCTGTCATTTAGAATGGAAACCTGCTTTCTGAAGACGGCGTAATCCAGAACCTCTATTCCCAATGTATTTACCTCTTCTTGGGTGCTCGCACCAACGTCAATTACAGGTTCAGGTTTGACGGCATTTTTTGAAAGATGGGGAGGAAGAAATCCTATAACACCATCAATGGATTCCCCCGAGGAGTTTATTACATCAAGATGCCTTCCAACCAGCAATTCATCGGGAATGCCCCCGATTTTCTTGAAATTCAGGGTCCCATTGGAATTTACCCCGGTGATTAAAAGGCCGAGCTCGTCCATATGAGCCGCGAACCCTATTGTCTCTTCACCCTGACCAATCTCAACTATCAAATTTCCAAGATCATCAACATGGTAAGGAATACCTTTTGGAAGCAATTCGATTATCTTTTCGCGGATCATTTCCTCGCGTCCGGAAATTCCCGGGACAAATAGCAATTCAGTCAATTTATCGAAATCCATATCGATCCCCCCATCTGATAGAATAGATAATCGCGAAAGTTTTAAAGTGTCTCTTGTGAAATTATATCATTTCAAAGCTCAGCAAACTGAAATCACATAGGTACTATACGGTATTTATCAGGCTGTTGTATTGGTGACTTTCAATAAGTTTATTCGAGAAAGCAATGCTGTCTTGAATTTTCATACTAAAAAGTTATATAATCAATAAGAGGGTTACTTCAGCAGAATTTGGGCCGGTGCAAACACCGGTTCTTTTTTTGCTAAAAACTATTTCAGTAGTTGCTCAAGAGTATGCCAGGCTAATGTGGCACATTTGACCCTGATGGGAAATTGTTTGAGATTTTCAAAAACCACGGCATCTCCCAGGAGCTCTGCATTGAAATCTTCGCCCTTTATCATTTTGTAGAATTCTTGAATAATCTCACTGGCTTCATTTTTGGATTTTCCCTCAATAAGCTCTGCCAGAATGGAAGCCGATGCTACGCTGATAGCACATCCGTGGCCATCAAAAGTCACTTTGTTGATAGTATCACCATTCGTTTTAATATAAAGGCGAAGAGAATCTCCACAGGAGAGGTTTGATCCTTCCTGCGCAGCAGTTGGATTCTCAAGGGCACCTCTATGGGATGAGTTTTTGTAGTGAAACATGATCACGTCAGAGTAAAGATCTTCTGGTCTCATGAAAACCACCTCAAAGCATCTTGTATTCCTGCAACCAATTTATCAATATCGTTATGAGTATTATATAGATAAAAAGAAGCTCTACAAAGAGAAGAAACTCCAAGAACCTTTAATTGCTGTTGAGAGCAATGATGGCCGCTGCGAACGGCAACGCCGGATAATCTGCTCAGCAGTTCTGCGAGATCATGGGGATGTATGTTCTCATGAGAAAAGCTTATAATTCCGTGGCAATTTTTCTGACAATAAAGAGTTAGCCCGGGAATTACAGAAAGCTTTTCGATGGCGTTTTTAGTCAGGTTTTCAATGTGTTTCGAGATTTTTTCATAGCTGATATTCTTAACGTATTTCAAAGCCTCAGCAAGTCCTGCTGCGCCTGCAATATTAGGTGTTCCAGCTTCGAACTTATATGGTACTGGTGCAAAGGTTGTATCTTGCTCCCCTACTTTGTCAATCATTTCTCCACCATACTGAAAAGGTCTAATTTGTTCCAGCAGCTCCTTCTTACCAGCCAGGACGCCTATTCCTGTCGGTCCAAGAATTTTGTGACCTGAGAAGGCAAGGAAGTCAATATCAGAAGCCGCGAAGTCAAAAGCTTCATGAGGAATGAGCTGAGCGGCATCGAGCACAAAGATCCCCCCAGCTGAATGAACCAATTTAGCAACTGCTTCAAAGGGCGCTCGATATCCCAGAGAATTCGTTAAGCCGGTCATGGAGAAAACGAAAGGTTTTTCACAGCTTTTTACAATCGCTTCAACGTCTTCTAAAAAGAGCTCTCCTCCATGAATCTTTACAGGATAAAATTTGAGGCCCAATGTATGGGCAATTTGTTGCCAGGGGACGAAATTGCTATGGTGCTCGAAAAGCGGTACGATAAAGGATTTATATTTTCCGGACAGTCCCAGAGAATAAGCCAGTAAATTCAGAGATTCGGTTGTTCCACGGGTGAATATAATTTCTTCAGGAGCCGTCCCGATAAAGTCGGCAACAGTTTTTCTTGATTCTTCGTAAAGAGCAGTAGATTCTTCCGCAAGTCGATAAACTGCACGGTGTACATTGGCATTTGCCGTAACATAGAAGTGTCTTAACTTTTCTATTACAGCACTGGGTTTTTGTGTGGTTGCTGCGTTATCAAGATAGACCAAATCAGGCCGTTCTGAAAAGATGGGAAAGTCAGCTTTCAACTTTTTGAAATATTCATCCAATTCTTTTACTGAGGACATCACGAACACCCCCGGGAATTTCATTACCAAATATCTCCTCTATCTCCTGAAGCACCGGTTCAAAAGCTCCATTCACAATGAGCTTCAAAGCTTCGTTCATTGTAAGACCGCGGGTCATAAGATAATAAATCTTATCATTTTCTATTGTTCCAGCGGAAGCTGCATGAGATGCGTTAACCTCATTTTCGTCTACAAATAGGCCAGGAATAGCTTGTACAGTTGCCTTATCAGAAAGGATAATAGTACTGGAGTGTTCAGTACCGCTGGAATTTTTCGCTCCTTTCTTTATATCAACAAAACCCCGGAAAACCGCCTTTGAATTTCCTGAAACAGCTCCGATTCCTTCAATTTCAGTGGTGGATTCAGGGGCATCTACCCTTCCAAGGTATAGCATATCTATTTTTTCGTTATTTGTAGGGAAAAAGATAGGCTTTATACGAGCTGAAGCTCCCCTTCCAGCTGTCTTTATGAGATGATAGGGAGCCAGGACAGTTCCACCTAAGTTTATATCATATAGTCTAAGATTCGCTTTTTCCCCAAGGACATAATAATTGTTGAAAATGCTATGTGATTTTGCAGATGAAAGATTCACAAAAAGCACATTGAGCTGTGCTCCCTTTTTTATCAGGAAGCGGTTTGTAATAACGCTGAGATCGCTTCCGCGGGAATAGAAGATGATATCCAGCTTAGAATTTTCTTCAATTACAATGAGGTTCGATGCAATTGCACTTTCTGATGAGGTTTTGCAAAAGAGTGTTTCCCCGTAGTAGGTATTTTCTTTTGTGCGAACGATTATTCCAGTCTTTGAAAAGCTATCCGCCAACAGTGTGAATTTCCTATCAGAACCCTGAAAATCGAGTTTTCTTATAAGGGATTCCTCCGATTGATCCATTTCTGAAATACTCTTATATATCTCTGGGCCCGTTAATTCATATTCAACACCGGGGACAGGCCGCTTCAAAGAGAAGCTGTCCAATGATGCTCTCTTCCAGGCCGGGAATTTTAAAGTCCTATATTCATCGTACGCCCTGCGCTTAAAAGCTATTAAGGATTCTGAGCAACCTGCACATGTTTCCAGAAAGTCCTCTTCGGTATATTCCTCAATGTCAAGCACTTCTGGCATGGGTTCGATCATTTCAAATTCATTATGAATCAAATTGAGGGTTCTCTCTATACTCATGTCAAACACCCCTAACCTATGCTCTTCTCGATTTCAAGATTTATCAGCCTATTCAACTCAACCGCGTATTCTATGGGAAGCTCCCTTGAAATGGGCTCCATAAAGCCCCTGACTATCATTGCTTTTGCTTCTGCCTCGGTAAGGCCACGGGTCATTAAATAATATATCTGATCTTCGCTTATCCTGCCTATTCTGGCTTCATGTCCAATATCCGACTGGTTTGTTCGGACATCGATTATTGGAACTGTGTCGGATTTTGAGAAATTATCAAGCATAAGTGCAGAACATTCTACTGATGCTTTTGAATTTTTTGCTTTCTCAGAGATATATAAAAGACCTCTGTAAAAAGCCCAGCCGCCTCCAACACTTATACTTCTTGCGTCAACTGTTGAACTTGTGCCAGGTGCAAGATGAATTACCTTTGAACCTGTGTCCATCATTTGTCCCGCTCCAGCATAAGTTACTGCGAGGTGGTTTGCCTTGGCACCACGGCCATTAAGAATGGTAGCAGGATAAAGCATGGTTTTCATGCTCCCCAAAGATCCGGATACCCATTCCATAGTACCCTCAGCTTCAACAATTGCCCTTTTAGTATTCAAATTAAAGGTGTTTTTGGACCAATTTTGAATGGTGGAATACCTTACTTTTGCTCCTTCCATTACATATATTTCCACCATGCCAGCATGGAGGTTATGCACGTTATACCTTGGAGCCGAACAACCTTCAATGAAATGTAATTCACTACCTTTATCGGCTATTATCAGAGTATGTTCAAATTGCCCCATACCTGCCAGATTCATTCGAAAATATGCTTGAAGTGGCAATGGCACTCTGATATTTTCCGGAACGTATACAAATGACCCACCGCTCCAGATTGCCCCGTGGAGAGCGGCATATTTGTGATCACTTGCTGGAACCAATCTCATAAAATACTTCTTCACCAATTCAGGGTATTTTTTCACAGCGGTTTCCATATCGAGAAAGATAACGCCGAGTTTTTCCAGATCTTCACGGATATGTTGATATACAACCTCCGAATCATATTGTGCACCAACACCCGCAAGAGACTTCCTTTCAGCCTCGGGTATACCGAGACGCTCAAAGGTGTTCTTAATCTCTTCAGGAACCTCGTCCCATGATGCTTCTTTGGCTGCATTTGGCCTTATGTAAGGGATTATTTCGTTTATATTTAACTGGCTCCTGTCAACTCCAAAGTTGGGTTCTGGTATGTTGTGGAAAGCTCTGAGAGCTTCCAGACGCTTTTCGAGCATCCATGATGGTTCTGATTTATATTCGGAAATTTCCCTGATGATTTTCTCATTTAACCCCGGAGAACTCTTGAATGCATAGTCGGTATTGCTCTTAAAATTAAATTTTGATTCATCAACATTGATGTTCTTTCTCACGTGTTTCACCTCTCTATGCCTTCGAGCAGAAAGGCATATCCTTTTTCTTCTATCTTTCTTGCCAGTTCAGGACCATCAGTCGCTACAATTTGCCCATTTACGTAAACATGTACCTGATCGGGTGTAATGTAATCAAGCAACCTCTGATAATGAGTAATCAGCAATATCGACATACCCTCGTTTTTAAATTTGTTTATTGCTTCTGCAATTTTTCTCAGAGCATCAACATCCAGACCTGAGTCTATTTCATCTAGTATCGCCATTTTTGGTTTTAGAAAGCCAAATTGTAATATTTCGCTTTTTTTCTTTTCACCACCTGAAAATCCCAGGTTTAAATACCTTTCAAGAAATTCCCTGTTTAGCGCTACCTCATCAGCAAGACTTTCGATTTCCCTATTCATTTTCAATAGAGGTTCATTGCTTCCCAATGATTGTTTTACCGAGAGAAGGAATTTTCTTAGTCTTACTCCAGGAATTTCTTGTGGGTGCTGAAATGAAAGAAAAATACCCTTCTTTGCTCGTTGATCAACAGTAAGTCCAAGTATGCTTTCACCTTCAAGCTGAATATCTCCACTGGTTATTTTGTATTTTGGATTTCCCATTATTACATTTGCTAGTGTCGATTTTCCGCTCCCATTGGGTCCCATTACAGCGTGAATTTGTCCTGGACCGATTTGTAAATTTACCCCTTTAAGTATTTCAAGATTTTCTTCTGCAAGCATTGCATGAAGATCGATGATTTCCAGTAATGCCATATAAATCCCCTCCAGTAAACTGCTTTTGAGCTTTTCAGACTAATTATATCATAATACCGACAAATTTTGTGGAATTTACGGTTTTATTCCAGTTTGTTAGAATTATTCCCGAGGAGGTGAACTCTTGTTTAATTCTGTTATTGGTTTTCTAATGGGAATAGCAAACCTGATTCCCGGTGTCAGTGCAGGGACTGTGGCTCTTCTTGGGGGGATCTATGATAGATTGATTCATGCAATTAGCGATTTTTTGTCTTTCAAGGCATCAAAAAGAGAGATTATTTTTTTACTGGAAATTGCGGCAGGCGTTATTATAGGTATAATAGGTTTTTCCCGTTTAGTGGAAATTATTATAGTGAATTATCCATCAGCCACTTATGGTTTTTTCACAGGTCTTGTTGTTGGTGGAATACCATCAGTTTTTTCACAAGCAGGTACTGAAAAGAAGAGTAAAAGCCACTGGATTGCTTTTTTTATTGGAGCCTTCTTTGTATTATCGCTGGCGTTTTTCGGGAAAGCCGTAAATGGCACTGAGAAAAGTTTGCTGGAACATTCTGCTGCAAGATTGTCATATGATGTTCTTGCTGGAATGCTGGGATCATCTTCTATGATTTTGCCGGGAATTAGTGGCGCATTTATCTTGTTGTTACTCGGCGAATATCATAGAGCAATAGCAGCTATAAATGCACATGATTTATATATAATCACTGCAATAGGTTCGGGAATAATAATTGGAATAGTTTTTATGAGCAAAGCTTTGAATTTTTTGATTGAGAGGAAAAAGGTGGCTACTTTTATGTTCCTTGCAGGGCTTATGAGTGGGTCTATCCCGGATCTTTTGTTCAGGCCCGTTGTGCCTAACATTATACGGATGTCGCTGGGAATAGTAGCTGGAATTGTGTTTTCGTTATATTTTTTGAGAGTGGGAAAGAAGATACAGAAAAATAGGGCTCGTTAAATGAGCCCTATTTTCATTTATTTATTGCCTGCTGAAACCCTTTCAAGCTTTAGATCGTTGTCAAGGAGTTTTCCAAGCCCAAAAGCCACACAGGTTCTTGGGTCCGGTGCCAGGATGGTGTTAATGCCTGTTTCCTGAATAAAAAGTTCGGGAAGGCCATTTATCATGGCACCTCCTCCTGTAAGCACAATTCCTCTATCGATTATGTCCGAGGCTATTTCAGGAGGGGTTTCTTCAAGCACCTGTTTAAGGCTCAAAACAAGGTCTTGAAGTATGGGCATAATTGCTTCCAGGACATCTTCGGAATTTATGCGGATATTTCCAGGTAAGCCTGTTATGGCATCCCGTCCTCTAACTTCTAACTCGTAATTTTCAGTTGAAGGGAAGGCTTTTCCGATTCTTGTCTTTATTTCTTCTGCAGTTGCCAGGCCGATAAAGAATTTGTACTTCTTCTTTATAAATTTAATAATAGCTTCATCCATTGCATCACCAGCGATTCTTAGAGACTTTGAAACGACAATCCCACCCAGGCTTATTACGGCTATGTCTGTAGTACCACCACCGATATCCACAACCAATGAACCTATCGAATCGAAGATATCAAGCTCCGCGCCAACCGCTGCAGCAACTGGTTCCAGAACAAGATACACTTTATTTGCCCCGGCGCTCAAAGCGGCTTCAATTACCGCTCTTCTTTCGACGCTTGTGACCTTTGCAGGCACACCAACGACCACAGAGGGTTTGGTAAAAGAAAAACGCTGCCGCGTCCGATGTATCAATTCCTGCAAAGCCTTTTCAATTATGGTGTAATCGGCAATTACACCATCTCTTATAGGCCTTACCGCCTCAATATCATGAGGAGTTCTCCCCATCATTTCCTTTGCTTCCTTACCTATTGCAATTATCTTCTTCGTTTTCTTTTCAACGGCTATAACAGAGGGTTCATCAATAACCAGTCCTTTTTCTTTCTGGAATACAAGTAGCGATGATGTTCCGAGGTCAATGCCCAGGTCTCCTTTTCTCATCTGTATACCTCCTGTACTTAATAAACTGGTGTGCCCGGTGGGAGTTGAACCCACAGCCTCTGGATCCGGAGTCCAGCGCTCTATCCATTGAGCTACGGGCACAACAACCGAAAGAAAGTGCCTGTAAAACTTTCGAAAATGCCCTGGTCTGTATTTTCACCGATAACAATTATATCGTAACAGGAAAGTTCGAGCTCGTCTCGTAAATTCTTTGGAAGAAATCCTTTACTTTTGAAATGCAAATAAACCTGTGGATGCTCGCAGTATATATCAACACGTTCACAATCAATTTCTTCAATCCCCTGGATTATAGGCGACAAAGGATTGTACAGGAGTATGTTTCTTCCCGATAGTTGATTTGTATCAATTCTGCATGTGGGGAATTTCTCTTTTATTTCATAGCCCGTTGAAGGATTCCTGATATATCTATCTAAAATATCCGCAGCACTTACAGCGTCTTCCATTGACTTTTTCGTACCCGACAACTTCATAATGGTATTCGCAAAAGCGCTGGATAGTCTTTCATCAACCATATAGACAGGCAATCTGGTAAGCTTTTTTATTTTTTCAGAAAAAGATACGGCTTTTAAGGAAGAATTACTATATTTTCCGGACATAGATATAGGAAGTCCTACAACTATGGTTTCGACAGTCTTTTCTTTTATGAGTTCCAGGAGCTTTTTTTTATAGCCATCATGAGAAATAACGGCCAGAGGTGAAGAACATTCACCTGATGACAGTGCAAGGCCAATTTTTGAATCGCCGTAATCAATACCCAGGATGTTCATAGAATTCACCAATGATATTTTTATCCAGATAAAGTGATTTCAAAACCCTTACTCCAAGGCTTTCCAGTTTTTCCCTGGCGGTTTTCAGATTTTCTGAGTTCAAAGCCAGTGAAATTGAACAGCCTGCAAAAGCTGCTGGTGGTGTAGGAAAAAGCTTGACAAAGAAATGTGCCTTTCTCAGTATTTCCAGGGCCTTCCGCGCATCTTTTTGCGCGACAATTAGCAGTCCATTTAGAACCAGGGTGTCACACAATTTTTAACACCTCGGTTCCGTCACCAAGGCTTTTAAGCAATGAACGTGTCGTGGTGGTTGAAAGCTTTGAAGCAAACCATCTGGTCATACGCTTTTCAGCAATCCCCTCTCTATACCTGAGCGTTTTCTTTATTCTCTCTGAAGAAAAGAGTTTTCCGTTTGCGGAATACCAAAGATCCTCTTCCTGACGCACAGCCCCCATTTCTTCGAGGATAGAGAGATATACACGCGCAAGGCCGCTTTCAAAGCTAAGTGCTCTGGTAATATCACGTTCATCTGCAGGGAGGACATCAAAGATGTCCTGATAAATCACCTGTAATTCCTCAATAGTAGGGAAGATTTTATCTATTTCGTTTACATTTGACTGAAGATCATTCTTGTTGAAGCTTAAATTCAAGAAGAGTTCAGAGTCTTCGCCGGGTCTTGCGGTTACTGAATCGAGAAGTTCGAGGAAATTTCTTGGTGCGCTATAAAAAACGATGTTTGAATTTCCAAGCATAACACCAAGACCATCGTTGGAAGGCGTGGTTATTAAAACTTTGATTTTTTGCCTTTCCACCAGCGAGTAAATATTAGCTCTTTGAAAGTCTCTAAGAAGATAATTATAGAAAATCAGTTCACCATTTTGCAGTGTATGTGAAAGCTTTGTTCCAAGAACTTTTGCCAGAGATATGGTTTTATGAGGGGAATCAACGATTATTGCAACATTCTCCCCGTGCTTTACAAGAGAAAGTATTTGATCGGTTTTTTTCCTTGTCCCTCTGTTGTCGATTATCCCAACTCGTTTTATATAAGCAGGTTTGTAAATATACGAAATTCTTTTGCTGTTGAGAAAATCTTTCAGTTCTTTAGTAAAAACGCTACCGATAAAAGCTGATTTATCTATGACAACATTCAGATTCTTCATTAAGGCTTCCAGATCAGGGTGATTGCTATATATCCCGGAAATGATATATGCAGGCTCGTCAAAGATGATTTCATCGAATTCCTTGAATGTTGTAATGTTTTCGTTGAAAAAGGGTAAGGTGGTGAATATCACTTCAGCATCAAGAGCACCTTTATAAAGTGAGTTGGCATATACCGGTTTTATGGGATCAAGATAATGTTGAAGAGAATAATAAGTATGCGCAAGAGTACCGTTGATGCTTGATATAACAACTGTACGCTTGCCGGAATGGTAGTTGCTTAAAAGTCTCCAGGCCAGAAGAGGATGCTTCAATCTTATGCTTCCGAATACCCCCCAGATTTTCCGCGTAGTCATCTGTAAAAGTTCGGGAGCTTTGTGAGAAAGATGCTTTTCCAGATTATTCACCAGAGAGCTCACATCTGTTTGGAAGTTACTCAGATCAGGTTTTTGATTCTTCCAGTCTCTAATGAACTCGAAAACGAAATTCTTATCTTTTACCTCTTCTTCAAAGACGGGGTCAATATAAAGCTTTGCATCATTTATGGAGAGTTTCATTCCTTCAAGACCATAGCCGTTATCCATTTTTATACTCGCCACTACGTCCATTTTAAGCAGACTGGGTTTCACATATTTAAACTCATCAAAAAGACGGTTCATACCGAACCCAATTGCAAGTACTTTTCTATCACCGGAGCGCAGTATCAATTTGACATGATCTCCAGAATTTCCAAAGGTCTTGGCTTTTTCAATGTTTAAGTTTTTGATCAGAAACTTGGGCTCAGGATTTGAATGTCCAAAGGGCCTTAAAAGCTGGATTTCCCCTAATTTTTCGCTGTTAAGTTCATCGAGGGAAAGCTCTGCATCAACTTCCACGACATGCACCGGAAGTTCATTACCATATAATTCAACATAAGCTTCATTAACCAGTTTCCTCATCAGCGGGATGTTCTTCTTTTCGATGGTCAGTCCTGCCGCCATTTCATGACCACCGTATTCTTTTAGCAAGGAATTAATGTTGTTAAGAAGAGAAATAATGCTTATTCCAGAAGGACTTCTAGCAGATCCCTTTCCAACCTCGCCGGAAGTAGAGATGAGGAATACAGGTTTGTTATACATTCCCACAAGCCTGGATGCGACTATGCCAAGAACACCAAGATGCCAGTTTTCACCGGAGAGGACCAGCACTTTATCCTTTTTATATGCCTTATTCTTTTCGATTTCCTTTATTGCCTGATCGAATATCTTTGCCTCTATCGTCTGTCGGTTCTGATTGTGCTGAAGCAAGCGACTGGCTGCTTTCATTGCCTCTTCGTGGTTTCTGCTAATTAACAGTTCAAGGGCAACTATAGCTGAATCCATTCTACCGGCTGCGTTTAGTTTGGGAGCGATTTTGAAGGCGATGTCCTGCGCGGTAAGATGTTCTGCATTCAGCCTGAGATAACTCAATAGAGCTTTTAGACCTAAAAGTGGATGGTTTTGTATCTTTTTTGTTCCTTCCCTAACGATATACCTGTTTTCGTCCTTTAAAGGCACTATGTCTGCGATGGTTCCCAGGGCAACTATGTCAAGGTAATCTTGAGGATCAAGCGGAAAACCCAGGGTTTCGTTTAAGGCAGAAAGAACTTTGTACGCTACCCCAACACCGGCTAATCCTTTGAATGGATATTCGTCATCAGGCCTTTTTGGGTTTACAATGGCTTCAGCAGGGGGAAGGCTTTCTTTTACTTCATGATGGTCAGTCACAACCACTTTGAATCCCAGTTCTTTAGCATGTTTGATCTCTTCCACAGAAGTTACTCCGCAATCAACAGTTATTAGAAGGCGATGCCCTTGTTCGTATAATTCGGTAATCGCATCTTTACTGAGGCCATACCCTTCTTCTAACCTCAATGGAATATAATAACTCACGTTAAATCCCAGCTTTTTCATCGTTAGATATAGCAATGCCGTCGAGGTTACTCCATCTACATCATAATCTCCAAAAATGACTATTGAATTACCCCGTTCCGCTGCTTCGATGATAGTTTTAATTGCTGTGGACATGTCTTTCATCAGGAAGGGATCATGCATCAGAGAAGCATCAGGATTTAGAAATTTGTTTACCTCGACTTCATCGGTTATGTTTCTGTTTACCAGAAGTCTAGCAAGGAAAGGGTCAATTCCAAGATATTCAACCAAACGAGAAACCTGAGTATCATCAGGCTTATGGAGCACCCACTCCTTTCTCATATTTCCACCTTCTCTCTTTTTTTCCTTTTGAAAAAATTATACCATTCTGTATTAATTTTTTCGAGGAGTAATGGCGTTAAAATTGACTTGAAGGAGTGAATCTATGGAGAACTTTTTTAGGTTAGACAAATATGTATCGAAGTTTGCGGGAATCAGTAGAAGAGATAGCCGGAGGTTCATAAAGGGAGGCAAAGTAGAAGTCAATGGAAAAATTGTCAAAGAGCCTGAATATAAAGTCAGTAAACGCGATAACGTTCGTCTTGATAACAAAAAGCTAGAAGCCTTTGGCAATATTTACATCGCGCTCTATAAACCTTCGGGATATGTATCCTCAAGAAGTTCTAAAGAAGGCAGAAATGTTTTTGAATTAATCTGTGCACCTTATAGCAAAGAACTCTCCGTTGCTGGACGCCTAGACAAAGATGCCGAAGGGCTGCTCTTGTTGAGTAATGATGGGTCATTCGTTCATAAAGTCATCAGTCCGAAAAACAACATTGAAAAAGAATATATTGTGGAGTTAGAAAGTGAACCGGATGGAGATTTTATAGAGAAGATGAATAAGCCCATCAGTTGTGGAGATGACATTCTTAAAGCGAAAAAAGTAACAAGGCTTGATGGAAGAAAAATTTTGCTTATTTTGACAGAAGGGAAGTTTCATGAGATAAAACGAATGGTAAAAGCCAGTGGAAATAAGGTAACTTCAATTAAAAGGGTCAGAATAGGAGAATTTGTGCTACCTGAAATATTCAAGCCGGGTGATTGGAAAGAGCTGAAGGATTTCGAGGTAAAAAAAATCACCGGGGAAATCCCCGGTGATTAATCCAGTGTTCTATTCTTCAATTTTTTGCAGGTCGAAATTCAGAGAATAATCTCCTTCCTGGAAATACCTGGCCAGTGCTATGAAATGGTAACCTTCCTTTATGATCAGCAGTTCGTAATATCCGGGGTCAAGATCAACCGTAATCGGGCTCTTTCCGATTTCCTCCCCGTTAATAAATACCCTTGCATCGGCGGGAGATGTAGTGATTCTCAAAATTACAGGCTTCATTTCAGGTATCAAAGAAATGCTCAGGTAATATTCAGAGCCAGCATTGACGTTCAGGTTGTATTCCTGAGTTTGATATCCTGTTTTCACAGCGAGTATTTTGTGTGATCCGGGTTGCAGCTTTATTGAGCCGGGAGAAACGCCATAAAATACTCCATCAACATATATATTCACTCTTTCCTGGGCATAATTCATGAAGACGGTGCCTTCTGGAGGTGTTATCCTTTCAAGATTTACCTTCAGATTTGCATCATTGCTTATATTTATTAATTTGGAATATTCCTGATAGCCATCTTTTTTCACAACTATTCTATACCAACCTTTTGACACCCTTTTTTGTAATGGTGTATTTCCAACATATTCACCCGAAATATAAACCTCGGCATTTGAAGGATCGGAAGAAATGCTAAGGAGATAACCAAGGAACCTTAAATTGATGAATTTGCTTACGGGCCCTGATACATTTATCGTTTCGGTGTATTTCTCATAATTCTCTTTCTCCAATTCCAGAGTGTGAGCGCCGACAGTGAGTTCCACACTCAGCGGAGTAACTCCTCTGTAAACGCCATCAATATAAACCTTTGCATTTGAAGGGTTGCTGTCTATTCCAACTGAGAATTTCTGCTTTTGTGTTTTGGAAAGTGCCACATTTAAATAGGATGTCATGTTTGCCCTGATATTCACCTGTTTAGAAAAAGGAGAATACCCGGATTTATACAGATTGACAAGGTGAACACCTTCAGCAAGAGAAACTCTCAATGGTGTTGTTCCGTAATAACTTCCATCGATATAAACATTAGCACCTGCAGGTGAACTATTAACTGATAGCGTTCCCTGGGCTGGTCGTGTATTCACATAAAAATACGTCTGGGCAACTGCATATTCTTCCTTTTCGACAAAGGGTTTAACGAGCTTTTCCACGAGAGTATCAGCAAGGTCTTCAAAAAGTGGAAAAGCTTCTTTTGAGAATTTTTCAATAGCTGACTTCAAGAATGGCAACTGCTTTTTGGAAGCAACAATTTGAAATATTTCCATTCCGCTTTCACCAGATACCAGGAGCTGGTAACTGAGTTTTGCGGAGTCTGTAGGTAGAGTGTATTCCTTGTTCGCTTTCACGAAATTGTTCGTATCGTATTTGTTTGGAAAGATCAATTGCACTTTGCCATCAGGCATGATGTCATATATAGTTACATATGCATCCGCATTGGTTTTGAAGAAAACTTTTACTGCTTCCCCGTTTTTGTACAAAGAACCCGGGTCTTTATCAAGCCATATGGACACTTCGAACTCTTGAGGTATTGGTACAATTATTACCTTTTCCAGATCATATCCAACCGCACTGAAGGAAATCACTGCTAATAAAACAAACAATACAAAAACAATTCCCTTTTTGCTCATATGCTATCCCTCCTTTTCCAGATTTTCCTCTGGAATCCCCTGCATTGTATTTGACTCTTCACTGTTGTTTCGGTTCATTTTTGTTTTCAGAAATATGATTATATAATAAGCAATTAAGCCAACTATACTTCCAAATATAAAACCATAGAGACTTCTTAGTACCAGTGTCCAAAGAGGTGCGGTAGCATGGCAAAAGGTATTCACCACCGATACTACTGGAATGCTTCCTATTGAAGCGATGATGGCTCTTGAAAGGCCATTCTTTGTGTGAATTCCATAGATACTCAGTATCAAAAAAGGATAACCAATTATTTCTTTAAACCGGGGTCTTACAATCAAGAGGTTATCGAGAAAATCCCTGAAACGTCTTTCGACATTTAACACAAGAGAGTAATTACCGCTTCTTAAAAGATAATAAATTCCACCAGCTGCAAAGAGAATTAACAATATGTAATCTCCAAGAGCAAGCCTTTTAACGGGTCTTCTCAACAATTCCAGTGTGAAGACCAGTAGCGGAAGAGTTAAAAGGGAGAATTTAACTCCCCGGAAGAGGAGAATGCCATTTTGATAAGCTGGTGATACCATCTGAGCGTTTATTGCCAGACCTAACCCGAGAGAAGAAGCAAATATGAAAATATAAGCAAGCCAGGGTTTGAATAATTGCCTTCTTGCGCTTCTCATGATGAAAAAATACAGAGAAATAGATCCAAAAATCGCAAGATAAGTCAAAGATAGTGTATGAGAAAAGATTATTGCAATAATATAACCAACTGCTACTACGAGATTCCAGCTTAAAAGAGCGAACAGCCCTGTCAAAAATCCCAGCGCGGATGAGTTTGTCAGGGGAAATCGTGAAGGTTTCACAGAATCGCTAAGCAATTTTTCTGCTTTCAAGCGAGAGTATGTTCTTTTGACGAGTTCGTCATAGTTTAGCGTTAAAGAATCGCCTTTCATAAAGAGTAGCACGTCTACACTGCGCTCACGAACGGCTCTAACGTATCTCAAAACAGCGGATTCAATATCGTAGTTAGGATACTCCTTCGGCTTGATCATATGTACTCTAAAGACCAATTCAGGGTATTTCCTGGCCTTTATTACTTCTTTTACGTACATGCCCCTTTCGTCAAATTCCATAAATCCCGTCATAAGCCTATAATGATCGAGCATCTCAGCGAGTTCTTCTGGTTTGAAGTACGATGCTCCGGTAAGTATTATGGTTTTATGCAGTTCGAAAATGGATTTCAGATATTCTGGTTCCTTATACCTGCTAAGATCCAGTAGAATTATTTTTGACTCTGAAGGAGTACCTTCGGGGGAATCTAACAGGAAACCCTGAACGCCATCAACATGCTCTTCCAACAGCATAGCTGCTTTTGATATTGATTGTTCTGCGCTCGAACGATCTGGAAAATAGGACAGGAGCATCAGAACAGACAAAAGAAGAAATACAGCAAATATCAGAGGTATGTTCCTTCTTTTTACAGCTGCTCTTTTCATTCTTCGCTTTTTGGAATTTTTGGATCGAATTCTAACTCCCGCCAATGCTTATCTCCCCTTCCCAAGGCCAGATACATGAAAAAACCTACAATAGCCAAAAATAAAAGATAAGGTATGAGTTTATGAATTCTCCAACTGGATATCAGATTATCGATATTTTCTTCAAAAACCTCATTAACAGCGGCAGTAAAATCTTTCAATTGTATATACGTATCAACGGTTTCTACAACAAAATCCTGGAACTCGTATCTCTTTGATAAATATTCAGCAAAGCTGTCAAGGGCTCCGTAAAATGCATCGAGTTTTTTCGATTGTGGGTAGTTACTCTGATATTGCAAAAAAGGGAAAAAAATAGTATTGAAATCCAGAATACGATAACTGCCGGATTTTTGAAAATGCTGCTGAAACCATAGGGCTACTAATTCATGATACCATAAAGGAATTTCCTCTGGCTTTATATTCTTAGTTGCCAATAGCTCAAAAAAGAAAATATGCGCAAGCTCATGTGCGAGAATGGGAAGTCCCAGTTCGTCCTTTCTTATTACTATTTTATAATAGCCTGTGTCGTTATCCACAGAATGTGAGTGTTCCGCGTTTTCATCTATCACCAGTGAATATGAAGGGCTCAAATGAAAAAGATTTTGCAATTCCTTATAGACAGCGGATATTTCCTCTGAAGTGAGGTCAGCTTCGATAGCGAAACAATTAAAAAAGAAAAGGAAAACAATTGTTAAAAAAGCAAATTTTCTTTTCATGAGCTTCTTAGAGACTTCAGAACTCTCACCAAATCATCGGGTAGTTCTGAAATGATTTGGATAGGTTTTCCTGAAACGGGATGCCTGAAAGACATCTTAAAACAGTGCAGAAAATACCTTCGAAGCCCGTGCTTCTTCTTGAACTCACGGTTGAAATTTCTGTCTCCATATACATTGTCGCCAACAACGGGATGCCCAATTGAAGCGCACTGACGCCTGATTTGATGCTTTTTACCGGTTAATAACTCTATCATCAAAAGTGAGCTGCTGTCAAAGAGCTCTTTCACATTGTATATAAGCTCCTCAGTAATACCCTTTTCTTCCTGTTTTATATACCCTTTTTCATTTACAGGGTGCCCTTTTACAAGGGTCAAGTAATACTTGTCGATCTTATGGTTTCTGAAAAGCTCAGCAAGCTTCCTTGCAGTATCCAATTTTTTAGCAACTAATAGCACTCCTGACGTGTGCTTATCCAGACGATGAACCAGGAAAGGTTTGAACCCTTTTCTATTACCGTATCCCATCAATCCTTCAACAAGCGTGATAACCTGTACTCCTTTGCCTGGATGCATTGAGATTCCAGGTGGTTTATCTATTATCAGAAGCTCTTCATCTTCATAAAGTATATTAAATGGGAATTCATATGGTATAGGTCTTCTTAATTCTTTAAGCCTCTTGAGATGCTCGATGTTTCCGGTATATTCAACACTTATCTTATCTCCAATTTCGATTTTATAAGCGGGATCTTTGATTTTACTGTCGTTGACACGAATGCAGCCGGTTCGGAGAAGTTTATAAATAGATGATAGTTTAAAGTCTTTCAATTTATGCCTGAGAAATTTGTCAAGGCGATTATAATTGGAATCTTCGCTAACGATATATGAAATCTTCTGAGGCAAGCTTATACCTCCAAAAATGGGGGGAGAAGCCCCCCACAATTTTATTTATTCCTCATCATCAGCACCGAGGACTTTGGCTACATAGCTAACAATGTTTTCTACGGTTTTAATATTTTCTACTTGCTCATCTTCCACCTTTATTCCGAATTCGTCTTCAAAAGCCATGACCAGATCGACAAGATCAAGAGAGTCTGCACCAAGATCTTCGGTAAGGTCCGATGAAAGTTCGATATCGTCGACTTCAATTCCCAACTTTTCCGCAATTATTTCTCTAACCTTTTCAAAAATTTCTTCGGGACTCACAAAGATCTCCTCCTTCCGTATATTCCTTTCAGTCTCACATATTATATTGTTGTCTAAGCTCAAAGTCAATGGACTTTGAGTATTGTACCACATATTGTTATATAATCAATTAGTGAAAAAATCTTTTAAACAAACAGGAGGAGATGAGATAATGGATTTTGAAGAAGCTGCTGAAAAAATCCTTGCAAAATCCAAAGTAAAACCTACCATCGGTCTGATTTTAGGATCCGGTCTTGGATATTTAACGGGGCAATTTGAAGATGCCATTTCTGTTGATTACGGCGAGATCGAATCTTTCCCCCGAAGTACCGTTGAAGGTCATAGAGGGAGATTTGTTGTTGGACGATTAAGTGGAGAAGCGGTTATTGCAATGGATGGGAGGTTTCATTTTTATGAAGGACATGCTATACAGGATGTTGTGAAGCCCATATATATTTTCAAAGAGATGGGTATCGAGCGCCTTATTGTAACAAACGCAGCAGGTGGTATAAATAGGAGTTTTATTCCTGGAGATATTGTAGCCATAACAGATGTGATAAATTTTAGCTTTAACAACCCTCTTATAGGCCCAAACAAAGAAGAATACGGGGTTCGGTTTCCTGATATGTCGTCAGTTATTGACAGGGAATGGTTGAAAAAAGTGGAGCGCATTTCAAAAAGTGCTGATATAGATATGAAGCAGGGTACCTATATTTTTGTAACGGGTCCTTCTTATGAAACTCCTGCTGAAATAAAGGCTTATGAAAGCTTTGGTGCTGATATGGTTGGCATGTCTACTGTTCCAGAGCTGATAGCAGCTTCTCACTGCAAAATAAAGGCTTTGGCATTTTCATGCATAACAAACATGGCTTCTGGAATTCTGGACAAGAAGTTAGATCATCATGAAGTGGTTGAAACGGCTCAGAAAGTTCGATCCAAATTCAGCAAAATTGTTACGATCGCTCTTAACGCCTTTAAGGAGGAGAAATTGTGAGAAATGTCAGTGCTGTAATTTCTGAGATTGAACAGGCTGAAAAAATACTCGTATGTGGTCATATAATGCCTGATGGGGATTGCATTTCTTCTGTTCTTTCGCTTTATCGCGGGCTTTCAAGCCTTGGCAAAAAGGTTACCCCTGCTGTTGACTGGAAAATTCCCTCAATCTATATGGGGTTTCCACATACTGATAAACTAGTTTGTTATTCTCCGGATCTGGAATTACCGGATTTGATGATTATAGTCGATTCATCTTCTCCAGATAGAATTGGTGGATTTCAGAGGGTCTTAAAAACACATGTGCGCACCGTGCTAATAGATCACCACAAGACAAATACATATTTCGGAAACGTCAATTGGGTTTCACCTAATTATTCCAGTACCGCTCAAATGGTTTTCAGATTAATGCAAGTAATGGATGTAAACTTTGATGAAGAGCTCGCATTGTTGAATTACTTAGGCATAGCAACCGATACAGGGTTTTTCAGATACAGCAATGTTAATTCAACTGTTTTTGAAGATGTGGCCTGTTTGGTTAAGTATGGTGCAGATCCTGCATATGTGGCCCGTGTAATTCTTGAGAACAAAAAACTGGAAGAATTTTACCTGGAAAGAGATGCTCTGGACAATTTAAAAGTGAGCTGCTCTGGGAAATTCGCCTATTCCTTTCTTGAAAAGCGGAATTTTGATAGGTACGGTTTGAGTGAGGATGAATTTTCAGGGTTTGTTTCTCAACTCCGTTCAATCTCAACAGTTGAAGTTGCCCTTTTTGCTTCAGAGAGTTTTAAAGGGGAAGCCCATGTTAGCCTTCGTTCGAAGAGCTATTTTGATGTGAGTGAGGTCGCAAAGGCTTTTGGTGGAGGCGGCCATGAACGTGCGGCGGGATTTACATTGACTTATGACAATGATTTGCAAGAAGCCCTTGAAGAGGTGATAGAGTATATTTCTGAAAGATTGGAGGAAAGATGAAAAAACTTGTTCTTGCCTTGTTCTTAATTCTTGCAATTCTTGGCACTGCTGATGAAATGAATACTTTGGGTTTTGATACATCAGATTACCCTGCAATAAAAGCTCTGTTACGGCAGAATGGAAAGGGTATATCTTCCCTTGAAATAAACGGGCTTATGAGAAACTTTGAATCGCAACCGCTGCATATCAATTCAAAAGTTTCAATAGCTTTTCTTGTGCAGGAAGGCATTGATTTATCAGAGATTCTTTCGATTGAAATGCTCAGGGAGTTTAGCGACAAGTTTTCCATCAGTCCTTCGTTCAGTCTCTGGACTTTTGGTGAAGAGATCAATCTGAGAGTTCCAGAATGTGGCCTTGAATTCTTTGAAAAGAACCTCTCATCTGAAGTTGTACACGATTTTTCAGAAACTCAACGTCTAATAGATGGAGTGGGTTTCGCGGGGACAAGCATGAAGGAGCAGGGTGATGTGAGATTCCTCATAGTTCTTGGAGATGGAAGAGATAATGGTAGCAAATTGTCAGATCAAGAAGCAGCTGGCTTGTTGATAGAAAGCGGTGTCATTCCTTTGTTTTTAGGAAACTGGAAAGACAACTCCGCCCCAATAAGAATTTTGCAGAATATCAGATTCGGGGGTTTTTATACTGTTCAGAAACAGATTTTATCGGAGATGTTACAGGAAATATTGAATGAAATTTCTGAAGCTACGCTGATGAAATTTCAGGGGCTCGGTGAATTTAAGGAAAGCGAAATAACCATAAGTTTTAATAATGGCGAAAAAGAAGCTTTCCAGATTTCAGTTCCATCGTGGAATGTAAGGTGGTTTCTAAGTAGAAATCCAGTGAACGATGGCGGCGCGGAGGTTTCTTTCGATATCGCGGGAGAACCAGCTTTGAATCGGATCCCACTCAACTTCAAAAAAATAGGCTCTGGAAAAGAACAGGCCTTTTCAAGGAATGTTGAATATTCACCAGGAAATGTGTTCTTTGATTCTGATCACCTGGATACCGGAAACTGGCTATACTGCGTTTCGTCATACGTTGATTACAAGTTAACCTCGGGAATAGTTATTTTTTCCAAACCCCCAGCACCAAAATTATCTATGGATATTCCCCCTCTTACAAATAAGAAAAACTACAATCTTGAATTTGAATATCAAGGTGGTATACTTCTCGATTTCGTAAGCGTTGAAAACAGGATAGTAAAAATGAGTTCCCCGCGATTGGTTATTCCCATTGCTTTAAATGAAGGGTACAACAAAATCAACATAAGCTATAAAGACGTGTTTGGAAGAATTTTTCAACCAACGCCGTATACGATTTTTCTCGATGATTCCCCGCCCCTTTTATCCATGTCTGATATACCACAATTCACATCTTCGGACGAGATAGTGCTTTCGGGCAGAGTATCCGATAACGTCGGCTTGCAGAGCATCAAGCTTGGAGATAAAGCTTTGTTTCTGGAAGGAAAAGAGGAATATGAATTTGACTTCCCGGTAGCTATTTCCAGTGGTAATAATATCATAAAAATAAAAATTGAAGATCTCGCCGGGAACAGTACACTCAACGAATTTTTGGTTATAGGGGATTTCACGCCGCCTGAAATTCTCAGTGTTCAGTATCCTGAGGTGACTCGCAACGACGAAGTACTGCTCCATATAGATGCAAGAGACAATACAGGATTGGCTGGCTTGATGATAAACGGCAAAAATTATCCTTATTCAACAAAAGTTTTCCCGGTTATACTCCCGAATATGGGGAATAATGTGATAAATATAGGGATCAGAGATGTTGCCGGGAACATAACTGCAAGGACAATTGATATAATTCGGGATATGAATCCTCCCGAGATATTACTGCCTGAAAAACTAGTCACAAAAGACAAAAGCACCGATTTCAAATTTGAGGTACATGATGATTATGGAGTTTCGAAAGTAACTGTAAACGACAAAGCTGCTATCAAAACGAATGATAGATATGGTTTTTCGGTTATTCTTGAACCAGGTGCGGCAAAACTAATAAAGATAGAAGCTTTTGATGAAGCGGGAAACAGCACTGAAAAAGAAGTGGAGATTATTTACGACATCAAACCTGCTGAAGTTCAGATAAAGGCAGGACCCTTTATAACACGTAAGGTTCTTTTTAAAGACGATTTTGGGTTAAAAAGGTTATTTGTTAATGGCACAGAGCGTGATCTAAATGGCGAAAAAGAAGCGCTAATTGATATCCCCTTTTCCATTATCCGAAGAAAAGTTGTTGTTAAAGTTGAAGATATAGGCGGTAATCTTTACGAGAAAGCTATTTATGCTTATCCATGGTATTTTTCTCCCTTTATAATTCTCTTACTTTTTGCTGGAGCCTTTTTCTGGTTGGGAGTACGTGTGGGCGTTTACTATATACGAATCAAGCATCAAAGGCAGCACAGAGTTAAATTATAAGACCTGTGATGAACTCAACCAGCCTGCTTACAGGCCACATAATCAATTGAATTATTCCCAAAATTGAAAGGACTACGAGCGATAGAAGGCCGTAAACTTCAAATTTCGCTAACCAGTCTACTTGATTGTCAGGAGTTGCGATTTCTATAAGCCTTGCCCCATCCAAAGGTGGAAAAGGCAATAAATTGAAAAGGGAAGTTTTCAAATTTACTACCATGATCCAGTACAACACGTCAGAAAGATATGAAAGCATATAATTGCGTTCTAAACCACCGGTAAAGAATGTAGAATACTTGAACAGCCCACTGTATTTGAAAAGCAATGCCGCCGCAATTCCGACAAACAGGTTAACCGCAGGCCCGCTTATTATAGTAAAGAGAGTTTTGGTCAATCCATGTTTCTTTAATTTCCAGTAGTTTATGGGAAAAGGTCTTGACCAGCCGAATTGAAATATATAGTACATTAACAATCCCAGAGGATCCACACAACCTATGAGGGAAAAATCTCTCTTGCTTTCTGTTGTCTTCTTGAATAACCTGGCATGCGCTATTTCATGAAAATATATAGCAATTATTATTGCGGGAGTTAATGTCAGAAAATTCCTTAAAATCTGGACCATACTGTCCCCCCTGTAAGAAATACATCAATACGAGTTATCTTTTTTTAATGAATTTCCAGAGATCACCACGGTTATTTCACCTTTAAGCTGTTCAGGAAGATTTTTCAGGATTTCACTAATAGGACCCCGTATCAATTCCTGATGAATCTTTGTTAATTCCCTTGCTATAAAGCACTCTCTATCACCAACAATTTCCAGCCACTCTTTCAGTGATTGTTTGATGCGTTGAGGCGACTCAAAGAAAACCATAAGCGCTTCACCATACAACCCTTCAGCAATCTTTCTAAAGAGCCTTCTCCTGTTTTTGCCGCGAGGTAAAAAGCCCAGAAAAACGAAATGAGTACCCGGGAATCCACTGATAGCAACAGCCGAAGTAACTGCGCTGGGACCCGGAACGATATCGGTTTCAATCTTAAATTTATGACATTCTGAAATTAATTTGCTTCCAGGATCAGAAATAACGGGAGTGCCCGCATCGCTTACAAGGGCTATATTTTGCCCCGCATTTATGTGAGATAGGATCTGTGGTAAACGACGGTTTTGATTTTGGGCATTAAAGGAAATCAATTTTTTTCCTTCTATTCCGATTTTTTTAAGCAAAGTTGAGGTTCTTCTGGTATCTTCCGCGAGGATAATGGGAACTTCCTTCAATATCCTTATCGCTCTTAAGGTCATATCTTCAAGATTACCTATTGGTGTTGAGACTATCCATAGTTTGCCTTTTGAAGTTCCACTCATATGAATCGAACATCCTTTCATAAAGATCGAGCTTTTCAGAAAATTCGGGACCGAGTTTGTTGTAATCTGCAATCTCAATTCTCTCTTCAAAAATTATTGAAAATGCCAGCATAAGATTCTCGATGAGTTCCGGGATATTCACTTTTTTCTTTGAATAATCCTCTAAACCTATCATACTATTTTTTACCTTTTTGCGTTGTCTTTCATCTTTCGATAACTCATGAAAGCAGGAGAGATATTCATCGGGCATGGCTCGTAATAGGATTGATCCGTGTTGCAGTAATGCCCCTTTTTTTCTTGTTTGAGCGCTCCCAACAAGCTTTTTCCCGAAGATAACCAGTTCTTTGACTGAAGGGACCTGAAAGCATATGTCAGAGATTTCGGAAGCTTTTTTTTCATTTATTTCTACAGGAAAACCCATGCTGTTAAGCCCTGCTTTAAGAGCGGTGGATATTTTCATGTAAGAATCGACAACGTTTCTTGGGATCCTCTTATCTACGCTTTTAGCTATAAAGCTGTAAGTTAATTCCACCCAGTGAAGTACTGCCTTTCCACCTGTTGGCCTTCTAACCAGATCAAAGCCCATCTCGTTAAGGTAATCTACATTAATCGCATCAATATGTTGATTTCTGCCAAGGGAAAGGCAGGGAGGATCCCAGCGATAAAACCGCAAAACAATGCTTTCGTTCTGGCTTGTAGTCACCCAGTGGCTCAGCGCCATATCAATGGCCATGTTTGTTGCACCTTTGCGAGGAGCATCAATGAAAACCTTCATTTATTTCCCTCCAAGCGGTTTTTTTACGGCAATACCGGTTTTTCTAGGAAATTCAACAGGTGTTGGACAGACCTTTTTATAGATAACAAGATTTCTTTTTATATTTTCCTCAATTTTGTACTCTATAACTCTATCAATTGAAAGACCAAGAAGAGAGGCGGCATGTTCTGCAGCATCCTTTTCTTCTTTCCAGCCGGGACCTCTGTACAAGTATATTCTCCCACCAATATGAATCAGGGGAGCTGCGTACTCAAGGCATATATCAGCTCTGGCAACTGCTCTCATGAAAGCCCCGCTGTACTTTTCCCTGTTTAGAACTGCGTGCTCTTCAGCTCTCTGACAAACAGCGCGTACGTTTTTAAGATTTAATCTTGAGATAAAGGTTTCAATTTCTTTCACCTTTTTACCAATAGAATCAAGCAATGTCCACTCACTTTCTGGAAAGAGTATTGCGCATATTATCCCGGGCACGCCTCCTCCTGTGCCTATGTCAATAAAGTTACCTTTTAAATTGAGCCCTTCAAGCGGCAGATAAATGTCGAGGAAGTGCTTTTGATAAGCTTCAGTGGGATCTTTAATTGCAGTGAGATTGTGTCGGGAAGAAATAAGGAATTTTAAATAACTCTCTATTTTCACGCGCTTATCTTTGTTCAAAAAGGCTTTCATATTCCTCTCTTCTCTATGCAAGCATAGGCTTCATGATTGTGGATCGACTCCTGGCTTGCGACTTCGACCCTGTACCACGTAATTCTCTGGTCCTTTTCAAGACGTAATACGATTTCCCGGGATAAATCTTCAACGAACCTCGGATTGTCATATGAAAGCTCTGTGATGTATTTCTCATCTTCTCTTTTCAACAGGCTGAAAATAGGGGCGCTAGCTGATGATTCTGCAATTTCTATGATTTCTTCAATCCAGACCAGTGATTTCATCCTTATTCTTACCTTTGCATTTGCTCTTTGATTGTGGGCTCCCCTTTCGCTTATCTCTTTTGAACAAGGGCATACTGTCATAACCGGGACATTTACCTCGAGTATGAAATCAAAACCCTCATTCAAGCGGGCAATGAAACCGCATATAAAAGAGCTGTAACTTGAAATCCCGCTTATGGGAGCGCTTTTTCTTAAAAAATAGGGGAAGAAAACATTAATATGAGCGACATCGGCTTTTAGAAAAGTTCTCATATCCCGTAAAATGCTTTCCATGTTGCGAGGAGTTATGCGGTTATTATGCCTATCCAGCACTTCCACAAAGCGCGACATATGGGTGCCTCTGAAATCGCGCGGTAAATCAACAAAAAGATCAAAAGTTCCCACTGTTCTTTGCCTGCCATTTGCTCTGTCAAGAACCACTATGGGATACTTCAATCCTCTTATACCAACCATATCAATGGGGACATTTCTTTCGTCCCTTTCATTTTGCACGTCTCTCAAAAATGCTTTTTCATTTTTCATAACCTCTTGAAACCCTCCATTGTTCGGGTTATAATTGATTCGAGGAGGCGTATCCTAATTGGCTAAGGAGCCGGTCTTGAAAACCGGTGGGGTGAAGGCCCCGTGTGGGTTCGAGTCCCACCGCCTCCGCCAAATAACCGGGGTATTACCCCGGTTATTCTTTTTCTTTCAATGGTCCAAATCTTGATAACTCCCAGATTCTAAGCATCGGCTCTCCAACGATGTTCTCCCTTGGAACAAAGCCAAAAAACCTGCTATCGAAACTGTTTCCGGTATTATCACCCATGAAAAAATAAAATCCCTCCGGGATATTTATCTTAATACTTTTGGTACTCGGATCTTGCCAGATGTATTTTCTCAAATCAAGGGGACTTAAAACACTATCATAGTAGCTTGCATAGTCCAGATAGCGCTGATAATATTTGAAAAACTCGTTGTAGATAGAATATACTTTGTCAGGGTGTGCCAGTCCCAGGTAAAAGTCCTTGTCCGCAAATATGGCTTCCCTTGAATACCGCCTTTCTGCAAGCTGCGGGAGAACTAGTCCATTAACATAGAGCTGATAATGCGGCTGATCATCATGGGGCATGGAAAGAATTTCGTCTTCTATGTTCTTAAATTCAGGAGCTACTCGCAACTCTATGGTATCGCCCGGCTTCCCGACAAGTCTTTTGACATATTTCACATGGCCCTTAAAGGCTTTTGGCGAAAAAAGATCCATGAATTTATCAAAAGGGCCTAACATCTCAAGAGCTGATTTGTCCACAAAGGGGGCCCAAAAAACGACAATATCACCATAGTCAGGCTCTTTGAATTGATAGGTCACCTTTTCGACGAAAAGACGATCCCCGGGATCGATGGTTGGGACCATCGATTCCGTGGGGACCATCATAGTTTCGAACATAAAGAGCCTTATAATAGTTCCAAAAACAAGGGCATAAACAAGGGCCTTTCCCCACTCTTTCAATTCATGGACAACCTTAGATTCCTTTTTGGAGGCCCTGGCCATTGAGCCTCAGTCCCTTCTTTGCTTTATTCTGATCTTTCCTCTGATGTCCCTAATGTAATAGAGCTTTGCTCTTCTGACTTTACCCTTTCTCAAGACAGTGATCTTCTCAACAGCTGGACTAGCAAAGGGAAAGATTCTTTCTACTCCAACACCTGCTGCACCTACTCTTCTTACGGTGAAGGTTCTATTTACTCCGCCACCTCTAATTTTAATGACTACACCTTCAAAAGCCTGTGTTCTTTCTTTGTTTCCCTCTTTTACTTTAACATAGACCCTGATGGTATCGCCGGGTCTTATCTCTGGTAGATCTTTTTTGACAAACTCACTTTCAATCGCCCTGATGTACTGATCCATTTCAATCCCTCCTAACTTATATATCTTCTCCTATAATTCTATCCAGTGTTATTGCCACTGCGGATCTTACTGAAAGATGGTTAAAGCTTACTTTACCTCTTATTGGTTCGAGGATGTAATTGCAAAGCTTGAGCACTTCCTTAGGCAATCCCCAGCTTGTTCCAAAGAGAATCAGATGAGGCTCTTCAGAGTTTTTGATGATCTCTGACATTCTTGAATAAGGAATACGGTCTGGTCCACTTTTGGCGGACGTGTAGATGAGCTTGGGAACTTTTCCTTCAATTTTCTCAATCTCTTCTACCGCATCCTCGATATACATAGCCGTTCTAACAACTGTAAGAGCTTCACTTCTGCTGGGGTTGTATTCTTTTCCAAAATCCTTAAGCCAGTACTCAAGCACATTACCTACTATCTCCCTTTGAGCGGGGAGATTCGAGACCACATAATAACCCTTTATATTATAAGTTCTGCATGTCCTTGCGATATCATGAACATCGAGGTTTGTTACAGCGCTTGATACAATTTTTCCATTACGGCCAAGAACAGGGTAGTGAATCAACGCAACATATATATTACTCAACATCACCTATCAGCTCCCTGAAAAGGCTTAGAAGAGCCTTTTTGTCCATTCTATCAAAATCGTGTTTTAAAAATAAGTCAGGCCTTCTCTTCAACGTCCTCTTAATGCTCTCTTTTCGACGAAACAACTCTATTTCTTCATGGTTTCCGTTCAGCAAAACCTCAGGTACTTTCATGCCCTTTATTTCTCTTGGCCTTGTATAGTGGGGATAGTCCAACAGATCATTGAAAAAAGAATCCCTCTTAACTGATTCCATATCGCCAATAACTCCTGGAACAAATCTGAGAAGGCTCTCTATCATAACCATGGATGGCAATTCGCCACCACTTAATACAAAATCACCAATGGATAGTTCTTCATCGACTATGTTCATAACCCTTTCATCTACACCCTCATACCGACCGCAAAGAAAGAGAAGAGAATCCTTCGTTGAAAGTTCCAGAGCTTTGTCATTGTCAAAAACCTTTCCCTGTGGGGAGGTCAGGATCACATGAGGTTTCCCTTCGTTCCTTATGATTTTCTCATAAGCCTTTAAGAAGGGTTCAGCTTTCATGACCAATCCGCTACCCCCGCCATAAGGATAATCATCAGTGGTACGATGCCTGTCTGTTGTATAATCCCTCAGATTGATTGCCTTAAAATCAACAATGCCTTCCTTTAAGGCTCTTGAAATAACTCCATATTCTGTTAAAATCGAGAACATTTCCGGAAATATCGTCAATACTTTTATTCTCATCTTAATCACTCGTTCTCTTTCTCAAAATCGGGAACCTTTGCAATGATGCGTCTGTTATCGAGGTCGAGGTCCAATACATAGTCTTTAATTGCGGGTATGAGAACTTCCCTGAATGACAAATTTTCAAGCTGCTGTCTTACAACGAAAACTTCATTTGCTCCCGTTTCAATAATATCCTCAACTTTCCCGAGATATTCGCCTTCAGGTGAAAATACTTGTGCTTCTAAAACTTGATAGAAATAAAATTCACCTTTTTTAAGAGGAGGAAGCTTGTTTTTAGCGATGAAAAGGTGATATCCTCTTATACGTTCGGCCAGTTCCACATTATGAAAACCTTCAAAGGAGAGTATATACCCCGAACCTGCTTTTCGAAATTCTGCAATTTTAGTGGCCACATATCTTTTGGATTTCTCGTCGAAGAGGATAGCACTTTCACCTTCTTCCAAAAGGCTTTCCATGTTGGTGGTTAACTTGAATTTTACTTCACCCCGTAATCCATGAGGCTTAACCACATATCCAATGGAAATCATGGAAGAAAGAAGCTTTGTGATATCAGCGCTCATCTAATCACCTTTAACGTAAAGCTTGCTCTATCAGGGCCAGCGATGGCGTTAAGCAGTACGTTGATGGATTTAATGGTTCTTCCATCTTTTCCAATGATTTGACCGATATCATCTTCAGATGCTCTTATTTCAAAGACTTTGTTGCCATTTTCGTCCACACTTTCTGTAACCGAAAGTGAATCGGGATCCTTTACAATCCCTTTGAGAATATGTTCAAGGAGCTCTTTCATTCTTCGCTCGCTTCTCCTTTTTCTTTGCTGCTCTTTATTTCGTGCACTTTCTTCATAACACCAAATTTTGAGAGAATGGATCTTGCGGTTTCAGTCGGCTGAGCACCTTTGAGGATCCAATCCACAGCTCTCTCTACGTTAACATTCATAACTGCTGGATCTTTTAAAGGGTCATAAAATCCGAGAGAATCGATGTAAGAACCGTCTCTTCTCTTTCTCGAATCCACGACTACAATTCTGTAAAAGGGCCTGTTTCTCCTTCCCATCCTTGTCAAACGTATCCTGACCATGTTAAAAAACACCTCCTGGAATTTATTGAATTAATTTAAAATGGTAAGCCTTTAAAAAGTTTGGAAAACTTTGATTTTTTGGAATTCATGGCTTTCATCATGGCTTTCATCTGATCGTAGGATTTCAATACCTTATTCACTTCTGTGAGGTTTGCTCCACTGCCTTTAGCTATACGGAGCTTTCGGCTGTAATTTATGATTTTCGGGTTTCTTCGTTCTGCTTTTGTCATTGAGCTTATTATTGCCTCGGTGCGTTTTAGGTTTTTTTCACCAGAAGAAAGATCAACTTCTTTGGGAACTCCAGGTATCATCTCCATCAAATCGCCTATTGAACCCATTTTCTTTATCTGACGCAGCTGTTCAAGAAAGTCTTCAAGGTCAAACTTGTTTTTTGCGAATTTTTCTTCCAGTTTTTTGGCTTTTTCCATATCAACATTTTGTTGTATCTTATCGATAAGGCTCAGCACATCGCCCATTCCGAGTATCCGTCCGGCCACACGATCCGGAAAAAAAGGTTCTAATCCATCTATTTTTTCGGAAATTCCAATGAATTTGACTGGTTTTCCAGTCACGTGCCTTATTGATAGGATTACACCTCCACGGGCGTCGCCATCGAGTTTGGTGACAACGAACCCCGTCAATTCAAGCGCTTCATTGAAAGCCTTAGCGGAGTTTACAGCGTCCTGACCAGTCATAGCATCAACAACCATGAGAATCTCATCGGGCTCAAGCTGTCCGGCGATTTCTTTCAGTTCATCCATCATCCTTTCATCCACATGAAGGCGTCCGGCAGTATCAAAAATCACTATATCAACAACATTTTTAACTGCATCATCCATCGCCTCAGCAACGATTTTTATTGGATTTTTTCTATCGCCTACAAACACAGGAATGTCAATTTGTCTCCCTAGCTGGATCAACTGGTCAATTGCAGCAGGTCGATATACATCAGCTGCAACGAGTAGAACTTTTTTCCCTTCTTTTTTAAATCTTGCTGCCAATTTAGCTGCAGTTGTGGTTTTTCCGCTTCCCTGCAGACCAACCATCATTATTTTTGCTGGCTTTGAAGAAAGAGACAGGGGTATGTTTTTTTCGCCAAGAACCTTTATTAGCTCATCCCTGACAATTTTGATAAACTGTTGATCAGGAGTAAAACTACCCAGTACATCTTCGCCAAGGGCTTTCTCCTGAACATCTTTTATGAATTCCTTGACTACTTTGAAATTAACATCAGCTTCAAGCAATGAGAGCTTAACCTGCCTAACTGCTTCCTTTATGTTCTTCTCAGATATTCTTCCCTTGCCGCTTATAGATTTAAAAGTTTTGATAAGCTTTTCCTGCAGGTTTTCAAACACAAAAACACCTCCGGTCTATCCCGTATGGATATCCCTGTTCATTTAAATATGCATCCTAGCAATTATCACCCATATATGTTAACATATGTTTACTGATTTATGGTTTGTATACTTAACTAATTACCAATTCAGTGTAAAGATGTAATCTTTATGTATGCATATTATAATATTTCAATTCCCTTTGAATCTTCCTGTGAGTTTGTTATAGCAATCACGGCAAACAGCAATATACTTTTCCATGCCACCAACATCAATTTCGCTTTCAGTATCATCGACTTTTCTATAAGAAACAACAGCCTTATATTCACCGCATATATGACAAACTGCCTTCTTTTTAATTACTTCATCAGCTATTCCCATTATTTGAACGGTGGTTTTGAAGGGACGGTGCTTATAACTCATGTCAAGCCCCACACAAAAAACGTTAACACCGGAATAAATTATTTCTTCAATGATTTGGACTATATTTTCATCAAAAAAGTGAATTTCATCGATGAAGATGGCATCAAGCTGACCCGCATGTTCTGCGAATGTCTTTCTGAGTTCATCGGAACTGGTAACTTTTATAGCCGGGGCTTTAAGACCCGTATGACTTACTATATGTTCTTCTGAGTATCTGATATCTATCGACGGCTTGAAGACAAGATAGTTTTTCTTTCCCAGAGCATAGATTTCGATGAGCGACAGGAGTTCAGTAGTCTTTCCTGAATACATTGGCCCCACAATTACAGTAAGTTTTCCGGACATAATGCACCTCCACAATGCATATTAAAGCGGGGCATAAGCCCCGCTTTAATAAGGGCTTCCTTTTCAGAAATCAATAATAACAGGAACTAAGGTCGCGTACTTTTCAGAGTTTTTATCGTAAGATGAAAGAACTTCTTCCTGGGTGGTTTCTTCCGGGACTATTATGTCAAGAACGAAGGGAGCAAAGTCTCCTGCATCAAGAGGATAGCCACCCAGCGTCCACTCGCTTGGTTCAGGGGTTACTGCCCTGAAGTTGTCAGGGCCATAACCATCCTGGCTTCCCGACAGTACATAAAGAGCCATTGTGCTAAAGGTACCAAGTTCTGCTTTATTAACTATTACATTGATGATTTTTTCTCCGGGGTCAGCCTCAACTTGCACGGTATCGGGAATTTCTTCTCCATCAGCTGTCGCAAAAACTTGACCATAAGAGGGCCAGCCAGCTACTTTTATGAAATAATCCCATGGAAATTCATCTGAAAAACTCACACGGGCACCTTCAGCATAAGTGTCTGTCCTTCCGCCGTCCTTGACATCAATGTAGAGGTTTATGAGTTGATGTGAAAAACCTTTGGGAGCATTCCATGGATTGGTCATTTCATTGAACTTCAACTGGAAAATCACAGCCTGCTCATTCTCAAGCACTTTAAGCCATTCAATGTCCCATAGCCCCTTATATGGTTCAAATGCAGTGTTTAAGGGATATTGATATGAACCAAATCCGTAATCATCGCCCGTAGGATCCTGAAAGACTGCCACAACCCTTCCTGTAACCGCCTGAGGGATTTGAACATGAACGGGACCGCTTTTGGGTGCATAATCTATAAGTGCCTTTTCCTTTGAATTACTAATAGAAATAGCTAAATTGAATTCCTGTCCTGTTTTTATCCCAAGGGCATCAAGGGGGATTTTTATCTCTACCGTTTCACCAATTGCAGCGCTATCTTCAAGAGATGGAAGTTCAGGATCAATTGACCATTTTCCATCACCCGCCGCATTGTAGTTTGATAATCTCCCGGGTCTAATCTTCCATGATTTGAAGCTCACAAGAAACCTTTTGGCAAGAACAAAGCCAAAGGAGTCCTTTTCATCTTTGAATGGGTAGCGTGGAACTGTATTTATTTTCTGTGCACCGGGGAGGTCGGTATATATTTCCAGATACAATGGCTCCCCAAGCAGCGATCTTGGATCTCGTTTCAATTCCACTGCAAGGTAAAGATTTGCATTGTCCCTTCCGATATAAAAGCCTGCTATCAAGTCGTCTTCAGCGGCCATTGTGGAAACTTCCAGGTCTTTATAATAAGCCGCTTTATCCCATTCGCCTTCTTCCATAACGCCGTCTATCGATGGTTTAATGACTCCAATTGCCCCACTGGTGGATACAGCGGGTTTCTTGTTTACAACAAAGAGATAGGAAGGAATGTCTTCTTCTGGAGTTCCTATGGCTCTATATAGCTGTATTAAAGCCTTCTTAAATGCCATATCGAAAAGAACTTCGTTATTCCCAGCATCCTGATCCACTCCATACCACCAGAACCAATCAGAACCTTCGGCAGTGTAAAGAGCGTCCAGAGCCAATTTAACTTGATCAGGAGAGAGGGAATCTTTTGCTTTCAAGAATGCCTCGCGCGCTTCTGCGACTCTATCCCATGCTTCGTTTTCTTCCTTCTCGCCTATCCAGGTATCGAGGCTACCGCCAACCCATGAACCGGTAGGAAGGTAATCCAAAGTATCCTCCACCCCATATTTGCTTATATATTGACTGGGTGTAAGCAATTCCAGGTTTTCGTCTTTCGATAGTGCCATGTATAACAATTTCCTGAAGTCATTCCCGTTATTCGGGTAATGTTCCCAGGCGTTTTCGCCATCAAGGGCGATGGTTATGACAGCATCACCTGAATCATTTAAATGCTGGAGCTCGTGAAGTCTTGAAATGAAATCTTCGACGGCTTTTTCTGCACTCATTGTTGAGTATCTAAACCCGATCCTATCGGAAAGGTCTGTATCTCTAAAAAATACTATCAAATCGCTGTTTTCGCTTATTACTTTATATGGTTTCATTATGTTTTTGTAATTTCCTGTATCAACCCCTGCCAGCTGTAATATTGATTTATCAGTAACTATCCAGCTTATACCTGATTTTTCTAACATAGGTACCAGTTCATTATGCACAGCCTGCTCAGAAGGCCATAAACCTTCTGGCTTTTTGCCGAAAAGTGTCTGGAAGTATTCCAGACCCCGTTCAATTTGACCTTGCGCGTCACTTTCCCAACCTTTTTCAATGAGGATAGGGAGTATTGGATGATAGAAGGGCGAAGTAGTCAATTCCACTTTTCCGGATTCCCATAACGCTTTATGCTTTTCAACAACTTCTCCCATTATTTCGAGTTGCTTGTTAATAACGTAAAGAAGGTCCTGAAAACTATATCCACGATCCTTTTCAAGAAGCCTTGTTAACTCTTCATCAGCTTCTATGTATTCGATATTAATCCAGTGTAAGTTCCATAGAACTTTGAGATCCAGAATATCCTGTTCAGTAAAATTCTCGCCGCTATTTTTCTTTTTCATCAACTCAGAATATCGCTTGCTCTTTGAAACAAACCTAGGATTTATATCAAAGAAATGATCAATAATAAACTGCTTATCTTCAGGGGATAGTTCTGTTGCGAAGGAGAGTTTTAGATACTTGTCAGTTGCACCTTTATCCAGATAATCTTTCAGCTGTAACAACAAGCTGGGAACGAGATTTATTGTTACACTACCTCTGGTTAAATATTTATCAATCAGGTCGGCCATATATGGATAGTCATTAACTGCATGGGCTCTAACCCAGGGCATTTCGTAATCAACAGTTCCGGGGATTTTGTACAGAGGCTGATGTTGATGCCAGATGAGCACTACATTTAAAGGAGGTTTTGAAGGATCAGCAGGTGTCGCTCTTTTTAGAATGTTTTCAGGATCAGGTAACTCCTTCTTCGGAGATATTTCCTTTACTTCTGTCTCAGATGAAGGAGGTTCTTCATAAGGAACATCGATCCACGATTCAACAGTATCTTCGCGTAGTATTTCTTCAGCATCGACTATGAGCACTCTATTTGAAATTTCGTTTCCTTCTTTGTCCTTTTCAACAGTATCCCAGCTGCCACGGTTGTATTTGTATTCGATCCTGTCGCCGACTTTGGCTTCAATCGTTATAAAAGCAATGTTACCATCTCTTTTTAAAATAGTCAGCGGATCTCCAGTTGTCCAGTTATTAAAAGTTCCGGTAATATAAACTTCGTCATTTGCTGGGGTATTCCAGGGAATGCTCACCTTAAAAGTTATTTCAGCAGGTGTTCCAGCGGGTACTTCGGTTTTCACTTCAGGCGCGACATCAGCCCATGAAGCGATAATGTCTTCAATTACAAGGGGCTCTTGCTTTATCTCGATTTTTCTGTTGCTGATTTCCTCTCCAGCTTCGCCTTTCTCAACTTTCCCCCAATCCCCGCGTGTGTATTTGTATTCAATGGTGCTATTGGCTGGCAAGTTCAAGGTGATCTCTGCCATATTGCCTGATCGTGTCATTTCGTAATTGATATCACCGGGAATCCATTCATTGAAGCTACCAACTATATATACAGGCCCTTCCGGTGTGTTGGATGGAAGAGTAACTTTAAAAGTTATAGAAATAACTCCTTGTTTTGGTTCAGCAGTCTGTTCAACCGATGGACTTGCATCGGGTGAGGCAACTTCCTGATCAACCTCTTGCTGAGGAAGGACGGGAGCGGTTCTTTCGGCTGAACATGCTGTAAATAGAGTTAACAAAACAATCAACAAAGCAGCAAATACTAAAAACTTCATAAATCCGTTGACACACCGAGTAAGTTTGCTCATGCGGTCAACTCCTCCCTTCTTATCTTTGAGAATGAAATCATGGAAAATAGAAGCCTGTATAAAAGACTCTCATCACAATTTTATCATCAAAAATAGCAGTGGAAGCTATTACTTCCACTGCTATTTTGATATAGCTTAGCTTATTTTGTTCGATATAGCCTGTCGCCGGCATCACCAAGCCCCGGAACAATATAGGCGTGGTCATTTAACTTTTCGTCAAGGGAGGCAGTAAATATCTTTATGTCAGGAAATTTTGAAGAAATAAAAGAAGCTCCTTCTGGTGAAGCAATCAGGCACATCAGGGTTATGTGTTTCCCACCAGCCTTTTTTACATATTCAATGGCCGCTGCAGAGGATACACCGGTAGCAAGCATTGGATCAAGCACAAAGATCTCGTTATCGTTAATTCCGGGAAGCTTGGCATAATATTCAACAGGCTGTATGGTTTCCGGGTCTCTGTATATGCCGATAAAGCCTACAGAGGCGTTCGGCATTAGAGAAAGAACCCCTTCCATCATCCCGAGGCCCGCTCTTAATATGGGAACAACTGTAACCTTTTTATCCTCAATCATTTTTCCCTCAGTCCTGCAAATCGGTGTGCTGATTTCTACAGAGTGGGTTTTTATATGGCGTGTTGCCTCATAAGTTAGCAAAAGCGTAATTTCTTTGGTCAACTCTCTAAATTCCTTTGGACCTGTTTCTATATCCCTTAAAATTGTTAGTTTATGCTGGATAAGAGGATGGTCGACTACAATCAGGTTATCCACTTCTATACCTCCCTTCTAAGAAGCCCTTTATAAAGCGGGAAGCGAGCGGTGAGTTTGTGTACTTCTTCGGACACCTCATGAATTACATCCTGAGGGAGATTGCCCTTTTCATCTTCTATATTCTCAATGACTTTAATTATCAGTTCTGCAATTTTAGCCATTTCTTCCACGCCCATCCCCCGGGTCGTTACAGCTGGAGTTCCTATTCGAATGCCGCTGGTTACAAAAGGCGAACGCGTTTCCTTTGGGATGGTATTTTTATTAACAGTAATATCAGCTCTTTCAAGGGCTTTTTCTGCTGCCTTCCCGGTAACCTCTTTTGGATTTAGATCCACAAGGAAAAGATGAGTATCGGTACCGCCGGAAACAATTCTCAAACCTCTATTCTCCAGCTCCCTTGCAAGTGCTTTAGCGTTAGAGAGAATGTTCTGCTGGTATTCTTTAAACTCATCTTTAAGAGCTTCGCCAAAAGCTACAGCCTTTGCAAGGATAATGTGCATTAATGGACCGCCTTGAATTCCGGGGAAAACGCTTTTATTAATTGCTTTAGCAATTTCTTCGTCGTTAGTAAGAATAAGACCGCCTCTTGGTCCCCTTAGCGTTTTGTGGGTTGTTGAAGTTACTATGTGTGCAAAATCGACCGGGTTTGGATAAAGACCTGCTGCCACAAGACCTGCAAAATGTGCCATATCTACAACTAAATAAGCTCCAACCCTATCTGCAATTTCCCTGAATTTCTTAAAGTCAATTATACGGGAATAAGCGCTTCCGCCAGCTACAATTATTTTTGGCTTGTTTTCAATGGCGAGCTTCTCAACGATGTTGTAATCAATAGTTTCAGATACTGGATCAACACCATATGATATTACCTTGAACAACTTCCCGGAGAAATTTACTGGAGAACCATGAGTAAGATGCCCACCATGGCTTAATGACATTCCCATAATAGTATCGCCTGGTTCAGCAACGGCAAGGTAAGCGGCCATATTTGCTTGAGAACCCGAATGGGGTTGAACGTTCGCATACTTCGCGTTATAAAGCTCTTTCACCCGCTCTCTAGCGAGATCTTCTGCGAGATCCACGTATTTACACCCACCATAGTACCTTTTTCTCGGGTAACCTTCGGCGTACTTGTTTGTCAAAACGCTACCCATGGCTTCCATAACAGCGGTTGACACAAAATTCTCAGAGGCGATTAGCTCTATGCCTTCTTCCTGCCTTCTTAGCTCTTCGCTAAGAATCTCAAAGGCTTCAGGATCAAATCTCATGAGATTTTCCCACATTTCATTCCCCTCCTGCATTTTTTATTGCAATAGTAGTTGAAATTGGTTTAACTGAAATTGCACTGGAAACTTCAGCAATTCCGTCCCGGTCAATTTTACAATCCATTACAACGACTTTCCAAGGCTCTTTGGAGTCAATGAGTACTTCCTGGTTTTCTTTTGAAGCGTTATGCGCCACAAGAATTTCCTTTTCTCCATCGTTCAATGTAAAGACGATTAAACCGGGTGAATCTATCGGTAAGAATTTTAACTTTTCCATTATTTCATTGCTGGTTTTGAGCCTGAATAGCTTTTCCCGTTTGCGGAGTTCAATTAACCCTCTGACATAATTGTAATAATCTGCGTAAATGTATTTTTGGTTGTAATTCAGTTCGTTGATCAACGTTCCCGAGTTATAGCTATTTTCCTCTAATAATTTGGTGCGAAGCATTTCTGATCCCGCGTGTAAGAAGGGAATACCCTGTGAGGTCAGCACTATTGAAATGGCCAGAG
Organism: Kosmotoga arenicorallina S304; assembly: GCF_001636545.1. Taxonomy (GTDB): domain Bacteria; phylum Thermotogota; class Thermotogae; order Petrotogales; family Kosmotogaceae; genus Kosmotoga_B; species Kosmotoga_B arenicorallina. Next base: position 255,349 of record NZ_JFHK01000004.1, on the reverse strand, counting down.
CTGCCATCCTGACTTTATTTTCGAACTTTTCTTCTGGACAACTTTTATGAATTTTGTCTATTAAAGTAAGATTGTCGTGGGATGAAACATAATTCACCACTTCAAAAGGCTCTTTTGCAAAGCCTGAAAGTGTTTTAGAGTATTCAATTTCTGCTATAATACCTTTCATTACTTCCTCTTTTTTGTCGTAGGAACCTGTTACAAATCCCTTGCTTTCGTCATCGGTAAATCCTTTCACAGCGTTTCTGAGCTCATCGTTGAAAACAGCTATATTGACTCCTTTTTGCTCGCCCTTGATAAAGGGTTTGTCTTTCATTGTAGAGTGTGACGCAGCCCAGGGTTCGCCATAAAGCAAAATGTCCTTTCTTAGCTCTTTGAGTTCCCTTTCAATGGATAGCATGGTTTCTTTCCCCAACAAAGCCATTAAGTCAAATCTAAATCCATCTATATGGTAGTTTTTGACCCAATATTTTAGGGCACTTATAATATACCGCCTTACCATTTGCCTTTCCGTTGCCAGTTCATTTCCGCAACCAGAACCGTTTGAAAAGCCTCCATCTGGTGTTAGGCGGTAGTAATAATAGGGGACGAGTTTTTGAAAGGGGGTATCGGTGTTATATGTGTGATTGAACACAACATCTAGCACAACTCCTAATTTTTTTCGGTGCAATTCCTGTACAAGCTTCCTGAATTCAAGAACCCTAATAACAGGGTCATGGGGATTGGTAGAATATGAGCCTTCCGGCACAAAAAACAGCGCCGGATCATATCCCCAGTTGTACTGCACCGGATCTCTTTCGTCGATGCTGTCAAAATCATGAACTGGCAACAGATGTACATGGGTCACTCCGAGCTCTGTAATATGGTCAAGGCATGTCCCGGATTTCAGAGGGGCATCATGAGCTTTTTCATAGAAAGCTCTATATTTTCCCGGATACCTTGACCCCGATGTCCAGGAGTTCGAAAAATCTTTTATGTGCAGTTCATACAGAATGGCATCAACGGGATTGTTAAGTGCCGGGCCTTTATCCTCATCCCATCCCCGCGGTTTAACTTTTTCAGGATCGTATATGTACGAAAATTCGCCGTTTACCGTTGCAAAGGGTGCATAAGGATCAGCTGCATAGAGTGTTTCTCCATACCTTTTTATTTTGAAACGATATGCATATCCCGAGAGGTTTTTTGATATTCTGGCAACTCTCAGCCCATTGGGTTGAGGAAAAGCGGTAAGGCTAAAAAGGGGATTCGCTAAATCATCAAGAGAAAACACTTCAACGAAAACTTCACCAGGACCCGGTGCCCAGACTTTAAATTTAGTCTCTGATTCATACAGTTTATAGCCAAGATCTTTTTGATATAAGAAATCTTTATCTTCAAGAATACCAACGGGGTAAGCAAATACCCTGCTGGAATTCTCCAACACAATTTCAACGTTATTAAAAGGGTCCAGTCTCGGTTTGCTCAGCGTGAGTTTTAAATTACCTTCCTGTTGTTTTACTGTAAAAGGAATCTCTGAACCATTTACGAAAAGCTTCCGGGGTTTAGCTTTTGAGTACAGAAGTAAAGTATCAGAGCTTTCTATGGTTGCAAATTCTTTCATGGTTCACCTCATGATAAAAAGACTGACCCATAGCGGGTCAGTCAAATAAATTTTTAAGTGTTACGTTATACGGGGGGCGAACAACGCCTTTCTCCGTTATGATACCTGTAACCAAATTCCATGGAGTGACATCAAAAGCTGGATTGTAACACTTCACATTATGTGGAGCAACCTGAATGCCCTGAACATGGGTGATTTCTTTGTGACTTCTTTCTTCGATAGGAATTTCTTTTCCGGTAGGAGTTGATAAATCAATTGTTGATAGCGGAGCTGCTACGTAAAAGGGAATTCCATGCCGTTGAGCCAGGACGGCAACTGAATACGTTCCTATCTTGTTTGCGACGTCCCCATTGGCAGCAATTCTATCAGCGCCCACTACAACAGCGTCTATCTTGCCCTGACTCATCACCCAGCCGGCCATATTGTCTGAGATCAGCGTTACATCAATTCCATCTTTCATGAGCTCCCAGGCAGTTAATCTTGCTCCCTGCAAATATGGCCTGGTTTCATCGGCAAATACTGAAATGCGTTTTCCCGCTTCTACGGCTGCTCTTATTACTCCAAGAGCGGTTCCATAATCTACCGTTGCGAGCGCTCCGGCGTTACAGTGTGTCAAAACGGTATCGCCATCTCTAAGAAGCTCAGATCCATTTCTGCCAATAGCCATATTTACTTCAATATCTTCAAAGGCGATGGCTAAAGCCTCTTTTTCAAGAATATCGATCGTATTATCGGAAGAAGCGTTTTCAAGAAAGGTTTTATGCATCCTTTCAAGTGCCCAGAAAAGGTTTACCGCTGTCGGGCGACTGGAAGCAAGTTTTTCTTTAACCTTTTTCATATGATCGATGCCTTTCTCGCTACCGAGCTCTCCGCGAAACTCCTTCGCCCCCAGAACATAGCCAAAAGCAGCGCTTGCACCAATTGCGGGAGCTCCCCTCACTATCATATCCTTTATGGCAGTAAAGGTATCAAAATGATTTGTACATTTAACGTATACTTCTTCCAGGGGTAATTTTCTCTGGTCTATGAAGATAACAGCGTCTCCCGTCCATTCAAGAGTCATTGTCTTTAATTTTGACAAAGTTATCCCTCCAGAAATTTCAAAGTGTTTTTCACAAGCTCTCGGTATGCTGATTCTAATTCCGTATTTCTCATATGAGTCACTATCGGTTTTCCATTATCGGCATTTGAAACTACCTGCGGATCAAAAGGAAGTTTTCCCAGCAGGGGAACTGAAAAATCTTCTGAAAGCTTTTCTCCCGCACCTTCACCAAAGAGTTTTATTTCTTCTCCGCATTTTGGACATTTGAGATAAGACATGTTTTCAACCACTCCGAGAATCTTTTTGTTGAGAGCTTTTGCAAAGCTGAGAGCCCTCTTCACATCAAGAGCGGCGATTTCTTGGGGAGTTGTAACCATTAAAGGCTTTACATCCGGAATTGTTTGCAAAATAGTCAGCGATTCATCACCGGTTCCGGGAGGTGCATCAATTACCAGAAAGTCGAGTTCACCCCATGCGACGTCACCAAGAAACTGGTAAATAGCAGAAGTTTTTAAGGGGCCTCTCCAGATAATTGGTCTGTCATCTTCAAGAAAACTGGCCATAGAGATGATTTTCAGGTTTGGAAGTACTTCGGGGGGGAATATCTGTTCTTCCACAACAGTTGGTTTTTCCTTTAAACCCAGCATTTTGGCGATATTTGGGCCGTGAAGGTCTATATCAAGGATTCCTGTTTTATAGCCCTCATCGGCAAGTGCCGCAGCGAGATTTACGGCAACAGTGGATTTTCCAACTCCACCTTTTCCAGACATCACAAGTATTTTATGTTTTATTCCCGATATGTTATCACGAATCTTTTTCAAAGTTTCCGCAAGATTGTTCGGATTCTGAGACATTTCTAAACCTCCTCATATGTTATTTCATAACTCAAACTGCAAGCTTTTTTCAACATCGCTGATGCAAAGCAATATCTTTCCTGTGAAAGACTAACAGCCTTTTCGATTTTTTCTTTGGGGAGGTTTTTGCCTTTGAACTTGTAAGTAAGCTTTATGCTTGTGAATACCTTTGGGTGCTCGCTGGCAATTTGCCCCTCAGCGGTAATCTCATAGTCGTAATCCTTCACTTTCATCTTGTTGAGTATGGAAACAACATCCATAGAAGTGCAACCAAGTAATGAAATGAGCATTAACTCCTTTGGTCGCGGAGCAGAATCATTTCCACCAACCTCAGGACCAGCATCAACATGTACATCGTGTCCTGAAGGGGTCTTTGTATGAAAAGCCATATTTCCTATTCTCTTCAATTTTATTTCCACTAGTATAACCTCCTTAAAAAAAAGGGGCGTATGCCCCCGCTGATTAAGCCTTGTTTAGTGCTTCTTTTGCAATTTTCACATATTCTTTGAACGCTTCAAAATCCATCACTGCCAGTTCAGCAAGTATCTTTCTATTTACTGAAATGCCGGCCAGTTTCAAGCCATGTATGAGCTCGCTGTATTTCAGACCTTCCATTCTTGCTCCAGCATTTATTCTTGTGATCCAGAGTTTCCTGTAATCTCTTTTCTTCTGTTTTCTTCCAAAATATGCGAAAACCCCGGAACGAATATAATATTGCTTTGCGAGTCGATAACGTCTGCTTAAAGCACCTCTATAACCTTTCGCTGCCTTCAAATATTTTCTTTTCTTCTTTTTTGAATTAACTCCACCTTTGACGCGCATCCACTATCACCTCTTTGTTATATTCCAAGACTCTTCTTGATTTTTTTGGACATTCCCTTGGAAAGCTCTTCCCATTTTCTTGCGTCTCTGCGGTTGCTTTCGCTTTTTTTACCAGTATTATGGTTCCTGCCTGAATGCTGTCTCATCACTTTTCCGCTTCCTGTTATCTTGAAGCGCTTTGCAGTAGCTTTGTGTGTCTTCATTTTAGCCTTTCCCATTTGATTTACCTCCCTGGGTTGATTTTGGTCTGAGTATCATCCACATGTCGCGGCCTTCCATTTTGGGAGCTCTGTCTACTTCAGAGATATCTTCAAGCTCGAGCTTTACTCTTTCCAGAAGTTGGGCGCCCTGATCGCTGAAAGCCATTTCTCGCCCTCTAAACATAATAACCACACGAACCTTGCTTCCTTTGGATAGAAACTCTCTTATCCTGTTTACTTTGGTCATAAAATCATGAGTATCAATTCGCAGCCGGAATTTCATCTGCTTGAGTTGAGTCTGCTTTGACCGTTTCTTGGCTTCTCTCTCCCTCTTTTCCTTTTCATACTTATACTTCCCAAAATCCATAATCCTTGCAACAGGGGGATTCGAATCAGGCGCAACCAGCACCAAGTCCAGGTTTTTCTCCATGGCTATCTTGATTGCCTCATCAGTGGGAAGAATTCCGAGCTGCTCACCGTCTTCATCAACAACACGAACCTTCGATGCCCTGATGTCATCGTTCTTGATAATTCTCTTTTCGTCTCTTGCTATAAAGCATCACCTCTCAAAGAAAAAAGGCGGAAATAGCCCGCCTGTCAATACTCTTTAAGATATTGACCCCTCGGCTTCAGGCGGGGGTGGGAGCTAAGCTCCGCTTACTTTTTCTAAAATATGCTGGTGGGCCGTGCAGGAATCGAACCCGCAGCCTACTGATTAAGAATCAGCCGCTCTGCCTGTTGAGCTAACGGCCCACTCGCTATTTATTTTAGCTCAATAAACCCAAACTGTCAACATATTCGACTTTTATTCATATAAATCTTCCCTGAAGTTTGAGAAATATCCATGAGACCTGCCTTGTTCTGAATACCTGTAAGTCTTTACTTCAGAAAGATTTAAAGTCGACCAGATTATCCCCTCGGCATATCCTGCATCCGCTAACAAAGAGCCATCAGGCGAAATTATACAGCTCTTTCCCAGAAAGTCCATCTCTTTTCCTTTTCCGATTTGGTTAGAAGTTATAAGAAAAGAACCGTTTTCTATTGCCCTTGCCTTGGTGGCTATCTCATAAATCCCTTCCCGTTCTTTGCCAAAAGCAAAGGGAGCAAGGAAAACCTGTGCCCCTTTTTTAGCAAGGGTTCTCGCTATTTCAGGAAATCCTACTTCGTAACACATGAATATGCCAAAATCCACTCCCATATAATTGAAAGTCAGAAATGAATTGCCCGGCTTGAAAACTTCCTTCTCACTCCTGAAAAGATGTGTTTTATCGTAAAATATCGGGTCTGTATAAGGTAACAGGACAACGGTGCTGTTGTAAAAGGTATTACCAATTTTTCTGGGAATCCCTCCCACAATCGTCACATCGTTAAAATCCGCGATAGCGGAAAGGCTTTCAATTGTTTCATCATAGATTTCCATTGCATTATCGAGTATTTCCTTTGATGTTCCATAACCAGTATTGAACATCTCAGGAAGCAAAACAAGATCTACCTCTTTTTCCAGGAGCAATTCAATATATGTAATGCTACGCTCGAGGTTTTCTCCAGGGTTGTCTATGGATAATGAAAGCTGAACTGCTCCAATTTTTATTTCGCTCTTTTTCTTAGGCATGTTCATTCCTCCAAACTGCTGATTTCAGCAGAAATATCCACCTGTTTTTGCCATTGTCCTTTGATTATACCTTTCGATGAAAATCTGCCCAACAATTTTAAAGTGCCCGGCGAGATATGTGCTGTTAGGTTTTCAAAAGGCGTGCCGGGCAAAGGCATAAAAGTATGAGCATGTATTACCGCACCGAACTTCTCATGCATGAATAATGATAGCTCCAATGATTTTTGAACATCTTCTTCGGTTTCAAAGGGAAAACCAAAGATCATATCCACATATGGCACAAATCCCTTTTTGGAAATCAATTCAATAGCATACAAAGCCTTTTCTATGCTGTGCCCCCTTCTGAGAAGGCTTAGCACCCTTTCGCTACCGCTTTGAAGGCCAATTACAATGGTTTTGTTGTTGCAATATGCCTTTACAAGATCAAGCACTTCTTCAGTTACAGATTCCGGTCTAACATCAGAAGGAAAAGAACCGAAATAAACTTCTCTCATTCCCGCTTCTCTGATGCCTTTTAACAGCTTTTCAATAGCATCCGGATTTGGAGAAATGCCGTTATTCGAGCCATAACCAAAAGCATTTGGGGAAATGAAGCGTGCTACTTTCCTCCCATGTGCTACGCTTTTCCTTGCAAACTCAAGAATTTTTTCCAGACTCCTATGCCTGACTTTATTCCCGAAGAGCCTCGGAGTTTGGCAATAGGCACACCTGAAGGGACAACCTCTCGTTATCTCAATAGGTGAAAAGGCTTTATATTTCAATGAAAATGGCGGAAAATTGTCCAGGATAATGGGACTGGAAGGTCTCCAGAGCCCTGGCCGAGGTTCCTTTATAAAACTTCGCAAGGTTTCTTCCGCTTCTCCAGTAAATACAGCGTAAAAACCGTACTTTAACAACTTCAAAGGGCGCGCCGAAGCGTGTGAACCGCCTGCAATTACTCTATACTCTTTTCTGATTAGTTCTTTTGCCAGATTAATCTGATCTGGAGCTTCCGAACTCATAAAAGACAAAGCTATGTAAAAGTTATCAGGAAGCTCGAAAAGTTTTTCGGGTTTGTCAATTATAGCCAGCTTCGTTTCAAGGTCCTCTAATGCCCCCAATAAAGCAGCTATACTATATCGGTTGCCTTTGGTTCTAAAAAAAGCCAGGTTCAATTTTCAGATTGCCGCCTTTCTTCAAAGGAAGATTTTATTATTCTGTTCACATCTCTCCAGGCAACAAGGCCCATCAAGAATGCTGACAAAAACACCCCGGAGTTACCCATCTTATCAAAGGCAAGTATAGAGAGCCCCCAGGCCACAAAGAAAGCAAACAGTACTGAAGCAAAAAGGGCTACTTTTTTTCTTGTTTTCGATTTAACGGGCAACGAAAAGGCGCTTCCCTCAATACCCAAAGAAAGATATCCAAAGGCTATAAGCATAAGAGAAATGCTCATTACTGAAATATCCTGTCCTCTAAAGTAACCAAGAATAGGTAAAGCATAGATCAAAAAAATCGTGAGTGATTGAAGTTGTGGTATCCAGCGATTATTGCCTATAATCGTGCCAATCAACAGCATGGCAACCACAATTAAGGATAGGATTATACCAAATCCAAGTCTTGGAAACACTATGATAGGAATGAAAGAAAAAATGAGCCTGTAAAGCATGAATACCTCCTTATTCCAGCTTTCCTTTCTCCTTCAGCCATGCTTCTGCTTTTTCCTTTGCTTCTTTACTGATGACAACGTAATCCTCGTCTTCGGGCATCTCTAAAACTTTTTGACAGTATTCAGTTGCCAGATCTTCCTTTCCCCACATATCATATAGTATTGCAAGGTCGTAATATGTATCGAGGTATGAAGGATCTAAATTTATCGATTTCATGAAAAGCTCCTCTGATTTTTTGAAATCTTTGAAAGGCCAGGGGGTGTCACGATATCTTAGAGCCTTTGCATAGAAAGGGAAGTGATTATCCGGAAGCAATTCCATAGCTTTGTCAATGTACTTGTCAAAGTCACCAAGCATAAAGAGTGATTTAATTATTCCCACATATTGGGCAAGTTGTCCTATAGCAGCTCCGGCAACATAATAGGCATAACCGTAGTTTGGGTCAAGCTTAATGGCATTTTCAGCGGTTTCACGGGATTTCTTATAATACTGTTCTTTATCAATTTCGGTTGCCCAATTTGCATATTCTCTGTAACAGTCAGCGAGCAAGGTGAGCAGTTTTACATCCTCCTGTGTTTCTGGAGCATTTTCCAGAGTGCTCATCAACCTAACAAGATCGGGCTTTTTCTGAAGTGATCTTATTTCAGCAAATTGCGGGTAAAGGGTTTCGTAATCAATCGCGAAGATGCTTACAAATATTACTGTAAAGAGAAACACCACAATAATTTTTTTCATTCTAACCCCTCCTTTACAAGTTAAGTCACAGATATTATATCATTGGATGAGTGGGGCAAAACTCCCACGAAAATAGTGTTCGAAAACCGAGAATCCGAGAGGACGAGAAAAAAACTTGAAATTCTTGATTCTTTAATTATCAGTTCTCATTACTACTTCTCGGAATTTCGATTACTATTTCTCGTCTTCTCGGTCACTTAGTCTCGGATCTCGGATTCTCAGCTCTCGATTCTATATAAGTGTCACACAAAGGAGGAATTTCTATGAAATTAGCTATTATCAGGTATGGCGAAATAGGCTTAAAGGGAAGAAACAGAAAATATTTTGAACTAGCTCTTGAACGGAATATACGTAATCAGCTTCCAGGAGTTAGAACGCGAACAACAGGAAGCAGGGTTTATATAGAAACGGGCAACTATGTGCTTGAAGATGTAAAAAGAGTTCTCGACAAAACCTTTGGTGTGCAAAATTATAGCATTGGAACATTGGTAGGTTTTGAGCTTGATGATATTCTATCAACCTGTCTTGAACTTGCAGAAACTGAGGTGAATAAAGGTAAAAGAAGCTTCAAGGTTGAAACAAAGCGAGCCTATAAAAAATTTCCTTTACGAAGCATGCAATTGAGCGCTTTTCTTGGTGAAAAGGTTTTAGAACGCTTTCCTGAACTTCATGTGGACGTCCATAATCCGGAATTCACAATTGGCGTTGAGATAAGAAATCGCGGCACATTGCTATTCAGCAACAAATTTCAAGGATCCGGGGGAATGCCGGTTGGTGTCAGCGGAAAGGGATTGCTTCTATTATCCGGGGGGATAGATAGCCCCGTTGCGGGTTGGTATATGCTGAAAAGAGGAATAGACCTTCACGCAATTCACTTTGCGAGCCCTCCTTATACAGGCGAGAAAGCACTTGAAAAGGTCATTGACCTTGCTCGATTATTGTCAATGTATAATGGAGGCAGAGAGCTTTTGCTTTATAATGTAGCTTTTACGAAGACCCAACTTTCAATACATCGTTCTGTACAGGAACGATACAGTTTAATAATTCAGAGAAGGGCTATGATGAAAATTGCTACTGAAATCGCTGAAAGAGAGGGCTATAAAGCGATAGTTACCGGTGAGAATGTCGGTCAAGTAGCAAGCCAGACACTTGAGAACATGATAGCGATATCAAGCGCTACCGATAAACTGGTTTTAAGGCCTTTGGTAGGATTTGATAAAATAGATACCGTTGAAATGGCGAAAAAGATAGGAAGCTTTGAAATCTCCACAAGACCTTATGAAGATTGTTGTACAGTTTTTGTACCAAAAGAGCCTGCGACCAAGGCAAGAGTGGTGGATATTTTGCGAGCAGAAAAAGATATTGATTTTTCTCAATTGATTTCTGAAGCCATTGACGAAACAAAGCTTTACAGAATAAAGCTCGGGCAGGTGATAAAGGTTGAGAGCCTTGAAATGGATAACTGAAATTCCCTACATATTGTTAACATTATGGCTTTTTATAGCTTTTGTTTGCTATGTGATTATTTACGGTTCCTTCGTTTTGTTAGCTGGCTGGATTATCGAAAAGATAGCAAGCAAAGAAAAAGGGAGGAAATTTGTTGAAAGAGAAGTTGCGAGGTTTGGGAGGAATGCTTTCAGGGTAATTGGTGCACGGGTTAAAGCATATGGCAGAGATAAAGTTCCGCAAAAAGGGCCAATGGTTATTATTTCAAATCACCAGAGCACTTTTGATATTCCCCTTATAGCTGGTTATGTTAGTGGCGGAATATCCTTTATTGCCAAGGCTGAAATTGCAAAAATCCCTGCAGTAGCGCAGTTTGTAAAGAGGTTAGACGGGGTCTTTATCGAACGTGGAAACAAATTGCAAACTGCCGGGGTAATTCGTAATATTATTAGAGTTCTAAAAAATGGTGGGACGATAATGTTATTTCCCGAGGGAACTCGAAGTACTGATGGAAAATTGAAGAGTTTCAAAAAGGGTAGCCTTGCTATACCATATAGAATGAAAGTACCTATCATACCTGTCGCATTGGACGGCACAAAGGATATAATGGTAAAAGGGAAACTTTTGGTGAAACCGGCAAAGGTGAAATTGAAAGTTATGGACCCGGTAGATCCCGATGAATTTGAATCTGAAGAGGACCTCGAAAAGTATCTTCATACGTTGATTGCAAAAGCTCTTACGGAACTCCGGGAAACGGTTTAGGGGTGATATCATGCTTAAAGTGAAATTGAGGGGACTTGCCCTTGATCAAGCGAATTCTCCAGTTGTGATACTGGAAGTGGACAATTTGAACAGAGGCCTCGGGATATGGATAGGCCCTTTTGAAGCTGAATCACTGGCTCTGGCGGTAAGTGGCAAAGAATATCCTCGACCGCTTACATATGATCTTTTCATCAATACAATAAAAGCTGCAAAAGCTGTTTTTCAAAAAGCGGTAATCCATTCCGTTAAAGACAACATATACTACGCCACCCTTTATATATCAGATGCGAGCGGTGAAGAAAAAGAAATAGATGCAAGGCCATCAGATTGCCTTGTTCTGGCTGTTAAATACGGTTTTCCGGTGTTTGTTGAAGAAGAGGTGTTTGAAAGCAGCGCCATCGATCTTAGTAAAATCCCCACGGACTATTCTGAAACGGGACCGGAAGAGAAAGAACAGTCAGAAGAAGAGTTTAAAAGGTTTCTAAACAGTATAAACATTGAAGATATAAAAAAATATCTGGAAAAAAAGAAAGGAACAGAAGACGAATAATGCCCCCACTTTTACTGGAGGAATTTAGAATTACCTTCGATGAATATCTTGAAAGAAGACTAAGGTCCATTACCTTAAAGCAAGCACTGGGTGATCTGGTTGGTTATACACCACGCAGCGGTGGGAAAAGGTTGCGACCCTACATTATTTACTTGTTTTCGAACATTCTTGAAATTCCAGAAGAGGTATATTTGGAATTAGGGCTTGCAGTGGAGTTGTTCCACAGCGGGAGCCTCATTCAAGATGATTTGCCATCGCTTGATAACGATAATTTTAGAAGAGGGAAGCCCTCATTGCACAGATTGTGCGGAGATGGCCCTGCAATGCTGGTTGCGGATTATTTGATGCTATATCCCGGGAAGATAATCCTGACCCTTCCTCTATCTGCCGAAATTAAATTGAACCTGTTAAGGCTCTGGCATGACACGAGCTTGAAAGTGATTGAAGGCGAATTCTTAGATATCAATACCAGAGTAAAGAGCGTTGAAGAAGTTGAGAGGATTCACTATTTAAAAACTGCAGCATTCTTTGGCTTTTGTTTTTCATCGCCCTTTATTTGCGCCGGAAAGCAGACGGAAGCTGTTGAAATGGAGAAAGCGGGAATAGATTTTGGCATGGCATTCCAGATATTTGATGACATAAAGGACAAATATGGAAAATCCGAAATACTTGGCAAAACACCTGGTAAAGATGAAATACAGAATCGACCCAATATTTTAAGATACATGGAAATGGAAAGGGCGAAGAAAACAGCAGAAAAATTTTATTCAAAAGCGCTTGAGAGAATAAAACAGGATGAAATCAAGCAGATTCTGGACAGATTGCGCAAATTAGTACAGGAACGCTAAATAAATGAGTCTAATGCTTTCAAGAAGTTATCAACAGTTGGGTAGCGCTGGAAAGGCTCCAACGCCATTGCTTTTTTTATTATCCTTCTTAACTTAAACTTCACTGGCGGGATCGACAATCGTGTTCCTTTTCTTCTTTCCAGTGCTGGAATTGGATCTTCCCCGCTAACCATGAAAAAGAGGATGCATCCCAGAGAATAGATATCCGATTGTGGAGTAATAATGGTGCTATTTGTAAAGCGCTCAGGAGCTGAATAGCCCCATGAGATAACCTTTCCGTGTTTTGTAGCGTAAATGGTATTTTTAAGGCTTGCTGCTCCAAAATCCATGATTTTTATCCCTTTGTTGTTCATCATTACATTTGAAGGTTTCAAATCCCCGTGCAAAATGCCCCTATCATGAATCGCTTTCAGCCCGAGGGCAATTTCTTTAATCAGATGAATAGCCTGTTTTGAATCCAGAGGCCCGTGCTTTTTAATAAAATCCCTTAATGTCTTTCCGTCGATGAATTCCATAACATAATAAGCAGTTCCGTTTTCAGTGAAATAATCAAGGACCTCTACGATTCTTTCATTTTTTACCGAGGTCATCATCTTTGCTTCATCAATGAATTCTGATATACGGCTAAAGCTCTTTTCGGCATCTTCTGAGAATACGACGCAATTCCCCTCCCGGACTGAGTTTTTTGGGAAGAGTTCCTTTATAGCAACTTCGCGATTGTCGTTTGCTTTATCGAGCGCAAGATAAGTTATACCGAAACCTCCAAAGCCGAGGCTTGTAACAATTTCATATTGTTTCTTCAATATGGTTCCGGTTTTTAATGGTAGCCTGATTGAAATCCCTCCGTTATAAATGGTATCATCCATTATAGATTTTACCAGATAGAAGGTGTAATTGGCATGTTAATCGATTTGCATGTACATTCCACATATTCTGATGGCACTAAAAGCGTTGATGAAATTCTTAATATCATGAAAGGGAAAAACATAAGGCTCTTTTCGATCACAGACCATGACAACCTGAAAGCACAGAAGGAAGCCATAAATCTTGCCATGAAGAATGGGCTTAACTATATCCCGGGTGTTGAAATCAGCTGTAAGTTTTCAGGTGGAACAATGGATATACTCGGTTACAATATTGATTGCGATATGGAAGATTTGAATGAATTTCTCAATAAGCTTGTTGAACACAGAAATAAACGCAATGTGCTCATCATTAGAAAGCTTAACGAGCTTGGGTTGGATATAAACATGGAAGAAGTCATTAACGAATCTGGCGGCACAGTGATAGGGCGGCCTCATATATCAAGAGCTCTTTTGAGAAAAGGTTACGTTAAGAGCATTCAAGATGCCTTTGAAATGTATATAGGAAAAGGAAAAATAGCCTATGTGAGTAAAAACAAGCATGAACCAGAAGAAGTGATATTTCATATCAAAAAGGCTGGAGGCATTGCAGTTCTTGCCCATCCCCTTTCTTTGAACCTTGAGTATGGATCGCTTGAAAGAAAGGTGGGAGAACTCGTTGATGCGGGCCTTCAAGGCATCGAGGTCTTTTATAAAGCATACAGCGATGAAGAGCAGGAGAAATTGCTGGCAATCGCAAAAAAATTTCACCTGCTGGTAACAGGTGGAAGCGATTATCACGGTGACAATAAGCCGGATATCGAACCCGGTACGGAAATCCAGGAAGAATTCTTAAAGGATTTTCTCGAAGAGCTCAGCCTCCAGAGACTGCTCTCACAATCCTGACATTGGCATCTTCAGAAATTTTTGAATCCGGTGTTTTTATTGCACCGTTTACAAGAACTATATGCGATTCGGGATTCAGATTCAAACTCTCCAGCAATCTTTTTACGCTGATTGGTTTGTTAAAACTGAACTCTTTATCATCAAGAAAAACTTTCAAAATGACCACCTCAAATCAATTTTTTAATTAGTACTTCCAAGTACTGAAAGGGCAATTGAAGCGAGTTTTGAATTCTCGGTGTCGGCTCTGGATACAATGACTATGGGGGCACTCGCACCTAAAATCAAGCCAGCGATAGTTCCACCAGCGAGATACACAGCAGATTTTCCAAGGAAATTTCCTGAGTGAATATCAGGGACAATAAGAAGATCAGCTTTCCCGGCAACTTCACCTGAAACTTTTTTTACCTTTGCGGCGTATTCATTCAAAGCGTTATCTATACCCAAAGGACCATCAAGATAACATGAAGGCAGTTGCTTTCTCTCTGCCATTTTAGCTAATACCGCTGCATCAATTGTTTCAGGCATATCAGGGTTCACTACCTCCACTGCTGTAATGAGGGCAACCCGGGGTTTTTCATAACCAAGTTGATGCATGAAGTTCACCGCATTTTCTATTATTGCAGCTTTTTGCTGAAGATCAGGTTTTATAACCATCCCGCCATCGGATACAAAAACCAGTTTATCCATTGTAGGGATATCCATTGCCGCAATATGACTCAGCAATTTCCCGTTTCTTAACCCCCACTCTTTATTAAGCACAGCTTTTAAAAGAACAGCCGTTTTTACTAAACCTTTCATCAAAATATCTGCTTCGCCACTGGAAATAAGCTTGACTCCTTTTTCGGAGGCTTCAGCAGGGTTTCCAGCATCTATAACGGGGAATTCGGTTCCCAGTTGTTTCTGAATTTCCATGGTTTTTTCCCTGTCTCCAACAAGAATCGCATCGGCAATTCCTTCGGATTTAGCCTTTTTTAGGGCTTTTATGCCTTCAATATCTTCCGAGCCGACAAGTACGACCCTTTTTACTTTTCCCAGATCGCGAATCCTGTCGATGAGTTCTTTGAAATTCTTGAACAAAATAGCACCTCCTTAAAATAATCGCCGATTTTCTCATAAAAACCACACCAGTTCTCCTGGTGTGGTTTTACCATAGAAATTTCATTTTTATTGCACTGGGAAGATAAAAATGTTCTTTCCGAGTGATAACTCTTTTGTATCGGTAACAACAATTTTGTAAGAATTACCCTTTTCATCTTTCGCAAGAATCAAAGGCCAGGTATCTGTCGAGAAAAACCTTCCAACCGCGTTTTTTATGTGATTTACTTCTTCGGGTTTTAAAAGATCTGAATATTTTGGTGCTGATAATTCCACAATGGAATATTTCGAGAGCTTTTCACGATCTATTTGCTTACCGCCATTGAAGATTAACAGCTCTCCCTTTAGAGTACCGGCGAAGATAAGCATTTCTTTGAAAACTTTCTGGGCTACCATACTTGTGAAATAAGGTTCAAATCCCTTATCTGCAGAAGGATTTGTTATGAAATACCAGTAGGGGCCCTCTGTTACTCCGCCGTGGTTATCGCGAACTGTGATTTTCCAGCGATAAATGGAATATGGCCTTAAGAAGCTTATTTTGAATTTGTTTGCAGTAGTGTCGAAAATTTCCAGCACATCATCGCCTGTTAAGCATTCCAGGAAGATATCATGAGACAGAACATCACCATCGGGATCGTCAGAACTCCAGAAGAAATTTCTGAAATCCGTATCTATAACTGCGAAGTTACCTGGCGAGGCTGGTTCGGGAATATAGGGAGCGCGGTTTGAAGTCTGAAAGCTTCTTGTATCGGTTGCCGCACCACCATGCCAATCCTCGACGAATATCGATGCGATGTAATTTTTATTGCCGATAAGGCCTTCGATATAAACGGTTGAAGATGCCTTGGTGTCCAGCATAATTGGCTCAACTGCATCGGTGCCATCGGTGTTAAGAATTCTCAATTTTCCTAAAAGTGTATCACCATCAAGATCAAAGGCAGACCAGTTAATGACTGCAAAATCCGGATCTATGGGTTCTTCTGGAATTATCAAGCGTATCAGAGGAATGTGGTTGTTGACCCTGAAATAGTAACGTTGACTGGTTACCGGTTGATCGGTGTGTCCGTCGCTTGCTTCAATATACCAGCAGTATTCAGTATTCCCTTTTAATCGGGGGATTTGCACTGAAGTGCTTTCGCCTGTATTAATTGTATAGACGGTTTCCCCGGCTTTCAGCAGGTGGAAAACATAAGACAATTCATCGTGGTCTTCATCAAAAGCTTTCCAATGAAACTCTATTGTGTCTGGAAGACCCTGTGCACCATTTTCAGGGAAGAATGGGACGACCTTTGGTGGGTTATTTGCCGTTTCAAAAGACACAGGGTCAGAGATCGCTATACCTCCGTGATTATCATAAGCGGTTACGTTCCATTGATATTTTTTGTGCCCGGGCAACCCTTCAGCAACGCGGTGGCTGGTAACGCCCTTTTTGATTTCTATCGTTCTACTATAACTACCATCTTCGCTCCAAATCGAAAGCACATAACTCAGCAAGTCTTCATCATCATCATATGCAGACCATGAGAACACTGTTTGTGTTGGTTCGCGCGTTTCTTTTGGAGAAACTATCGAAAGGATTTCAGGAGGCGTGTTTTCCGTTTCGAAGAATACGGTTTTAGTTGCTACACCACCGTGTTCATCTAAAGCCTCAAGAATAAGCTTATATTTCGCATGACCTTTTAGTGCTTTGTCAAAGTGGTAGTAGTTCTTCCTTTGATTATTGATCTCTGCTAACTTGATTTCATTCTTTCCGTCTATCAGAATAAGGGTTATTTTATAACTCAACTGTTCACCGTCCGGATCCGTAGCTTTCCAGCTGAGCCTTATTCCCTTTTTGTTTACAACAAGGGAATCAACCGCATTTTTTCCATTGATGCGCAATTCATCGATCTTGGGAGAGCGATTTGGTGTAATGAAAGAAATAGTCTTGGAATATGACTTTCTCAATTCCGGAGGAGTCTCTTTTTCAATAGCAGTGAATTCTGCTATATATCCATGGTTTCCGGTGAAATCTCCTGAAATTGCCTCAAATATGCTTTCTGTTATTGTTGTGGTGGCAAATACTGTTTCTAATGTACTGGCATCTTTAATAGATACTAGAAGATCTACTTTGTCTCCATCTACATCGGTTGCATGAACTTTGAAAATGGGATATACCTTTTCAGGTTTGAATTCTGGCTTATCTACAATTATCATTGGAGGGTTATTAAGCGTTGTAAATTCCCTGACATCGCTCTGAAATGTTCCGCCAAAATCGTCGTTGGCTTTTATATCCCAGAGGTAAGTTGTATGAGGTTTTAATTTGACTTTGGCTGAGAATTCATCCGTAGCTAAAAGGGTGGTTTCTCCTGTTTCCTTTTCTGTTATCTCTAAAGTGAAATGGATTTTATCGCCTTCATAATCAAATGAGTCCCATTTAAATAACGCAGGTTTGTAGGCAACACCTTCAGCAGATGCAATTGGTTCAAGGAGAGTTATCAAAGGAGCGACATTTGGTGTTTCAAAATTAATGGGGATTTCAAGAGACTTACTTGAAACTTCCAGTTCCAGGGGTTGGTCATGAACTTCAAGAAACAGGCGATATTTAGTGTGTCCATCAAGCCCTTTGAATACAATTAGCTCCGTTAAAGTGCTCGGACCGCTTAATTTTTCATAAGCGGTTTTGATTTCGCCTCCCTGTGTAGATATTTTGAAAAGAGTGACTCTTAAATTCAGATAATCCATGTCAGGATCTATAAAAGTGGTTGAAGCGTATAGAGTGTATTTTCCATCTTCTTTTTCGAACCATAATTCTACGGGTGTTGAAGGATTTGAAGGTTCAGGGCTTCGATTCGGAATCACAAAAGTGGTTGATGCTTCCGTTACTCCCTTGTTTTCATCTGTGGCTTTTAGAATCGCACTATAACTGCCATATCCAGGTAATGAGATTATTTTGCTTCCAGTTGATGACAGATTACCATCGGAGTAAACTATCTTGCCTGCTTTATTTTTTATTGTCAAGGCTGTGCTAACCCTTTCATTGTCAAGATCCATTGCTGACCATGATATACTGGCATCAAGAGTTTCATGACCGATTGGTGAAACACGGAACGATGTTATTTCTGGTGTTCTATTTGGGGCATAGAAACTTATCCAATCACTTTCACTTTTACCGCCATAGGGATCACGGGCAATAACTTTTACCAAATACCTTTTGTTGCCTATGAGAACTCTGTCCATTGCCCAGCTATTTGATGTAGTGGACGTGGAGACAATAGTTTCACCTGTTTCGGCATCTCTCACGATTATCTCATACCACATTTCATCGCCGTCGTAATCTTCCGAATGCCACTGCATTTCTTTATCCAGTTCGTGGATTGAGTCATTCTCAGGCACAAGAATTTTGGGCTTTTGGGGATTTCTGTTATTTACTGACAGTATAGTAACAGCAGTATCTTTTCCGCCATAAGCATCGAAAATTGTTACTTCCAGATTGTATTCAGTATGTCCCTTCAAAAGCAAGGTACCGTTTTTAATATATATTTTTTCAGTATTCCAGAGGTGAGACCTTATTTCGTCTGATTTTTCTTGCAGAAGCTCATAAAGATTTATAGTTTCGCTGGCCTTATGGTCTATGGGTTTATCGCCGATGGGAATATTATCAATTTTTATGTGTACTGTAAGTTCATCAGAGTCAGGATCTGATGCGAGGACAGTAAAAAGCACCTGATCAGGGTCCTGAACATCATCGGGTTTAGATATCGAGACACGAGGAACCCGGTTGTTTGTTCTGAAGCGTTTTTCTATGGTGAATTCTCCACTACCAAATTCTGGATCTATTCCATCATTCAAGATAAGCCTTAGTGTATAGTTTTTGTTTCCATAGATCTTTGGGATCTTTGAAAGCTCTATTTTGTTGACAACAGGTGAGGCTTTGAAAAGTACTCCATTTTCATCAAGAAGCTCGTAGGAAACATTTACTTTATCGCCATCAGGATCTCCAATTTTCCAGGAGATAACATCTTCATCAATATTGACTACAGCATTTTCTACAAAAGGATTATCGTTCAAGAACAACTGGGCGAAGGGTTTGCTATTTGGAGTACGGAATGTCAAAGGACTGCTATGTGGGCCTTCACTACCGTCTTTAAGGATCGATGTCACCTGCCAGGTGTAAAGCGTATGGGGTTTGAGTTCAACGGTAAGAGAATTTTTGTCGCTTTCATAAAGCTTCGTTTCTGTTCTTACATCTACTCTTCCTTCACTGACAATTTCTTTTTGGATTTCCCACGATAGGAGTATCCTGTATTTTTCAATGGGAAAACTCGGCTCCTTCAACTGCCAGGAAAGCCTAACGGCTGTCGAATCTGTCGTGATACCGTCAGGTTCAGCTTCCCATTGGTATTGCATCGATAAACTCACGGGATTCGAAAAAACTTTTTCATAGCCATCTGAAACAAAACCACGCACAAAAAAGCTTTCTGCTTCTGCAACCTGAACATCAAAGGTCAACGTGCCCTGCCCACTTATGTTCCTTTTATCACCAATAACAGGTTTTTCAAAAGAACCATCCAAAGATTTTTCATAACCTACCGTGAGCCTATCGCCATCATCATCATAGACAGACAATTCTATGGGGAAAATGGTTCTTGTAGCGAGTATAGTTCCTTTCATTGGAAAGATTTTGATTGAAGGCTTTGCGTTTGTCACTTCCAAAGACCAGAGAATCCTCTGGTTTTCGCTGTCAATATTGCTGATTTTTTCTCCATTCTTATAAACAATATCCACTGTCCAGTAATAATTCTTGTGAGGTTCGAGATTAAAGGGGAATTCGTTGACTTCTGTTTTTTCCTCTACCAATTTTTCTTTACCATCGGGATCCTTGAAAATCAAGAAGACATAGTGATCAACGTTTTGAGAATTCTTGGTTTCCCATGTGAACTTAAATTCACCCCTTTTGGCCTTTTCAGGCGTTGTGGAGGAAACGGGATATTCCGGGAGAACTTCGACTTTCGTCACAGCGGTTTTTCGTAAATTTTGGGGGATAGTAAAACCGTCAATTTTCACAGGGGTTATTTCAAGGGTGTATCTTTTGAATTCCTCAAGATCCAGCGATATATTTTCAGTACTCGTGAAGTACTCAAACTCCGTTTCCCTTATTACAACCCTATATTCAAAAGCACGTCCCTCAATCGGTGGAGTCCAACTTATCATAACGTTCTTGCCAGCTTCTTTGAAAACTTTTATTTCGGCAGAAACTTCAGGAGCTGGAAGCTCCCCTAAAAGCGTTGAAAAGCTTATCTCGTAAGGTAAAGCTCTTTCCTGGGTTCTGAGAGTGATTATATACTTGGAAAAAGGAGCGGTTTGTAGTGTTAATGTATTTGACTTTGTGGAAATTGACTGCGCACCTTCACCTGCTTTGCCATAGCTAATATAAAACAGCGGCTGTACCCTGTATGGAAGCGTATAGTGCCAGTTTATCGTCACTTTTGAAGAAGGAGGGATTGTAATAACAGAGCCAGCAACTGGCACAGTGATAAAAGGAGGAAGTTTTTCGGGAATGACTTCTGGAAGTTCCCTTCCAAGCAGCTTGTTCATTTTTGCGAGAGCTCCCACTTCAAAAGACGTCTTGAACATCTCAAGCATTCCAGAAGGTTCTTCAACGAGCTGGTCATTACTCTGGACTTTTTTCCGGGAAATAAATTCTCTGTAAAGTTCTATAAGCGATTTTTCAAGATCATTTTTAGAAAGGGACGGGAACCTATTGTATATATTGTTAATTTCGCTGTTTGCGCTATAAAGCCATCTGGCGCTATTGAACGCAAGAATGCTGTCAGAAGGGTATTTTTTGTACCGATTATAATATTCGATTGAAAGCTCACTCATTTTTGTGAGTTCACTTTTCAGCACATTCGCTGTGTCGTAAAGAGCGAGCTCATAATAGGGTGTTTTATTTTCCAGAGCCTTTTCTAAAAAACGGTCTATATCATATTCCTGTTTTCCCAATCGGTTCAGAAACTCAAGAGCCTCAGAAGCCAGTCTCTTTCTGTCCTTCAAGGTAAAGAATCGAAGTTTACTGCTGAGTGAATCTGCTATGGTATTTATGTTCTTGTAGTAGCTAATTACATCATCTTCTAAAAATCGAGTTTCTGTAAGTGCGGCAAAAATAGTTAAAAGCATTTCTTGATCTTTAATGATGTTTCCATTTTTGTCCACAAGCAATGGATAATAGATGTTGTTATAGTCCAATATGTGTAGCCTGTACAAGTCAGAGTTGCCGGGAAATGCATTTGTCTCTTCCGTGTTCAGACTTATTGCGTAATTTTTAATACTAGAAAAGGGCGATGTTTGCAGAATTTCCTTCAAATTGCTTTCTGTTGCTTTCCAACTTCCATCCTCAAACCGTAATAACATTGGAGCGTTAAACAAAGGTTCCCAGGCAAAACACAGGTTCAGAAGTAAAATAACAACAAAAATAAGAAGAAGCCCTTGCTTCATATCTTTCCCCCCTTTTTATTGCGCAGCTGCTTTCTAAAAAATTTTATCACAGTTCGGCTTTCAAACAAAATCTGGAACAGTATATAAAAGGTGGTATCATCATAAAAGGAGGTGAATCCATGCCAAGAAAAAGATTCGATTTTGCAATGCAGTTGGTAAAGAATATTGGAAGTGAATTGAAACGCCTTGAAAAAGCAGAAAGGATTATTAGCTATAAAACCAATGAGCTCGATCTGGTGACACAATTCGATCTGGAAATTCAGGAGGAGTTTGTCAGGGCTATTATTGAGAAGTACCCTTCAGATACCATTCTGGCTGAGGAAAAAGGACTTTCAAAGGTAAAGCCATCAAGTGCGACATGGATAATCGACCCGATAGACGGCACTGCTAATTTTGCTCATGGATTGCCATTGTACTGTATTTCGCTAGCATATTATGAAAATTCAAACCCTGTTTTCGGGCTAATTTATTCACCAAAAACTGATGAGCTATTCAGCGCTTTTCACAACGATGGCGCTTTTTTGAATGATTCAAAGATAATGGTTTCCAGAAGAAACAATCTTAAAGAAAGCATTATTACAATTGGGACTTCAACATTGAGCTCAATGGAATTGCTAAATTTGCTGCATGAAAATGTTAGAAGGCCAAGAGTACTGGGAACAGCCGCTTTGCAAAGTGCCTTTGTGGCGGCTGGATATTCCGAAGCCTTTATTGGATACAGGCTTAATATCTGGGACATTGCCGCTGCTTACATAATAGTCAAAGAGGCCGGGGGAAAAGTAACCGATTGGTCCGGTAAAGAAATAACGCCTTGGGAAACCGAAAAGATGCTTTTTTCAAATGGGCTGATGCATAAAGAGCTCTGTTCGCTCATAAACACCATCGATTTCTGAATAATGCGACAATCTCCACGCTATGATTGATGGCGGTCAGGTAATCTGTTTAAGATAAGCACAAGTGGGTTAAAATAAATGATTTAGCAAATTACGCGCTTTTGCCAGCTGATATTTCATTAGCTAAAAAGGTGGTGGAAGGATAATATGAGTTTTTGTAAATTTAAAATTGGACAGCCAGTGACAAATTCGGAAATTATGTCTGAGTTTAAATGTGGGAACATGGGTGGAATGCGCCGGTCTAAAGCAACTAATTCATTAGTAATCATATCGGATCATACAAAAGGCCTGTACGAAGATAAGTGGTTTGGTGATATCCTGCATTATACAGGTATGGGTAAAAACGGAGATCAAGATATATTTTTTAGCCAAAATAAGACTCTAGCTCAGTCCGATACAAATGGTGTAGAAGTTCATTTGTTTGAAGTGTTAGTACCGACTGAATACATATATCGTGGCGTTGTATCTTTAGCTGACAAACCTTATCAAGAAATACAAAAAGGTGCAGATGGGGTACCGAGAAAAGTATGGATGTTTCCTTTGAAATTGAAAACAGGTTCTCAGGCTATCCCTGAAGATTCATTCAATAAGTACATTAAGGAAAGGGAAAAGACAGCTGAAAAATTATCACTAATTGAGTTGAAAAAGCGAGCAGAGCAAAATGAAAGAGTTAAAGCAAGCAGTCGTAAGGTTATAAGCAATGTTTTTGTAAGAGATGCATTTGTAGCTGAGTATGCCAAACGTAGAGCTAACGGCAAATGCCAACTATGTGGACAAAGAGCACCCTTCTCTAATAAGGAAGGTAAACCTTATTTAGAGTGCCATCATATAGATTGGATTTCAGAAGGAGGAAGCGATACAATTGAAAATACTGTAGCTCTATGCCCTAATTGTCATAGGAAAATGCATGTTCTAAATTTAGATTCTGATAAAGAAAAATTAAGAATTAAGGCTAAAGAAAGGTGATCTAATTGAAGTATGACAATATAGGGCTTATCTCCAAATCTTTATTGGCATCCCCTAATAATACAGGATTAAGTACTTCCAGCCTTTATTAATCTATGTCATAGCTAATAGGGTGTCACGAAAAAAATAGGCTTCCCAAAGAAATGGTGCTACAAGAGCTTGCAAAAAGCGATATTGTAAAGATTATTAAGCACTTAAAATATTGGAATCTATCCCTGTTTTTGAGATACATATCACCATGTTTTGCTGGAATAATCATGCTATTCTTTAAGAACAAACGAAGCAGAAAATGCCTTTATTTCTGCCCGGTTTTCATTTCTTCTACGATAATCAGAAATCTTAAAAGGGCCACAGGGCAGCGAAATGAATTTCAAAAGCTGGTTATTAAACAAAGCCACCTCATACTCGTTGAGGTGGCTTTAACTTAAATGTTTTCATCTGAAAATTTCTTGCCTTATTTAAACTTCACTACCCAGTAATCAGCATCTCCATGATTTCCACTTACTTCTCCATCATTAGAATCTGTATATCCAGCAACAACATAGCCTCCATCGCTTGTTTGATAAATACTATATGCATAATCATTATTAGAACCACCGAAGCATTTTTGCCACTGGATGGCTCCTGTGCTGTCTAACTTCACTACCCAGTAATCCAAACCTCCATGATTTCCACTTACATCTCCATCATTAGAATCTGTATATCCAGCAACAACATAGCCTCCATCGTTTGTTTGAATTATGCTGTATACAAAATCATAACTGGAACCACCAAGGCATTTTTGCCACTGGATGGCTCCCGTGTTGTTTAACTTCACCACCCAGTAATCATAATATCCATGATTTCCGCTTACATCTCCATCATTCGATGCTGTCCATCCAGCAACAACATAGCCTCCATCGTTTGTTTGTATTATACTTATTGCATAATCATAACTGGAGCCACCAAGGCATTTTTGCCACTGGATGGCTCCCGTGTTGTTTAACTTCACCACCCAGTAATCATAATATCCATGATTCCCGCTTACATCTCCATCATTAGAATATGTAATTCCAGCAACAACATAGCCTCCATCTCTTGTTTGTATTATACTCCATGCATAATCATCACCAGAGCCACCAAGGCATCTTTGCCACTGGATGTCCCCTGTGCCGTCTAACTTCACTACCCAGTAATCACGTTCTCCATGATTCCCGGTTACATCTCCATCATTCGATTCTGTAAATCCAGCAACAACATAGCCTCCATCGCTTGTTTGAATTATACTTTCTGCCCAATCATTATAAGAACCACCAAGGCACTTTTGCCACTGGATGTTCCCAGTGCTGTCTAACTTCACTACCCAGTAATCACTATATCCATGATTCCCGCTTACATCTCCATCACTAGAATATGTAATTCCAGCAACAACATAGCCTCCATCGTTTGTTTGATAAACACTTTTTGCCCAATCATTATAAGAACCACCAAGGCATTTTTGCCACTGGATGGCTCCCGTGTTGTTTAACTTCACCACCCAGTAATCATAATATCCATGATTTCCGCTTACATCTCCATCATTCGATGCTGTCCATCCAGCAACAACATAGCCTCCATCGTTTGTTTGTATTATACTTATTGCATAATCATAACTGGAGCCACCAAGGCATCTTTGCCACTGGGTGGCTCCTGTGCCGTCTAACTTCACTACCCAGTAAT
The DNA here is from genome assembly GCF_001636545.1 of Kosmotoga arenicorallina S304. GTDB lineage: Bacteria > Thermotogota > Thermotogae > Petrotogales > Kosmotogaceae > Kosmotoga_B > Kosmotoga_B arenicorallina. Next base: position 230,352 of record NZ_JFHK01000004.1, on the reverse strand, counting down.
CAAAACCTCCATGATTTCCGCTTACATCTCCATCATTCGATTTTGTATATCCAGCAACAACATAGCCTCCATCTCTTGTTTGTATTATACTAAATGCAACATCTTCATCAGAGCCACCGAGAGCTTTTGCAAATTGAATGGCAACAACATTATTCACCGTAACGATAAAGCTATCTATCGCTACACCGCCATTACCGTCACTTACTTCTATCTCCACATTATATGTCCCCAAGGTATCGTAATCAGGACTGAAGGTGTATATCGCATCTGTTATTTCTCCTACACCAGTGAGGGTAAAGCTCAATGTGTCTCCATCTGGATCACTTGCGTAGTCTAATAGATTGAGCGTTAATGTTTCACCTTCATTCACACTCTGGTCCGATATAGATAGTGTTGGTGCTCTATTTACTTCACTTTCATACAATCTGTTAAATTCACTTATTAATTTCCTGTATTCTTCATATGAATCTGGATATTTCTCGTTGTTTCCGCCTATATAATTTAAGTATTTTTCTCCAGCTTTTGTTGACAAAACTTCACTAAATGCATAAACGCATAAGCCTTTGTATAAACGCATCTCTGATATCTCACTCATTAATATATTTGCTACTATTTCTAAATTTTCCACGGATGTATGATGATATGCAGTTTCAGGATAATATGGGAAAACCAATACTAATTTATTTTTGTCAATGTAAAGTCCTAGTTTTTTCAACCCATCTTCTATGAATTTTGCATAAGCTTCTGAAGATAATGCTTTACTGTTATAAAACTGCACTGTAATAGTATCTGCTGCGTTTAGTTCTTTCAAGATTTTTTTTGGCCAACTACTCACTACTGAAACTGAAACTTTAAATCCATTTTTCTTCAAATATTTTAATGCTTCTATCATTGCCTTTTGTGCATATTCGTTTTCCTCAAAATTCAGGTGAATATATACCTTGTTTTTTAATCCATTGTCCTTAAGTGATTGAATATAATCATTCATAGCATTCTCTATTTTTTCTTCAATATTGTGCTTTATTGCCTCGGCTGTTGTTTTGCTATAATCGGAAAGATTTAGCCATAAATGAATAGTAAATCCATTATCGATAATTTTTTGGATCTTACTAATTGATTCTTCATCATTTCTCACACTAAGGCTTAGGGTTTCTCCATCTTCACTCTCAAGAGCTCCTACATTCAGATATAACGTATTAAATTTCTCTTCTTTTAAAATCTTAATTGCTTCATCGGTTTGATACTTCCATAGATTTGGTGCAATATATGCTGACTTTTCGCTAGAATCAAGAAGCGTTTCTATCGCAGGTGTCGCTGGTTCTTCAGCCGTAATACAAGATATGAGCATTAACACCCCTATTGCTATCAGCACTGCTCGCTTCATTTTTTCTCCCCCCTATTATCCATTTAACGGTAATCTCTTCCTATATCATCATTCATTACTGGCTATTATCATCTTCCGATAAAAATGAAGCTTCACACTGTAAGAAGGTTTCGCGAAGACTGTATAATTCACGAAAGGAAAGTGTGATGGTATTGAAATACACCAAAAACATTATATCGCTTTTTACATACGAAACAAAAGATTTGAAGAACTAATAACATATCATAAAGATAAAGGCGATTATCATTATATGCATTATAAGTGTCACGAAAAAATGGACTTTTCAAATAAATATCGCCACAAGAACTTACAAAAAGCGATATTGTAAAGATTATTTAGTAGGTTGGTATGATCAAGATTTTACAGAATGTTGGACTTGGCTTCATTCTCGAAATTCGCGACTCGGTTGATAATATAAGGCTTATTCATTTTGGCATACAACCTTAGTGTTATGTTCAATATCTTGAACAGCCGACCTCTCAGAAAGGCGGCTGATATTATTGGTTGCAGCTGATTTTTGAGACACACTACAAACTCAAAAAATAGCTGTTATCTAACTCGTTAACTCAACTACAAATTTTCAGGGTTATAGACATATTCCCTTAAACAGCAAAATAAGGGTCCCCAAATATTGTCACTTCCGGCAGAGTAGTCTGCAAAAAGCCTAATGTCTGTAAACCCTTATTCTATCGCCTTTTCAGCCCCGCTATTTATCCATCCTTGACATCAATACTACCGTTTCAACATGATGAGTTTGCGGAAACATATCGAAAGCCTTTATACTGATAATGTCAAAACCTGTTTCCTTTAAATAACCCGCATCTCGCGCAAGTGTTGATGGATTGCATGACACGTATGTTATCAGCTTTGGCTTAAATCTTCTTAAAAAAGTTACTGCCTTTCCCATTCCGGTTCGCGGTGGATCAAGGATGACAACCTCATATTGTTGATTGTCTCTGGTGTTTCGAACGTAATTCATTGCATCCTCTTTTACAATTTCTATATTGTTTATCCGGTTTATCCTTGCGTTAGATTCTAAAGCTTTAATGGATACACCTGAGCTTTCAACTGCGGTAACGCTTTCAAAGGTATTCCCGAAATACAAGCTGAAAAATCCTACACCGGCAAAAAGGTCAAGAAGGCTTCCGGAATTTTCGGAGTTTAATATGGATGCTATGTAATGTAATATCTCACGAGTAATAAAGCCATTTACCTGAAAAAATGATGTAGGCGGCACCTGATACAAAACCCCATCGATTTCTTCAGTCAAGATGCCTTCGCCGTATAGCACCTTATATGGACCCCTTAAATTCACGCTGTCAATGCTGTTGTGTACATAAACAAGAGAATCAATCAGAGGGAGATTTTCTTTGAAAAGAACCGCAAGGGAATTTAGTTGTGGGAAATCGGCTTTTTTCCCCACGAGAATCGCCATGATTTCTCCAGCAGAACTTCTCCTGAGTACAAGGTGCTTCAAACTTCCTGTGCCTTTTAGGGGATCGTATGCCTTGATCTTGAAGTCATTTAGCAGGTGCTGGATTTTTATCCTCAGGCTTTCAAAGGATCTATCGCCGATAACACAGTTTTCGGGTTCTGTTGCTTTGGATGAAGCTTTTTCCTTGAATCCCAACTTGATGCCATTTTTTGAGTTAAAGGCCACGTATTCCATCTTGTTTCTGTAATGTGTCTCCTTTGAAGGGACAAGTTCGGGAAGGGGGATATCGATTTTTGCGATTCGCTTGAATTGCTCCTGAATTATTCTCGCTTTCCATTCCAGCTGCTGGCTATACTCTAAATCCTGCCAATCACAGCCGCCGCACTGGGGGAAAGTTCCACAGAGCTTTTTCCTTCTATATGGGCTTTTTTTCAGTATCTTGAGAGGCTTCCAGAGCTCGAAGTCTTTTTTGCGTGTGACTTGCACGGCTTCAACAACTTCACCGGAATATCCGCCGGTGATGAATGCGATCTTTCCTTCCCGAGTTCTTGCTAAAGAAAATCCCCCAGCAACAAGCTTTTCGATGGTGAAAATCCTTGACATAATGACATCACATTGATTCTGGTGCACTTACACCGAGAAGTTGAAGCCCGTCGGCAATAGCATTCTTTGTGATTTCGCAGAGTTTAAGCCTAAGTGTTGACCTGTGAGGGTTTTGAGAATCAACCACCAGGTGTTTATTGTAAAAAACATGAAATGTAGATGCTAAGCTTTCAAGGTAATTGGTCAATCTATTGACTTTATAGTCTTCTGTTATTGAATCCAGAACAAAAGGAAATTCCAGAACGGTTTTTATAAGCTTTTTTTCCTCTGGCTCAAAATGATATTCACCGGGCAATTCACCTGCATCGAAATTTCTTTCCTTTGCCGTTCTGAAAATGCTGCTTATTCTTGCATGAGCGTATTGAACGTAAAATACCGGGTTTTCATTGCTTTTTTTCTTCGCTAAATCGAGATCAAAAAGCATGTGCGTGTCCGGATCAAACATGGCAAAGAAATATCTTGTGGCATCAACACCGGCGGCTTCCACAAGTTCATCAAGGGTAGAAAACGTCCCTTTCCTGGTGGACATCTTGACAATCTCATCGCCTTTCTTGATATTCACATACTGATGTATAATGACTTCAAGAAAATCTTCAGAAATTCCTAATGCCATTAACGCTGCTTTCATTCTGGGAATATGCCCCATATGATCGGAGCCCCAAATATCGTATACACGATCGTAACCTCTCTTATGCTTGTTAAAGTGATAAGCGATATCTGTGAGAAAGTAAGTATGCGTGCCATCGGAACGAAGCACTACTTTATCGTTATCATCGACAAAATTTGAAACCCTGAACCATAAAGCACCATCTTTTTCGTAAAGCAAACCTTTTTCCCTGAAATTATCAAGAATTGTATCAACCGTTCCATCATCCACAAGGCTTTTTTCACTGAAGTAATTATCAAAATTAACGCCCAGCTTATCAAGAGTTTCTTTCATGCTTTGAAGCATCTTGTTCAGAGCGAAATTTGAAAAAAACTCTTGAACATTTGCATCCCAAAGACCCAGGAATTTATCGCCGTACTCCTTTTGAACTTCCTTCGCCATATCCACAAGATATTCACCCTGATAGCCATCTTCAGGAAGAGAAATCTCTTTTCCGAAAAGCTGGTTGTATCTGACCCAGAGCGAATGCCCGAGCAGGCGTATCTGGCGTCCCGCATCGTTTATGTACATTTCTCTTTGTACCCTATACCCTCTTGCAGAGAAAATCCTGCATAGGACATCTCCGAAAACCAGCTGCCTTCCATGGCCGATTGTAAAGGGACCGGTGGGGTTTGCACTTCCAAACTCAAACTGCACACTTGTTTTAGGGCTTGTTTTCCAGAAATATCGCATCTCCAGCAAATCTTTCAAAGCCTGTAAATAGGCGTCTTCTGTCAGTGAAATGTTCACAAAGCCCGGCCCAGCAACTGTTGCACTCCTTATATAAGACTCCTTTTCCAGTTCAAGAGAAAGTTCACTGGCAATTTCACGGGGGGGTCTCTTTATTTCTTTGGTAAGCATAAAAGCAATATTTGTTGCGTAGTCACCGAATTTTTCGTCGGGAATTTCTATTTTAAAAGAAGGGATGTTTTCAATTCCTAATCTCTTTAATGATTCAATTATGCTATTTTCGACGAATTCTCGAAACATAATACACCTCCGGAAATCTTTTCTGTGGTATTTCCATTTTTCACACCCTGACTCTTTTGTATAGTTTAACGTAAGTTGAACCGGCGTCTTGAAATTAAAGCTGACAAATCCATTACAAGAACCAGATAATCCCTCTCAAAGAGCAATTCAAGCCTCTATGTTACTTTCTTTGGCGTATATGGCGTTTGAAAGATTTCAAACTCTCGGGTATTATTGAAGTAAATATCCCAAACCAAAGGAGGCACAGTTATGGCTGTAAATCTCAAGGGTAAAAGCTTTCTCACACTTTTAGATTTTACCACGGACGAAATAAGATTTCTGATCGATATTGCAAAACAGGTTAAAGCTGAGAAGAGAACAGGCGTCGTTACTCACAGGTTTTCAGGAAAAACTCTCGCAATAATTTTCGAAAAAAGGTCTACAAGAACAAGAACAGCTTTTGAAACAGCTTTCGGTGAAGAAGGAGGACATCCCGTGTTCCTCTCGAAAGACGACATTCATCTTGGAGTCAAAGAAGATCTTGAAGATACCGCGAGAGTTCTTGGTAGAATGTTTGATGCTATTGCATTCAGAGGGTTTAAGCAAGAAACCGCGGAAACGCTCGCGAATTGGTCAGGGATTCCTGTATATAACGGTTTAACAGACCTATACCATCCCACACAAATCCTCGCTGATTTCATGACAATTGAAGAGCACTTTGGAACACTAAGGGGAAGAAAGCTTGTTTACATGGGGGATTCCAGGAACAATGTTGCAAACTCACTTATGATTGGTTCGGCAAAAATGGGTTTGCATTACGTTGCCTGTGGCCCCAGGGAATTATGGCCATCGGAAGACCTGATTTCAAAGTGCAGAGAACTTGCGAAAGCAACAGGTGCAAAAATCACCGTCAGTGATAATCCTGAAGAGGCCGTTAAAGAAGCTGATGCTATATATACTGATGTATGGGCATCTATGGGCGAAGAAGAAAAGCTCAAAGAAAGAATAGCACTTTTGAAACCCTATCAGGTAAACCAGACACTCATGGATGCAACCGGGAGACCTGATACCATTTTCTTACACTGCCTTCCGGCCGTAAAGGGAAATGAAGTTACCCGTGAGGTTATCGAAGGACCCATGTCGAGGGTTTTCGAAGAGGCAGAAAATAGAAAACACACAATAAAAGCAGTTATGATCGCAACCCTTTTATAGAAAACATAAGGCGTTAGGAGGTCTATAATGAAAAAAATAGTGGTGGCAATTGGCGGAAATGCTTTGAATAAACCCGGCGAAAAACCAACCGCTGAAGTGATGAAAGCCAATCTTCTCGGCACCGTCGAACACCTTGCAGATCTCATTGAAGATGGTTTTGATCTTGTGATTACCCATGGTAATGGTCCTCAGGTTGGTAATCTGCTGGTACAACAGGAGTTAGCGAAGGACACATTACCTCCTTTTCCAATAGATGTCAATGATGCTATGACGCAGGGGTCAATTGGTTATCTCATCAGCCAGACATTATCCAACGAACTAAAAAGAAGGGGCTTGAAAATACCCGTGAGCTGTGTGCTCACACAGGTAGTTGTTGACAAAAACGATCCAGGCTTTGAAAATCCAACAAAACCCGTTGGCCCTTTTTATGATGAAAAAACCGCAAGAGATCTCCAGAAAAACAAAGGCTGGGTCATGAAAGAAGATGCCGGAAGGGGTTGGAGAAGAGTCGTGCCTTCACCAAAGCCTCTGGATATTGTGGAAATCGAATCAATCAAAGCTCTTCTGGAAGCGGATAATGTGCTTATTGCGGCAGGTGGGGGCGGAATCCCTGTTGTAATGGACAATGCTGGAAAGCTTGAAGGTGTAGAAGCTGTGATCGATAAAGACAGGGCTTCTTCTTTGCTTGCGAGATTAATAGGCGCTGATACTTTTGTGATACTTACAGCAGTTGACCATGCTTATTTGAACTTTGGAAAAAAAGACCAAAAAGCCCTGAAAAAGCTGAAGGTATCAGATGCCAAACGACTGATGGAAGAAGGGCATTTTGCTAAAGGCAGTATGTATCCAAAAGTCGAAGCCGCTGTCGATTTTGTCGAAAGTACCGGCCATCAGGCTATAATCACTTCACTTGAAGGTGTTAAGGAAGCACTTGAAGGAACTTTTGGGACCCATATCACTATATAAGAATTCCCATAAATATGCCGGGCATTCAGCCCGGCTTTATTTTTAGAAGAGTGATATGCTATAATTGAACAGATCGAATGATTGAAAGGAGTGATGACAATGCGTGGTGAAGTTACGAGGACAAAGATCATGGAGGCTGCCATCAAGGTTATCTCTCAGGAGACAATTGAAGGATTGAGCACCAGGAAAGTGGCGGGGGAAGCGGATGTAAATCTTGCTGCCATACATTATCACCATAGGTCTAAAGAGGGAATGCTTATCGACCTGTCAAGATATGCTATGAACAATTACTTACTTCCCAAAATTAACCGCCTTTTTGAAGAGAACCTTGAACCTAAAGACTTTGTCGAAGCTATGTTTGAAGTCGTTAATGAACTGTTTGAAGAGCATGAAGATGTGTTGATAACCCTGATTTATTTATGGCTTTATGGAAAGAAAAACAGGAGAATAAGAGAGATATTACGTTCTTTTAAATTTCAGATTGAAGACAATATAAAAGAAGAATTGATCAAGCATATGTCAAAATCAAGGGCAGATCGGGTTATTAAAAGGCTCTCTCAAATGCTCTTTGGTTATGCTCTGGATCTTATCATAAGTGGAGAGCCTATGACTAAAAAAGAAATTGCTGATATTGCGAAAAGATTGATATGATAAGAGGTGATTTCTTTGTCCGTAGTGGCAATTACAAACCACAAAGGTGGAGTAGGAAAAACCACCCTGACTTACAGCCTTGCCTATGAATATGCTTTAGGAGGATACAGTGTATTGCTTGTGGATCTCGATCCATCAGGAAATCTAACTATTGCCATGGATCAGGATCCCTATGAAGAAGGAGAAGTAAATCTTGCAAACATAATATCTGAGGGTGAAAGCTTTGACCCGGGGCTCATAAAGAGGTCTGTCACCAAGGGATTTGCAACTTTTGATATCCTCCCGTCAAACGATGAGCTATATCGGGTAGAATCAATGGGGAATGGCATTCAAAGCCTTTTTTCGTTAAAGGATTACTTAAATGAAACAGGGCTTCGTACCAGCTATGACTTCATATTTATTGATACGCCTCCAAATCTTGGTATTTTGACAAATATCGCTCTTGTCACAAGCGATTATTTTCTTGTGCCAGTAAGTCCCGGTAAATACGCCTTAAAAGGGCTTGATAGAATGTTTAAGGTAGCTACCATGGTGAAAAAAAGGATCAACAAAAATCTCGAATTTCTTGGTATAGTAATCAACAATTTCCGTAAGCATGAACAACCATCAAGGGCACTTGAAAAATCTGTTATAGACCTATATGGTGATGCCTATATAACCCCTCCTATCAGGAGGACTGTTGATGTCCAAAAATCAGAGATAATAAGTGAACCCATACAGCTGGCTTTTCCCAATTCTCTGGCTGTGAGGGATTTGAAAAGGCTCTCACAGGGGGTGCTCAAACGTGTCAAAAAACAGAAAGCTTGATATGGATTCTTTGACTTCAATGATAAAGAAAACCGTTAGAAATGATGATGATAGGAAAAAGGCCCTTGAAGAGTTTGAAGAGGAATTCTATGGCAAGAAAAAGAACAGCAAACAAAAGCTGCTGAAACCTGAAAAAAGGCTTCGGAAAAGCAACTTATCTGCAGAAAATGACACCTTTAGTGTCTTTTTGAGCAGAAAGGATTTGACTTCCACTGAAAAATTGATGCTAATTTTCATATCGCATGCTTCAACTGACAAAGAGGGTATGTCGATAAGTGTCCGTGCCCTTGCCTCCTCACTGGGCATTAACAAGAACACTGCTCTGGATACGTTGATAAGCCTTGAACTTAAAGGCATTATTGAAAAGAAATCGACTCCTCGAGGAACGATGGTGAAATTGCTTGTTTCTGTGGGGATACCATGAACAATAGCGCAAAGTGGATTCTCGGTTATTTTATAGCTTATATTATTTCCCTGTTTGTCTTTCCTATGACGACCCGTGTTATAACCCTGAGCGTATTGATAGGGATGATTATAATTGCGCCTGCAAGAATGGCTAAGAAGAGGAGTTACAAGCGACTGCTCTCTCTAGTAACCCTTGGAGCTATTGTTATAACCTTTGTATACCTCCTCTATATCGCTGTCCCCATTATTATAAAAGGCGTTCAGAGCTTTCGTTCGGGCCTTGTAGAGCTTGATTTTTCAGAAATTTCGTCAAAACTCAATGAGCCCTTTAGCAGTTTTGTTAATGACACCTTCGAAAAGGCTGGTTCAATGCTGGGAGATTTCTTGCTTCAAGCGAGCCTTTACATAAGCAAAAACATAGCTTCCTGGATCACTTTTGGTATATTGCTGGTGGTAGCTGCGGTTTTCCTTACCACAAGAACCCGGTTCTTTTTCAGGCGCAAAGCAGTTCACACCCTTTTTCCAGGATGTGAAGGAGATGAAGTGACGGGATTTTTTAAGGGATTTTACCGGGATCTTCAGGGATATATTACAGGACAGCTCATAGTAGCCCTTGCAGTGGGTTCAGTGATAGGTTTTGGTGCATTTTTCTTTAAAATCCAGCAGGCGTTATTTCTTGGATTACTTGCTGGAATTACGAATTTCATTCCCTTCTTTGGAGTTATCGTCACCGCCATACCTTTGCTTGTTATAGGCTATATAAGCTATACAGATGCTCCAATTCTTGGAGTTGTTTTTGCGCTACTGCTGCTGGTTGTCGCCAATCAACTCGAAATGTGGGTGTTATCGCCAAGGATTATGTCCAGAAGGTTGAAATTGAACTGGTTTATCATACTGCTTTCCATGATAGCTTGCAGCGAGCTTTTTGGTGTATATGGAATAGTGCTTGCTGTTCCCCTTGTCATATTCATACGACGCTATTGGGGAACTTTCCTTACAAAAGAGGTGAATAAATATGGGAATATACGACAGGGACTGGTACAGGGAGGAAAAAGAAAAAAAGCCCCCCCTGAAAAGGAAGGGCAGAAATAGTTCTTTTGTTTTTGGCCTGATACTCGGTTTTACATGTGGCGTGATTTTCACACTGCTGATAATGCTCTTCTAAAATACTATCTCTATAAATGGCCTAAGTTCAAAGGTAACTTTTCTTGTTGTGTATTGCTCAAAGTAGCTCCCAAAATATAAGCTAAAATCCGAACCGATTCTAAAACCGCAAAGAGTTCCTTCCAGCTTAACAGTAAGAATATTCGCTTTTTTTAGTTCGCCTACCGGCCCCCTCCAATATTCTGGATCCGTGAATTCGCCAGGTTCATCACTGGGTTCATCCATATTCAGATACGGGGTATCCAGCGTTACTTCACCCTGTGTAAAATGCTCAAATTCAACGGATGCCGAGATACTATTACCAAACCATTGCATGAGCAGCGAAAACGCATTTAAATCAGGACCGTATTTGAACCCAAGAGGGTACTCATTTGCATCTCTTGCGCCGGGAAGTTCAGATTTGGTTATGGTTCTATTTGTAATTTTCAGCAGGGGCTGCCATCTGTTGTACATCCAGGTGTCCGTGTGATAGGCCTCAGCAGAGAAATGATATATGCCCCGGGTGCTTTCAAGGAAATACTCAGCGCCAAGCCCATATGCCATGGCAGCTGGCTTTCCACGCGCACCAGCCTCTGTTGGACCCGAGTAATCATCCATAGCAAACTCACCGTAAATCTGGAATCCCTTGAAAGGCACTAGAGAGAAATCCAGAGACATCATAACATTGGAAAACCCCTCGCCATAGGTGTTGTGAAATACAATGAAAGGGTTGAAATCTGTGAGATCAGGATGTTTTCCTCCAACTACGTTGATTTCACCCACACCGATTCGCAGCCGTTTGTTGAGTTTTATATCAAAACGATGTCCGACAATGAGTTTTGAAGGTTCATCATACACCTGGTCTTGATTAAGATCCCAATAATGAGGACTTCCAACAGATACCTTTCTTTGGCGTTCCCACTCACCTCCGCTGAGTAATGGTATAACGGAGATCATGTTGAAGGTATAAGAGAAATTCCCGCTTTTGCCCATGGGTGTTACATAGGAAGAACTGAAATTGTCATAATAATTGGAAGCATTGCTGATAGTAAGACCATTTCTCATGGGTCCCCAGCTTAATTTATAACGACCCAGACTTGCCTGGAATTCCCCGGTTGCGTAAGCAGCATAGCCAAAACTCGGGAAGCTGAAGTCCAGTGCCCTGACATCTCCCTTGAGCAATTCCACAGGCAAATTGGCAAGAGGCGTGGCATTTCCTGAAGGTCCATGGCTGATGTAGCTTCGGTAGTCTTTTTTGAAATCCAGATTTATCACCGCTTTTGCATTGCTGCTTATATCGGAATCAAATCTCAGAATTGCCCATGGTTGCAATGTATCGTACCTGTATCTTAAATAAAGTGGAACACAGGGATTGTACCAGCCTTTCCTTGTAGTAAAGGGCTCGAAGTTATGAAGGGTAAGCTGTGGAGTGGTGGTAAAAGAAGCTGTGGTGTTGCTTGTAAATTGTTCAGGTTCACCCATAAAAGCCGAACTGATAGGAGTATTTGGTACAGCAGGTACCTCTTTGTTCAATAGCAGCTCAGCTTTCCAGACTATGTAGCTATCATCTGCCTTGAAGTTCAAGTTTGCAATGTTTGCAAGAGCGACAATCGGAACGAGAATTACCAGCAGTAACCAGATGCTTTTCATAGAACCAACCTCCTAAAATGAATACGATTTGCTAATGCCGAAATTCAATAGCCACTTCAGCCCATCAGCTGTAAATTTCAGAGATAGCAGCCCGAATAGTCCAAAATCAGATTCAGGATAATATCTCGTCCTGACGGTAAGTATCACCTGCCTGCTTACGGGTTCAACGAGTTTATACCAGTCATGCTCATAGGGTGCATAATAAGGGCTGTCGATCCCGTAACTTCCCATGGCAAGGAATTCGACCTGAGAAAAAAGCTCGATTTTTTCCTTGTTCCATTGATAGCTCAACAAATGCAGAGATACGTCAGGACCATATGGGAAGCCAAAGAAAAAGTCTATGTCGGGCCACATATTGAGCCACATAACGTTGAGCCTGAAAGGATAGGTGAATTTCCCGATATCAGCATCTCTATTGTATAGATAGGGCGTTGTGTGGTAATACTCATACCTCAGCTTAACTGCTGATGGAGTTGATAATCCCCTTTCGAACAATGTGAAGTCATCAAAATACTCTTTGTTTCTGACTTTATTCCAGATTTCGCTGCTGCTCCACTCTACACCGGCAAGCCAGCCAAAAGCCGTAGGCCTGGAATTTTCACCTTCCGTGTTTAGCCTGAATTCATCAAGGCCAAATTCACCATAGATTCTAAAACTTTTCAGCAGCATTTCAGCGGTGACAAAAAACATGACATTTGAATGGGTCTGGTAACTATGATGATATATAATGAATGGTCCAATATCCTGTAAATCCGGATAAACCCCGTAAATCAGGTTTTCCTCGGCGAAACTCAATCTGAAAGCATCGCTTGAAAAGGCCCATTTGTGGCCTAAAAGAGTCTTGGGATCGCCATATACACTCCTATCAGCTGAAATCGCAAAGAAATTGTAGTCAAAGCTGCCAAAAAAGGTTTCGTCGGAAAACTGTAACCATAGATGATCGAAATATGGAGGAACGCTGGAAAGCCCAATATCATAGGTAGCAGGCCCCCACTTCAATTTTCTCCTGCCCGCTGAAATGAGAACAGAAGAAGAACCCCATTGGATGTAACCCACGCGGGGATAATTGGCATCAAAAAAGGGTGCCCATGAACCAACAGATAGAGGAAGATTCGAAAAATCCCTTCCAAGTAAAAATGCGGAAAAATCCTGGCGGGCTTCTATGAACATTGCAGCTTCCAGATGCTCATTACTTATTTGAAAGCCTGCCTTTCCCAGTGCTGGAAGTGAATAGTATCTTAAAAGGTCATACAAGTTCGGTTCATAACTTCCGTCAACTGACTCGTAGTTGTTAAGTGAAAATGCTGGTGATATACCAGCATAAATCACCGTCAATGAAAAAACCATTCCGGCTACTAAAAAGCTACAAAGAAGAAAAAAATATTTCATGATATCCCCCCTCCAAAAAATTCTATCATAAGAGGCCCAATAATCGCCTATTCATCGAATCCAAAAGAAGTATCACTGCATTGACTTAACTGGTTTGTTTTAGGTGTGTTTACTAAAACAGTTACGAAAATAACAACTAAATTCCGATATTTTTGGTAATATATAAATGAGGTGATTTGATGGGAAATTTCACAAATGAAATGATGAATTTACTGAAAGCGGTCAAGAAGGACTTTGACGAATATTTAATAAAAGATCCCGCTGCAAGATCGAAATTTCACATATATTTGACTTCAGCCGGATTTCATGCGCTTTTTTTATATAGATTATCCCATTTGCTCTGGAATTTCGGTTTTTTCTGGCCTGCTGAGTTAATCCATTATTTCAACAGGGTGATTTTCAATATCGATATACATCCAGCAGCTCATATTGAAGCTGGCGTTGTAATTGATCATGGAATAGGTGTAGTCATTGGGTCTACAGCAACCGTTGGTAGCGGTACATTGATTTATCATGGAGTAACTCTTGGTAGTCGAAGAATAGTCGAAGGGAAACGGCATCCGGACATTGGACGTAATGTAATTATCGGGGCTGGTGCAAAGATACTTGGACCTATAATTGTGGGTGATAATGCAAAGATCGGTGCAAATAGCGTTGTCCTTGAGCATGTACCTGAAAATCAGACATATGTCGGCATTCCTGCAAAAAAGACAGAAAAAATCCATCATGAGGTAAACCTATGAGCATTGATATGATAGTTGGAAAGACGCCCCTTGTTTCTTTGAGAAGCCTTGATTCTTCAGGAAGCATTTTACTGAAACTGGAAAAAAACAATCCTGGCGGCAGCGTAAAGGATAGGGCTGTAATGGGAATGATTTTATACATGAAGAGCAGGGGTAGAATTTCAGAAGGAGTTACCGTTGTAGAGCCTACAAGTGGAAACACCGGTATTTCAATAGCCATGTTTGCAAGCAAATTCAGATACAAAGCAATTCTGGTAATGCCCGAAAGCGTAAGTGAAGAGCGATGGAAGGTTATGGAGGAACTCGGTGCCGATGTTATCCTGACAAGTGCATCAGGAGGTATGAAAGAAGCCGTTGAGAGAGCAAAAGAAATTGTCCGTAACCTTGAAAATGCTGTTATTCTGGACCAGTTTTCCAATCCAGGAAACCCCTACTATCATGAGATAAGCACCGGACCGGAGATATTCCAGCAATGTGGCAATGAATTAGATATCTTTGTTGCTGGCATAGGTACAGGCGGTACTATTACGGGAGCTGGCAGGGCTTTGAAGAAGTTACTTCCTGGAATTAAAATCATAGGCGTCGAGCCAGAAGAATCCGCTGTTCTTTCCGGGGAAAAACCCGGTAAGCACAGAATTCAGGGCATAGGTGCGGGCTTTGTCCCGGCTATTCTCGACCAAGATCTTCTGGACGATATAATTACCGTAAGCTCTGGCGAAGCAATCGAGATGATGCAATGGCTTCACAGGAAAGAAGGATTATTGGTTGGGATTTCGTCCGGTGCAAATGTCGCTGCGGCGTATAGATTAAAAAAATCTGGCACCACGGGGAAAATAGTTACCGTAGCACCAGATCACTATGAACGCTATTTGAGCGTATTTTGATTTACTTCACAATAACAGTGCCTCTGGGAAAGATCTTACCGAGTTCATTAGACCAGGTTTTATCGACTCTCCAATCATAGATCCTGAGCCTGCTAAGATCCAGCCCCGGAGCGCGAAGGTTGTAAATACCTTCAAGATAGATATCATAGAAATTTTCTGAAAATGCCTCGGTTTTGGTGTACAGTTCAATCGGTGCCCAGTTCTCCTTTTCTTTTGGTGGAAGAGCATTGTATGTTTCTATGAGCTCTTCCGGAAGCCACCTGTTGTTTATGAAAATTCCTATTTCTTTGCACTGGCTTACAGAGATTCCCTTGAAAATCCCTCCAGTGCTGGCAACGAAAAGTCCTATGTTTGGCTGGGCTTTTCCGGGGATACCACTTATAGACACATCAGCTACCTGAGCCTTTTCTACATTGCTAAGTGCCATGACATAAAAACCCGATGCTTTCAAACGAGCATTGTTAATCATCATGCTCTTCAGATTCTCAATATTAAGAGCAAAGCGTCCTGATGAGATATCAAGATCCTCAATAACTATCTCATCAGAAAGAGAATTCTTAATTTCCAATCCGGTATTTTTAATTCCCGTATTGGCAACGTATTTATTTATATAAGCTTTTTGTGGATTGATCAGTATAAATCCCTTTGTAGAGTTGATTATTTCAACATCATGAGCATCGAAAATAACAGCATCGCTTATATATCCAGCTGTTCCCACAGAGTTGATGGAAATGTTATTTAGTTTCACCGATGAACCGTTTTTAACGATCAGAGGATTGAAGACATCTGAGAAAACGCAGTCTTCTATGTTTAATCGCGCACCCGAGGCAAAGATAGACATTTCATATCCAGATGCCTTTTTTAAATTCAACTCACCGCCATAAAGCAAAATCTCATTTCTTGACTCGCTTTTTAGTGTAATCAAGCCGTTGCTCCCGGAGATATTTAGCGTACCGTTTACCACGAAAGAGGAGCCATCTTGAATAAGCACCAGGCCCTTTCCTGCAATGGAAACCTCGGAATCATTGGGGATTGTATAATTCTCAGCTATTAAAATGGGGAAAGCCCGTTTGTCAAATTCCGCATCAGTAGCATTCCCGGTTAGGATAGTAGCACCTTTATACAGAGTCAAGCGCTTTTCAGGAAACTTATAGCTGTACTGGTCTGTAATTATTTCCACCTCGACAGAGATTTCCATTGTTGCGTTATTGGTTAAAGGCAGTGGCGAGTCAAAGTCTTTTAAAATGGGCGTGTCACTATCCAGGTCTGTTTCTTCAAACGAGATAGTTTTTATTTCCTGATTCACAGGCGTGTCTAATATTTTCCGGCGAATCCTGTATTTAACATCAGGATCGGGAACAGGATAGAATCTCACCCTGAATTTGCCATCTTCATCCACCTGATAGGCATAGAAACCATCAAGATTCTTTAAGTCAACTCGTGTTTCTGTGGCGACATAGGTTGGCGATTCAATTCCCAGGGCGTTTATTATATATGAAATTTTAAGATCGCCAAAATAAACACCTTCCAGGGGTTCTGAAACGCTGAAGGTATTAGATAAGTTATAGGTAAATAATCTTGTTCCTTTCAAAGTTTCGACAAAAACTGTAATTGAAGCTTCTTCGCTAACTCTTGAGTTTGAAATTCGAAGGGTAACTGGTTTGTAGTCTTTTTGAATCACATCAAAGCCAAGACTTCCCACAATCTCTTCGAAGTTGACAAGCTCAATTTCATAATGTGCTTGCATTGACATATTACCGGCTCTATCAATGGCTGTGAGGAATAGTTCAAGAGTACCGTTAAATCCTGTTTCCGGGGAAGGAACAGGAACGGTTATCTGATTGTTTTTTGTTTCTATATGGAATGTGGTGGTATCAGAGACATTAACTTCACCAGAAATAGAAACGGTGTCAGAACTCGTGGCGAGGTTTATAATGATTCTCTTTCCGACTATATTGTAATTCAGTAATGTCGGTTCATTAGGAGGTGTTGTGTCCACCACAAATGTAGCACTCTTGGTGAAGCTCTCCCCATATAGATCTGTGATGTAGAAACTTATAGCATGAACGCCTTCTGAAAGCTCTTCGAAAACAATTTTCCCTTTTTGGGTATCTATTTTAGCAGGTTCTGCTCCATCAAGGGAAAGTAAAAGTTCTGAAATGTTCTTCGCTTCAAATTGGATTTCCAGGCTTGTTGAAGGGATATAGCCCGGTATTGTTCCCAGCTCGAAGAATGGTTTTCCCAAAACCTCAACAGTTTCTTCCAAACCAAAGGCGACTCCTTTATATAGTGGTGTAACGACTATTTGCATAGTTTCCTCGGGAAGGGTAAGCACAAAGGATTTTTCCTTTGTGACAAAGTTTGAGGCATCTACTGTTATGAGATAGCTAACGTCGGTTTCCTCATAGGATTTCAGGTCGCTTTTCCAGTTAAGATTCATATTTTCTCCATCCCGTGTTGCCGACAGCTCACTGATTTCGATAGAATCAATGGGGAATTCAAAAAGGTACGGGATATCATCATTCCATTTTAGAACGACTTCCTTTGTCAATAGTGATATTCCATCGTATTTTAGTTCAAGCTTGTGCTTTCCCTGTGGTACTGTACTGATAATGGCTTTTAGATTAGACTCTAGCTTATATGGCTTTTCATCAAGTAAAAGGGATACTTTTTCGGGATCGAGACCCTTTCCAAGGGAGACTTTTACTTCTATCTCAACGGGTAACATGGGTATTTCAACACTGAGAGTTTTTGATTTTTCTATGTAGACAGGGCCGTATTTATATCCAATTGTCAGATCATATGATAGTCTCTTACCCTGATAATCCACAATGTTATCCGTGTAGCTATCTCCTTTTCTTGTAACGGCAGTCCCATTTCTTTCAAGACTCACGCTATCAATGTTATAAGGAGAGCTCTCAGCTCTCCAGCTCAATATCAGCTCTTTTCCATCTTCGCTGAAGGAGTAGTTGAATAAATTTATATCTGGCTCAGGAAAAGCGTATTTAAGTTCTTTTACTTCCCTGACTATTTCTTTCCTGTCGAGCAGAACACCTTCAAGAGTCACAAAATCCACTGAATCCTTTCGTTTGGCCTTTAGCTTGGCAGATGGCTTGTCTTTGCTCAAAGTGACTTCTTCTATTGAAGAAATTGCTTTTATTGTAGGATTTCCCTGCGCATCAGTGGGAAATATTGCACTAACTGTTATAGTAATTGGCCAGAGGAAGAAATACAGCAGCACCAGCAATACTGCTATTGGTATTGTGATCCCTATTGTGAGTTTCAAACTGCGTTTCATTTTGACACCTCCCCTTTAACAAAAGCAGCCCGCCACTGGCGGGCCGCGATGAAAAAGACATCTTTTACTTATTCAAAATCCTGATGAAGTATTCATCAATATTCTCGTCATCAGCATGGTATTCAAGTAATACAGTGTATGTGCCTGAAAGCCCGAATGGAAGACCGTCCTGGAGGTCAAACAATTCGTTGATAACGCCAGCGTTCTTCACAACTTTCCCGGATTCAGAGCCTTCTTTGATCAAGTAAACGTTACCGACAAAGCTTACAGGATCTGGAAGCACCTCTGTAGTGAATTCGGAGAAGAACGATTTATCCCTTTCGGTGAATTTAGCGTTAACCAGTCTTCCAAGGAGAGTATAGTGGAGAGTAGGATTGGTGATCTCTACCTTTGAAGTTGGTTCAACTCCTTCACGGCTGAACTTAAACATACAACCGAATGAAGCATCTTCAGGAACTCCAAGTTCATTGAGTACGTCAACGAAATTGATTATGGAATGCACTCTTTCAGGAACACCGGTGTCAGCGGAAACAATATTGCTTCCAAAGGCGTTCTTGAATTCTTCAAGTGTGCTTACCTTCAATTCATCAGTAGAGTAGAGTATTCTTGCAGCAACAGGATAAACAGTTACTTCGGAACCTTTAAAAATCTCCTTATCTGGAGGTTCAGTTGTATCAGTAGAATCTTTACACTGGTAGACAGTGTCTTCTTTATAATCAAAGCTTATAAGCTCGTATGGATATACCTTGTCAACGTCCATTGTTGTGGTTTTTGTTACATCCCAGGCACTGTGGACCATCATTTTCGCACCGGTAAGAGAGGAAACATCGACTTTTACTTCTTTTACTTTGGATTTACCTTCGTCGAAAGTAGGCGTTGTCTTGCATGATGCTTTAAAAGTCACTATATAATTCTCGCTTATCCTTTCTCTTACAGCTGCTTCACAGGTCTTTGTATATGTCTTGGACGGTGCTTCATCAAGAAGGTTCTTGTAAAGCTCCACGAATCCCCCTTTAAGAGCATTTTCGTATGGGGGAAGAGGGTCATTTGGGAACATAAAGGAAAAATCGGCTGAATCAATCAAGATGTAGGTCTTTCCAGATTCGGTTTTAACGAGAACGAAATCAGTAACCTTATCCAGTTTCGCTTCGAATTCTTCTTTCATTTCTTCAAATTTCGGATCATCTTTGTGATTTTCTTCCCAGACAGCAAGTATTGCATCGCGGTCGAATACCTTTATTTCAGCAACTATATCCTTTGGCAATGAGATTTCGCCAAAAACGAGCTGTCCATCGTATTTCTTCATGTAAGAGACCACGTTCTGGATATTTCTCGCGGGTACTTCAAGCCCGAGCTCTTCGGCAGTCTTCACAGGAGAAAGAGCCAATTTGGCAAACAGGGCATAAGCTTCTGCTCTTGTAACGTTGATATCATATTCCCTGTTGAAATAGTCAGTTCTTGTATAAAGCTCTTCAGACATCAATAAAGGCAGCGCTTTGCCATCTTCACTAGGTGCGAGGAAGTAGTTTTCAAAGACATAAATATAAGCTCTTTCCGCTGCTCTAGATTCTGCTTTTTCAATTTCCCTTTCTATTTTTTTTACCTCTTCGAGTTTTGCAGTATCCTGGAATTTTTCAGCTTCTTCTCTTAGTTTTTTTGCTTCTTCTTTCTTATCAACAATGCTGCTTTCGAGATAAAGCTTTTTATTTTCATTGATTTTGTCAAGCAGATAGTTATATTTAGGTTTGTTCTTTTCCACAAAGGCATCAACAAGAATTTTGAAATATTCAGCCCTTGTTAAATTGTCTTTTTTGTAGTTTAACTTAATCCGATCACCGAGGACTTCTTTGTAACCCCAGATCCTTGTATAGTCAAATCCATCTTTGTAGCCAAGCTCTTCGAATTCAGTCTTTATGCTGTTGTCATAGGGTGCATTCATGGGATATTCTATCGCATCCCTTTCAAGACCAAAATACTTAACGAGCATTGCAAGCACTTCATAAGGAGTGATGGGATCTGTAAGGTCAAACGGAGCAAGCTCTTCAGCGGTTTCGCGCGGTATAAGCCCATATTCTGTGACATTGAAAACTGGATCAAGATTATTAGCAAAAAGCAGCTTTATGAGTTCAGCTCTTCCATCTGGTTCGACTTTGCTGGTGTCGAAGTCGACCCATAAAGGTAGTTGGACCGGCATGTTTACAGCCATGAGGGCTACGCTCAGCAATAATAACCCAACAATAAGGAGTTTCTTCATATACTTTCCCCCCTCTTAGAGATTTTTAGATTTTTGGTTTGTGAACAAACTGTTTCAAAGCAATTATACAACAAAAAATACGGCACATGCAAGATTTTTTTTGTAAAGAACACAGTATTTTTATTGTTTAAGAGTCACAAGAGAACCCAAAACACTTCCACTTAACCAGTCTTCCTGAAGCAAAACCGCTATTTTATCACTGTTTGCGACTGCATCAATGGGATAGCCCTGGAGCTTAAAAGGCACAGATATGGGATTGTTAATTTCCTCAATAGTCCCGCTTGCCACACTCAGAACATATTCCTTCTCTCCAGCTATTAAAACTTTTAATGGGGCAGAACCCTGTGTTTTGAAGTCTTTAACTGTACCTTTTTCAAGTTCTATTAGGTATACTTCATCGCTTCCGGTACATGCTATCCAGATGTTTCTACCCTCCATTATGGGGAAGTTTGGTAGTTTACCAAGCTTAAATTCTCTTTCCTTTTCAAGCTTCCCTTTTGAAAGAACATCAAGGGTTCCATCAAGATAATTCACTACATATAAGTTATTCATGTCTTGAAGCATATAGGAAGGTCTTTTGCCGAGTGAAACTCTTTTGTGGATATTGCCCGAAGGGGTTATCGCAAGCAACCCGTATTTGGTATCAAAATTGTTTTCTAATAGGTTGTAATTGTAAAAAAGGCTTACATAGAAATAATCCTTGTCGGCAATCACGCTAAGTGCTTCAACAGGCAATTTGATTTTGCTTTTGATTTTGAAATCCTTCATGTCAATCAACAAAAAAACACTGTCCATCCCCAAAACTCCCAGGATATTATTTGAAATTGCCCCGGTAATCAACCGCTCTTCCGTCGACATTTTCTTTTCAAGCTTCCATTTGGAAGGTTCGCCTGAGATATCGAAGACAATAATCCTGCCGCTAAAGAATCCAAAACAATAGAGCCTTTCGTCTTTAATAATGCAATCGTTAATCCCATCGTTTCGCGTTTCTTTCAAAAAGTGCATTGGATTGAACTCTGAGTCGAGCACAAGAATTTCCGAATCTCCTTTCAGAAGGACAATGTAGTACGTGCCATGCCTGTTCTGGACTGCTTCTATTTTGAAAGGCGCCAGCCCTAATTCCTGCCTTGAAAGGGCATTCAAAGCGAGCAAATTAGTTGAAATTACAATTAGAAAGAAAATCCAGAAAAGCTTTTTCATGGTCTTTTCACCACATAAACCAGCAATTTTTCTTTGAAACCCGATGCGAGATTAATATCATGGGTATAAATATCAATGGTTTTTCCTTTTACCCCCGATCCGGTGTCTTCCACTATAAAAAAGCCTTTGTTTGGTGCATTCGAAAAGAAAGGAATATAAATAATAGTTCCGGGCTGAAGAACAGAGGGGTCAGCAGCCACTGTCCTGTAAGCTTTTGCGTAATTCCCGGAAGCTGTCACTTTGAAAGAAGGAGATGTTGGGTTTTTCCCGTCATCCCATTCGGTATACATTGTTATATTGAAATCCCCGGCATTTTCAAAAAGCACCTCTGAGGGATTCAATGGAATATCGTTTCGCCAAATTTCAAAATGCAGATATGGCGAGTTATCAGAACTTCGTCCAATGATTTCTCCAGCACTGACAAAGTCACCCTTTTCTACCATTAAGCTATCTAACTTACCATAAACAGTTCTGAAGCCATTCCCGTGGTCAATAATTACAGTGTTTCCATATTCATCGTTGAGTCTTTCAGCTACAATAACATGGCCCGGTAAAATAGATTTTATAAAAGCGGATGGCTTTACTTTCAGGTCGATGCCTGGATTTGCATAACCTTTCTCATAACTACCAAAAGGGGAAATGACAGCTTCCACAAGCATTTCATAATCATAATCAAGGCCGAAATGGGACAGAAGCACATCTGATTTGAGCAAAGAATCCATGGAAATGGGTATTTTTAATTCCTGACCGGTGTAAATGACATTGTCTTCAACCTTAGGATTTGCCTTTTTAAGTTCTTCCACCGATATTCCATAAGCCTGTGCGATTGTCCATAGGGTATCCCCTGATTGCACGATATAAGAGATATCGTCGAGGTTTTGGTTTTCAATTTCTTCCGCGCCAATACGGCTTCTAAGATCAGCTACCTCTGCCAGGAAGAAGTCTATGGTTACAAAACTCGTATCAGAAGCGGTAGAATTGCCGATATTGTTTATACGCTCCTGCAGATACGAGTAGTCATCATTATGTCTTTCCCGGAGGGTATCCAACTGACTTTTAAGGTCTTTTATCTCTTTTTCAAAAAGGAATTGCTGGATATTCGAGCTGATGAACTCATCCAGCTTTTCATAAATTTGTTCGGTTAGTTTGCTGTTTTCTTCGACATTGCTTTCGTTTGCTTCAACCAGCTTTTTTAGTTCATACAGCTGTTCCTGAAGGCTCTTCAGCTCCTCGATATTTACCGAAAGCTTTTCAAATCCCGTTAAGTATTCCAGTTGTTTTGAAAGGTTTGCAATGGAAGTTTCTATATTTTTCAACCGCTTTTGCTCATCGGCAAGGGAATCGAGCTTCTGCTGGATATTGGAAAGCTCACTTTTGATCTCATCGTTGATCTGAAAGGTCTGTAGATTTGCATTTGCCAGGCTGTTAAGCTGTTCAAAAAGCTGCTGCGTAGCTTTGGTATTTTCTTCTATTAATTTACCCTTTTCTTCAATCATATATTTTAATTCTGACAGCTGTGATTGCAAATCCTTTAGTTCATCAGTGTTTGCAACTAATTCTTCTGAATCTATAAGATAGTCAAGCTGCTTCGATATGTTCGAAATAACTATTTCAATATCCAGAAGTTGCTTTTGCTCCTGTGTAACGTAATCGAGTTTTTTTTGAATTGCAGAAATCTCATCGCGAAATTCGCCGCGGGTTACCCACCACGAAGAACAACCTGAAAAAAGAATTATAGCAAGCAGTGCTGCGGGGAAAAGCTTAACCACATCTATCACTCCCTAAGGGATAACTATTTTTTCAAGAGAGAGGGCACTTACTGAAAATCCGCACGATTTTAAGTGTTCAATCAAAATTGAAAGACCCGAAAGAATATAATCAGGGTCACCAATTATCTCGATTTTTAAGGGATCGGGAACAATCTCTCTGTTATTTATAGTAATAGAAGGTCCAACACATCTCACAAAGGTATATGGGTCTATTTTGATGCCGTTTATTGAAAAATTCTTGAGTCCAAGTGCGTATAGTTCGTTAATTATCCTCAAAATATCAGTATCGTGTATCACACCAAACCCTTCGCCAGCAGATGCCACCATGAGCCTTACCCCGGTCCCATTATGCCCAAAGTAAATTGGATAATGAGACAGAAAAACAAAAAGAAGCAAGACCGCTATGAAAATTTCCAGTATAAAAATCCCTTTGATATATTTCAAAACACACACTCCATAAAAGGGCGGCTAATGCCGCCCTGAAGCTTACTTCACTCTGTTCTTAAGTTCTTTTCCGGGAACGAATTTAGGTACTTTAGCAGCAGGGATCTCAATAGGCTTTCTTGTTCTTGGGTTAACCCCTGTCCTCTGTTTCCTCTTTACGACTTTAAAGGTTCCAAAGCCAACAAGTCTGACTTCTTCGCCTTTGGAGAGTTTTTCTTCGATGATTTCAACGATGCTGTCGAGGATCAGGCCCGCTTCTTTTTTAGAAGTTTCGACGCGTTCTGACAATGCAGCGACGAGTTCTTTCTTGTTCATGCTTTCCCCCCCTTTCGATAGGATTCGCATATATTCTACCACTCAAAAGCATTAAAACCAAGCATAAGGGGAAATTGTATTATAATGTCATTAGAGGAGGGATTAGTATGAAAAGATTTTTGTTGACGATTGCTCTTATTTTAATAGCTGTGAGCGCTTTAGCGACTTATACTTACATGAATCCCATAGGTCCAACATTGATACCGGTTGCGAGAATGATAACTGATTCAGATGATAATGGGGTGATTGGAGGTTTTCAAATCGCATATTGGAAAACTGTTGATGAGGCAATTTCCAGTGTTGTATCTGGAAAAGCAGATATCATTCTTTTACCTGTGGTAATAGGCGCACAGCTCTATGCAAAAGGAGTGCCGATTAAGCTTGCTGCAGTGAGCATGTGGGACGGGTTCTATTTTGTCTCAAAAGAAAAAATAAGCTCTATTGAAGATTTATCCGGGAAGGCAGTTTATACGCTTCACGCACCGGGCCAAACGGCTGATGTCATATTGAAAGCCGCAATTGATTCTGCTGGCCTTGACAGGAACAGTATCTCCATTTTATATGCGGCGGGCCCGGAAGCCATTCAGCTCTTCGCCGCTGGGAGGGCGGATGTATTGCTTGTGCCGGAACCTTTCGCTTCATTGGCGGGCTTTAAGGTACCCGGAGCTGAAAAATATCTGCCAATACAGGAAATCTGGAGAATGGTTTCAACCGGGAGCGCAAATGTTCCAACTTCCGGGATTTTTGTGAAAGAAGGACTTCCGGTGGATGTTGTGGATTCCTTTTTACTTCTTTATGAGCAATCTTTGTTGCTTTCACTTGCTCACCCGGAAGAAACTGCAAAAGTCGTTTCAGAAAAAATGGGAGGCTTTCCCGTCGCGGTGCTGCTGGATGCCATACCCGGTATAAGATTCGAGTTCGGACGTTCTGATAGGGTAAAGGGATCAGTAAAAGATTATCTTGATACCCTGAAAAATATTGAATCGGAATTGCTGGATCGGGAAATTGACTTCGAAAAACTATTTTGGTGATGGATAAGAGCTATTTTCTATCAGCATTGTTGCTATTTCTCATCTGGGAAATCATCTTTATTGTGGTTGGAAACTCGCTGTTGCTACCGGGACCAATCGAGACAGCAGTGAAGCTGGTTGAATTGATAACTACGGGAGCGCTTTGGACTCCCCTCCTTTCAACTGTGGCGAAGGCTACCCTTGGCATGCTGCTTGCCTTGCTGTTATCGCTTTTCACGGGTTTTTTGCTCGGCATTTCGAATTTTCTGTATATATTGTTCAGGCCTGTCATATTAACGCTTCAAGCTGTCCCGATCGTATCCTGGCTTGCGCTGGCCATTCTCTGGTGGGGGGTGGGATTTAGATCGCCTATGTATATCGTTTTTCTTACGCTGTTTCCCATTATGACGTTAAACATAATCCAGGGAGTAAGAAGTGTTGATATAAAATTGATAGAAATGGCAAAGGTTTTTTCCCTGAAAAAGGGAATAATCTTTAAGGATATATATCTCGGATCCATTCTCCCCTTTGTGTTTTCTTCACTGAAAATAAGTTCGGGAGCGATGTGGAAGTCCGTGGCTGTTGCTGAATTTATGGTTGGGGCAACAGGTATTGGCCGCAAAATTGCTGATGCCAAATATTTTCTCGACACAAGCAGCGTTTTCGCTTATACCTTGGTGCTAGTCTTTCTCGGGCTGGTAAGCGAAACAGTGTTCAACGTTATTTCGAAGAAGGTTTTCAATTATGCTGGTTGAAGCAAAGAGTATTTCTAAAGAGTTTAATGGCGTTGAAATCATAGGTGATTTCTCCATTGAAGTGATGCGAGGGGAATTTCTGAGCATACTTGGTGAATCAGGTTGTGGCAAAACAACGCTCTTGAAAATTCTTTCCGGTATCCTGAAACCCGATAAAGGGAACGTAATCAGGAAATTCTCCAAACAGGGTTTTGTGTTTCAGGATGACCGTTTAATTCCATGGAAAGACGCCTTTTACAACGTCAAAATCGTTTCAGATGAAAAACGTGCGAAAATATCCCTTGAGAAAGTGGGAATGGCAGAACACTCCAGAAAACGTCCGGCACAGCTGAGTGGAGGCATGATAAAGAGGGTTTGCCTTGCTCGAGCCCTGGCTCTTGACCCTGAAATAATCTTTCTGGACGAACCCTTTTCATCTCTTGACATCGTTACAAGAATGAAGCTACTTGACATGCTAAGAAAAATATGGATGGAAAGTTCCTGCACAGCGGTTATGGTTACTCACGATCCCTTCGAAGCGGCTTTTCTGTCAACAAGGGTAATTGTTACAGGCAATAAATTCAAACATTTTCATATAATCAAAAGTGGATCACCTCTAAACAGAAGCCTGTCAGAAGTCCTTTCTCTTCAAAACGAGCTTATTGGACTTCTTGAAGATACCGTGAGCGGTGGTCGAAAAAGGACCTGGGAACATTTCCAGAGACGAGAAGGCAATCAAAAAAGAGATAAAACAACCGGGAATGAAGACAGAAATAGTAGGTGAGAAGCGAAAAATAAGAATTTGGGCTTCTCGGATTTTCGGTTACTATAACTCGGTTCTCCGAATCTCGGTTTCTCAAATCACATACAACGCACAACCAACAACCTGCAACAAATTAGCCTTTGCTTCATCAGCCGTCGCTCCGCTAATCTGTGTTTTTATATTGTTCAAAAAGGTGTATGCTTAATGAAATAACCTTGTAGTAATATTTGCACGCTGAAGTATAAGCAATAAGCATTTGGAGGCAGGTTAAAATGTCGGACAGAATTGTTAGAGAGCTCCTTGTGGATATAAATTCCTTTGAAGACACCAAAAAAATAGTGTTATCTATTGATAATCCCTTTGAAGAAATTGAATGTTATAGCCCCATCACCATTGAGCTGGTTTTATATAAGGAGAAAGATTCCATTATTGTCTCGGGAAATGTGAACACCACAGTGGTTGAGAAATGCTCCCGGTGTTTGAAGTCTGTCAGGCTTCCTGTTGATGGTATCATAGAAGCTCTTTACGTCAGCCAGGGTAAATTCCTTGACAGGAACAAGAGTGGGCCCGCTGGCGAGCTTGACAACATGTTCCTTCTTTCAGGGGATATACTGGACTTGTCAGAGAGGGTAATAGAGGCTATAATTGTTGAGATTCCACAAAAAATCCTTTGTTCAAATGACTGCAAAGGACTTTGTCCGGTTTGTGGAATGGATCTGAACGAAAATCCACAACATCATTGCGAAACACCCAAAGAGCCACAGGATAAGTGGCATTCTTTGTTGTATAATTTAAAAGAGAATATATCAAAAGACCAATGAATGCTTAGGAGGGATAATCATGGCAGAGCCCAAACAAAAGAGCTCGAGGAGTAGATCACACCACAGAAGAGCAAAGAATTACCGCCCAATCAAAGTTACCGTTTCGGTGTGCCCAAATTGCGGCGAACCCAAAGAACCCCACAGAGTCTGTTTGCACTGTGGATATTATGGAGGAAAACAGATTCTGGAAATAGGTGAATAACAATGTCAGGAGTTAAAATTGCTCTTGATGTTTTTGGAGGAGATCTGGCGCCTGATGTCAACATTGACGGCGCCATTTCAATTTTGAAGGAAGAACGCCTGGATCTTGAGCTGTACCTTGTGGGGAAAGAAGAGGTTATAAAAAAGCTCCTTCGCGATAGAGGCTTCACCCACGAAAAACTGCATGTTATTGATGCTCCCGAGATTTTTGGTATGGCCGAAAAGCCTTCTGCAATATTGAGGAAAAAAGATACTTCATTGTACCGCTCAGCACAGCTTGTCAAAGAAGGGAAAGTCGATGCAATGGTGTCCGCAGGCAACACCGGTGCGGTACTGGCAGTTGCACTTTTTGTCGTTGGGAGGATCAAGGGCGTTGAGCGCGGGGCAATTGCCACTCCAATCCCCAGTAAAAGAGGGTTCACGGTCTTGCTGGATTGCGGCGCAAATGTGGAAGTAAGGCCTGAGCATCTCAGGGATTTTGGGAAAATGGGATTCCATTACGCGAAGCTTCTGGGGAAGACTTCACCGAAGGTGGGGCTTCTGAATGTTGGCGAAGAAGAAGAAAAAGGCACAAAGGATACAAAGGCCGCTTTTGAAATGCTAAAGGAAACTCTCGGGGACAGTTTCTGCGGGAATGTGGAAGGCCGGGATATATTGTATGGCGATGTGGATGTGGTGGTTACAGACGGCTTCAAAGGAAATGTCGCCATGAAAGCTATTGAGGGAGCAGCAAAGTTTATCGGTGATGTCCTTAAATCCCAGATCAAAGCCTCCGGATTTGCGGGAATCCTGGGAGGACTCTTGCTGAAAGGCGCTTTTAACAGGCTTAAAAAAACCCTTGACCCGAGCGAATATGGGGGAGCTTTTGTACTTGGCGTAAAGGGTGTGGTTACAAAGGCCCATGGAAATTCAAATACGCTCGCAATTAAAAATGCTATAAAGGTTGCTCACGAAGGTGTCAAAGGTAAACTGGTTGATAAGCTTCAAAAAGAATTTGGGGGGAACTAACAGTGTGTGGCATTGTTGGAATGGTTGGTGAGGGAGTGAAAATAGAAAGCCTCATCGAAGGACTCGAAAAGCTCGAATACAGGGGGTATGATTCTGCTGGCATTGCTTTTCCTGAAAAGCAAAGGGTAAATGTTCATAAAACTGTCGGAAAAATTGCTAACCTTAAAGAAGAGCTTGCACCTTTTATGAAATCCACAATAACAGCTGGTATTGCCCACACACGCTGGGCGACACATGGCGCCCCAACAGGTGCAAACGCCCATCCTCACACTGATTGCAAGGGGAAAATTGCCGTCGTCCATAACGGTATAATAGAAAACCACTCAGAGCTGAGGAAAAAGCTCATTAATTCGGGTCACAAATTCCATTCTGAAACCGATACAGAAGTCATTGCTCACCTTGTTGAGGAGCATTATGAAGGAGACTTGCCTTCTGCGATAAGGCATGCCCTCGTTGATCTTGAAGGGGCCTATGCAATAGCGGTGGTGCATGCCGACAACCCGGACATGATAGTAGCTGCCAGGAAGGGAAGCCCCCTTGTTGTAGGTTTTACCGAAAGCGAAGCCTTTCTTGCTTCTGATGTTACACCCTTGCTCAAATATATAAGGGATGTATACTTCATCGAAGATGGAGACGTTGTTCTACTGGCTCCGGGCAAGCTGGAAATTTCAAGAGTTGATGGCAGCACCGTGAAAAGACCTGTCACGCACATAAACTGGAGTGAGAAATCAGCTGAAAAGGGTGGTTTTCCCCATTTCATGCTGAAGGAGATCTTTGAAGAGCCAGAAGTTCTCAGAAATGCCCTTGCGGGCCGCATCAAGAATGGGAAAGCCCATCTTCCTGAAATGGAGAGCGTCCAGTCCCGGATCAAATCCGCAAGGAACATACAGATCGTGGCCTGTGGCACGAGTTATCACGCAGGGCTTGTGTTAAAACGTTTTCTGGAGGATCACGCATCAATAAGTGTCGAAATCGATGTCGCTTCTGAATTCAGATACAGGAATATACATATAGATAATTCCACCGTTGTAATTGCCATATCCCAATCAGGGGAGACCGCGGATACCCTTGAAGGCATAAGAAAGGTGAAGGCCCAGGGAGGAACTGTTGTAGCCGTTACAAATGTAGTCGGTTCTACGCTTGCCAGAGAAAGCGACGTGGTGGTATATCTTAATGCAGGACCTGAAATTGGTGTGGCTGCAACAAAAACCTATGTATCACAGCTTGCGGTTCTGTATATAATAGGAGCGTATTTCAGCCAGATAAGGCAGGATGACGATCGAGTAATACAGATTATTAATGAGCTGGAAGGAATGCCTACAGTCTTTGAAAGTACCTTATCCACGATTAATGAATCCATTGTTCAGCTCGCAAAGGAATATTACCAGTACAGACACTTTATGTATATAGGGAGAGGTTATGGATATCCCACGGCAATGGAAGGTGCCCTTAAGCTCAAAGAGATAAGCTATATACACGCGAGCGCTTATCAGGCTGGAGAATTAAAACATGGGCCTATTGCCCTTTTAGATAAAGAATTTCCCGTTTTTGCAATTGTGCCAGACGACGGATTGAAAGCCAAAGTGCTTTCAAATATCATGGAAACCAGAGCAAGAAACGCAAGGGTTGTCGCCATATGTACAGAGGGAGATCAGGAGATAGGAAGGATTGTCAACAGCAGGATAGAAGTTCCCCGCGTATCCGAGGTGCTTTACCCTCTGGTTATGTCGCCTTATTTACAGCTTTTTGCGTATCATGCCGCCGTACTCAGGGGGAACGACCCGGATAAGCCCAGAAACCTGGCAAAAAGCGTAACCGTTGAATAAACAGGAGGTGTGAAGTTGGAAAATTTCATTAGAGAAATTCTTCGGGTTATAGATAAAAAAGATGCCAGAGATATTGTGGTACTGGATGTTGCCGAGGTTTCAAACCTCACAAGTTATTTCATAATCGCCACGGCCAATTCCGAACCACATATGGAAGCTTTGAGAGATGCTGTGCTGGAGTTATTAGAAAAAAATAATCTTCCTGTAATTTATTACGATAAAGGTAGAGGTTATGATTGGATGGTTATTGACGGAGGGCATTTCATTGTTCACCTGTTCAGCGAAAAAGGGAGGGATTTCTATTCCCTGGAAGACCTCTGGCTGAACGCGAAGCGCTACACAGTGGAGGAGCTCCTCTGAAAATAACCGCAAAACGCACGGGATTATACAAACCGGTCACGGTGCCCCTCACGGGTCGACCGGTGGTTCCCGGAGGAAAAAACCAAATCTGGAGGTGTATGTTGTGTCGGTAATTAGCATGAAACAGCTACTGGAAGCAGGCGTGCATTTTGGTCACAGAACCAGAAGATGGGATCCCAGAATGAAGCCATATATCTATGGCGAAAGAAAAGGAATCTTCATCATTGACCTTCAAAAGACCCTGAAGATGGTCGAAGAGGTATATGACTACGTGAAATTGAGAGCATCAGAAGGAGCAGAATTTCTTTTTGTTGGAACCAAGCGTCAGGCACAGCAGATTGTCGCCGATGAAGCGAAACGCTGCGGAGCATACTATGTTAACAACCGCTGGCTTGGCGGGCTGCTTACAAACTTTGTGACGATAAAAAAGCGAATTGAAGTGTTGAAACAATACGAAGAAATGGAAGAGACCGGCGAACTCGATAAATTACCCAAAAAAGAGCAGAGCGTCATCAGAAAGAAACTCGACAAACTCAGAAAGAACCTGGACGGTGTCAAGGATATGGCCCGCATACCGGATGTCATTTTTGTAGTTGATCCTAAAAAAGAGGAAATTGCAGTTAAGGAAGCGAACAAGCTGGGAATTACCGTTATCGGCATAGCCGATACCAATGCCAATCCGGACGTCCTTGACTATTTAGTCCCCGGGAACGACGATGCCATAAGGGCCATAAAACTCATCACACAGACCATAGCAAATGCTATACTCGAAGGCAGAGAAGGCATGAATGTTGCTGATGAAGAAGAGACAGTACCTGTAAATGTGGTAGAAGAAGGAAGTTCCGAAGAACCCAAAACTGTTGAAGAAGTACCCGCTGCTAAAGAAGAAGTTCCTGCCGGAGAGAAAAAAGATTCTGAAGAAGAACTTTAATTGTTTTCCAATAAAACCTGAGCGACGGCTAAAGCCGTCGCTTTTTTGAAGAAAGGTGATTGATTTGAAAGTAGCTTTTAAGACCTACGGCTGCCAGATGAACGTCAACGATACTGAAACAATGGCTGGCCTTTTGATAAAAGCCGGACATGAAATAGTGGAAAATGAAGAGGAAGCCAATGCTGTTATTGTCAATACCTGTGCTGTCAGGGAAAAAGCCGAAAAAAAGCTCTACGGAAAGCTTGGAAGACTAAAAGCTCTTAAGAAAAAGAACAGAGCTTTAATTGTAGGTGTCGCCGGTTGCGTGGCGGAAAAGGAGAAGGAAAAGCTCCTTGATAGGGATGAAGTGAACTTCGTTATGGGAACAAGAAGCATTGCCAAGATTGCAGAATTTCTTGAAAGGGCAGCAAAGGGTGAAAAATTCCTCGATATGTCCGATCATCTTGATAAAATCAATTGGTCAACACCAAGGCACCACACAAGCAATCACCATGCCTGGGTGACCATAATATACGGCTGTAACAAATTCTGCTCCTATTGTATAGTTCCATATACCCGGGGCAGAGAAAAGAGCCGCCCCATGGACGATATCCTGAAAGAAGTAAAAATCCTTGCAGAAAAAGGTTATCGCGAGATAACCTATCTGGGACAGAACGTCGATTCCTATGGAAAAGATAGAAAAGACGGCAGTTCTCTGGCTGCTCTCATAAGGAAAACCCTTGAAATCCCCAAAATCGAAAGAATCTGGTACCTCACCTCTTATCCGAAGGATTTCAGCGACGAGCTGATAGGAGTTATAGCGTCTTCAGATAGGGTATCAAGGTCTATTCACCTGCCCGTGCAGTCAGGCAGCAACAAAATATTAAAGGCCATGAACAGAGGATATTCAAAGGAAGAATTTCTAACACTCATCGAAAGGATAAGAACTGAAATACCGGACGCCTCTATCAGCACAGATATAATAGTAGGCTTCCCTGGCGAAACCGAAGAGGATTACCTTGAAACGAAGGAACTAATTGAAACAGTGCGTTTTGAAAGGGTAAACCTTGCCATGTATTCTCCGCGTGAAGGAACGGTTTCAGCCAAGTACTTCAAAGATGATGTGCCACACGAAATAAAAGTAAAAAGGCTGAATGAACTTCTTGAGCTCCAAAAACGTATTAACAGGGAAATAAACGAAGCTTATAAATCAAAAGAATTACAGGTTATTGTCGAGGATACTCTCAAAGACGGCAAACTTTATGGCCGAACCATAAACAACAAGATCGTGATTTTTGAAGGCCCCAAAGAACTCATCGGGGAGAAGTTGAATGTTAAGATTGAAACGGTCACTGCCGGTCCTTTGTATGGATCCGTAATAACAAAAGAATTATTAACTGAGACTGAATAAATTCTTCAGTAAATCACTCAGCCATTCTCCAAGATTCTGAGCAAAATGAACAATAAAAGGGTCACCTCTCGGGGACCCTTTTTGCCTTCAAGAATGTCAATCCGAGTTTTTCAACAATTCTTTGTATTTTCTATCTATCTCCTCTTTCTTATTCTGAACCACGGCGAGTTTTTCACGGCAGTGCATGAGAAGGTCCATTCCCTTTTCATAGAGCCCGAGGGCGTCTTCAATATCTATCTCGTCTCCCTGCTCATCAAAGAACTTCGATATGGCATCCACGAGCTCCATTGCCTGGGCGAATTTCAGCTCTTTTATCCTATCTTCTGTGAGTGTTTCCAGAAAAGCCCCCAGTTCTTCAAGACTTTCAAATGCTGGTAGTTCCATTTATTTCACCCCTTCCTTTAACTTCTTTGCCAGAGGTTGTTTTTCCTTAACTTCGGACAATATGATGCCATCTGTTATTCTGAGTTTTAACTCATCTCCCCTTTCCACCTGCTCGATGGTGACAAGGGGCTTCCCCAAAGCATCAGTGGCGATTGCACCGCCTTTCAGGAGAGAATGTAGAGGGTTTATGGACCGTATCTTTGCAGTGTATTCTCTGCTATGCTGTTGAGCAAGGTTGAAGATATAATCAGCGGCTGATGTCAATCTGTGAATGCTTTCTTTGAATTCTTCCTTTCGTTTATCCAGAAAAGCAGAAATGGGTGGTTGAACTTCTCGAATTGCTGTTTCAAATAAGCTCAACCTTTTTTCAATCTTTTTGCCTATTGTAAAGATGCCCTCCGTTTCAGTTGCTGTCAAAGAACGTTTTCCTCGAAAAATTTGAGAGAGCTTTGAAGATAGTTCTTTGTAGCCTCCCTTTAGTGCCTTTTCGCTTTCGTGGCTGTATGCTGAAATCGAGCTTAGCAGCCGTTTGGTCTGGAGATCTACTTCCCTTTTATAGCTTGAGAGATAGCGGCCAACCCTGTAAGCGGTAAGAAGTTCAACATCTTGGTTCAGGGCACTGTTGCATTTTTCGATGATTTCCATGAAAGAACTGAAAAAAGCTTCAGCACTTCTTTCGAGATTTTCGAGATACCTGAGGTTTGTTTCAGCAATTTCTCTGCCTGCGGAGGTGGGGGTTTCAAGGGATAGGCTGGCAACGTAATCCAGCAGAGTTTTGTCTTCTGTATGGCCGATCGCTGAAATTACGGGTATTTTTGATAAACAAACTGTTCTTGCCAGCTTTTCATTCTCGAAATACAGAAGACTTCCCTGTGCGCCTCCTCCGCGCAGGATCACTATTAGCTGTATGCCTGTTTCTTGCGCCTGTGCGCTTTCAATGGCTTTGCAGATTTCCTCAGCTGCTGATGCACCCTCCATAGCAGTGGGGTAAAATAAAATATCGGGTAGCAGGGGAGAATGGCTCAAGCTGGCAACAAAATCGGTAAGCCCCCTTGTCCCCGGGGAAGCGATGACTGAGATTTTCGTAATGGGTTCTTTCAATTCAAAAAGGGAAGCAAGTTTCTTCACGGGATATAACCCGTCCTTTTCCAGCTCTTTCAATATGGAGTTCCGGCGCTTTTCGATGCTCCCCTTTCCATAGGGAAGTATTTCATATGCTTCCAGCACGTACCGGTTCTGGGTAACTCTGAAGTTTAGATTTCCTGTGAGCGCATATTCAAGGCCTTCGAGCTCTTTGGGGCTTTGTATTTTAAGACTTTTCAGCAAAGATTTGGGGTCGGCGAGCTGGCAGTTCAGCCTGTATGTGTAATTGCCTGACCTTGTCTTGGAGCTTTCTACAAGCTCCAGATCAAGCACGCCCCTTCTGTTTATTCTGGCGTTTCGCACCTCGCCGACGACTTCGACTTCGCTGCCAAGGTGCAACCTTGAGAACTCCCTAATCCACCACATTAGTTCAGAGACCCTTTGAAATTGACGCTTCATATTATTCCCCCTTATATAATGTTACCACGCCTTTTATGAGGTAAAATAGTTGCGGGGATGTATATAAAAACGTTGAATAATCGTTTCTTTTCTGAAAGAAGGGCGTTTTAACATATTACGGAGGTGATTAAATGCTCAGAATGATGCAAAAATCAAAAATACACAGGGCAAAGGTAACGGAGAAGAACCTTCATTACGAAGGCAGCATCACCATAGACGAGGAACTCATGGAAAAAGCAGACCTTCTGGAAAATGAGCTGGTGCAGGTTGTTAATATAAACAACGGGAAACGCTTTGAAACCTATGTCATCAAAGGCGAAAGAGGCAGCGGGGTCATAGGGCTAAACGGAGCCGCGGCAAGGCTTGCCGAGCTCGGGGACTTGGTTATAATCATTTCTTACGCCCTGTTTTCTGAAGGCGAATACAAGGGCTCTAAAGTGGTAAAGGTAGATGAGTTTAACAGGCCCATGAAAAACGATGCCTGATAACCGGGTGGTTAGATGAGTGTTCTTGGCCTTGTCGTGGAGTACAACCCTTTCCACAACGGTCATCTTTATCACCTCCAGAAGGCGAAGGAGCTCACAGATCCTGAGGTAACAGTCGCTGTGATGAGTGGCAATTTTGTTCAGCGTGGAGAGCCTGCTATAATCGACAAATACGCAAGAGCGGAAGTTGCTCTTAGAGCAGGGATAGACCTCGTGGTTCAACTGCCCCTGATTTATTCCATTCAAGACGCCGGGGGTTTTGCCCTGGGGTCTATCTGGACACTCGACCTGCTTAAGGTCAGCGATGTCGTTTTTGGTAGCGAAAGCGATAACCTTAAGTTATTGAAAAGGTTAGCTCAAATAGTGGTTGAGGAACCGCAGCTGTATCTCGAAAGGCTGAAGGTTCACCTGAAAAGCGGCGTATCCTTTCCAAACGCGAGGAAATATGCCCTGAGGGATTATCTTGCCCTGAACTATCCCGGAGAGCTCCCTGATATTGAAGAAGCCAGCAGCTCAAATAACATCCTCGGTCTGGAATACCTGGCTGCGATAAAAAAGCTCGGTAGCACGATCCGCCCACATTCCATTAAGCGTCAGGGGGCAGATTATAACGACCCGGAATTCAAAGGCAGCTTTTCAAGCGCAACAGCTATCAGGGAAATGGTTTTAAGAGGAGAAACGGAGAGGCTAAAAGAAACCGTTCCGGATTTTAGCAGGGAAATACTATTAAGGGAAATAAAAGATAAAGGAGCCATAACGCTTCAATCTATGGAAAAGCTACTCATGGGTTTGCTACGTACAACGAGCAGGGATGAATACGCGCAGTATTACGGTTTCGTTGAAGGGCTTGATGCGCGGTTTGAAAGATGTGCTGAAAGCACCAGCGGGATTTTTGATTTCCTCGAATGCGTCAAAACAAAGCGTTTCACGTTCACGCGGATAAAGCGCCTTGTTATGAACCTGCTCTTCAAATTGACAGATGAAATTGTGAAAAATTCCTGGGAGAAAGGTCCTCAATACATAAAGGTGCTGGGTTTCAACGAAAAGGGCAGAGCATACCTCTCTTCTATTAAGAAAAATCTTGGCTTGCCCCTTATTACCGCTGCAGCACAGGGAAAGAACTTTTCGCGGATATCTTCATATGAAGGTGTAAACCTCACGGTGTTCAGGGAACAGTTTCAAAGAGATCTCATGGGCGCAGCGGTGTACGGCCTTTTTCAAAGGGGTAACCTTCCGGATTTTGAATACAAAAGGCACGTGATATACAGAAGGGGCTGATAGGATTAATTATTACGATGTGGCGATTTCCGGTTCTCCCCTGCGTTCGGCTTTCAGCTATCATTATGAAGGCGAGCTCTCTATTGGGCAGCGCGTTGTGGTAGATTTTGCGGGCAGGAACGTTGTTGGCTATATTACTAGCATAAGCTCAAAGCCTCAATTCAAAACAAAGCCTATTTCCAGGCCTCTTGAAAAGCAGGTTTATCTTACCCCTGCCGATATTACTCTGGCAAAATGGACAGTGGAAAATTATCTTGCACCAATAGGGAAAGTTTTTGACCTCTTCTTCCCTCCCGGCAAGCTTCTCAAAAGCAGTAGTTTTGTTATTCCTATAAACTCTGAACTCCCCTTTTCAGAACCGCTGAAAATGAGTGAGGCACTGAAATTGATGGGAAGAGAGCAAATTCTCAAGCTGAAATCTCAAAGAAAGCTGAAAATCCTGCACAGCTATGAGAAAAAGCTGCCTTCTAAGAGAAAAGTAAAACTGCTGAAATTGTCTTTGAGTATAAAGGCCCTTGAAGATCTGAACCTCACGACAATCCAGAAAAAAATCATAGATTACCTGCTTTCTGTGGAAAAAGCAACGCCCAAAGAAGTTATGGAAGCCCTTGCGTTGAAGAGCCGCTCCCCAATTGAAACGCTTTTACGCAGAGGAACGATAGAACTTGAGGAAGAAGAGGAAGATAGAAGTGACAGCAGCTGGACAATAGATGCTATTGAAGATCTCACGTCCGAGCAGGAAAGCGTCCGGGAAGCGATTATTAAGGATTTCAAAGGTGTCCATTATATATTTGGTCTCACTGGCAGCGGAAAGACAGAGGTTTATTTCAAGATCATGGAAAGGGTTCTTAACAGGGGAAAATCCGTCAGTTACATGGTGCCTGAAGTTTCACTAACCCCACAGCTTATGGCACGGATAAGGGGAGCTTTTCCCGGCAGGGAGGTAAGAGTCTATCACAGTTATATGTCACCGGCCAAAAGGCAGAGAATATGGCTTGATGCTGTAAATGACGAGATAGATATACTTGTGGGTACAAGAAGCGCCCTCTGGATCCCCATCCAAAATACCGGTTTGATTATTGTAGATGAAGAACACGACAGCAGTTTTTACCAGCAAACACCTCCCCATTACGATGCGGTAGAGGTGGCCATCAAAAAGGGAGAACTTTACGGGATTCCGGTTGTTCTGGGTTCTGCCACTCCAAGGGTTGAGCGTTATTTCAGGGCAAAAGCAGGCGAATTCAAGCTGCACAGCCTTCTCAATAGACCTGTGGGACAGTTGCCTGATCTGGAAATACGCGACCTCAGAAACAGCAAAGACTATATAATTCCCTCAGAAACCCTCGGTGAAATCGAGAAGACCGTAAAACTTGGCCATCAGGTTTTTGTTTTTGTCCATAGAAAAGGTTTTTCAAACTATGTAGTATGTGCAAATTGTGGAAACATTCTCAAATGCCCCAATTGCGACATTTCCCTTACGTACCACAAACACGATTCCGTGCTGAAATGCCATTACTGCGGTTACACCACCCCACCTCCTTCAAAATGCGAGCGTTGCGGTTCAGCCGCCCTTTCGGCAAGGGGGTTTGGTACAGAGAGGGTTGAGCATGAATTACAAAAAAGGTTTCCTGAACTTTCCATTATGAGAATGGACCGAGAAACTATTTCAAACCCCGATCAATATGAAAAGGCATTGAGAAAGATTGAGAGCAAGGATGCGAATATCATTGTGGGCACGAAGATGATTGCAAAGGGGCTTGATTTTCCGAACATCGGTCTTGTAGTGGTGATTGATGCTGACAGAATAATAAACCTGCCCAATTACGATTCGGCAGAAACCGCTTTCCAGATAATCTCTCAAATTTCAGGACGATCAGGCAGAGGCGTCCATGGCAAGGCTATAATACAGACCTTTGAACCGGAGCACAGGGTAATAAAAACTGCCCTTGAAAATGATTACATGGGATTTTTCGAAACAGAAGTAGAGATAAGGAAAATCCTGAAATATCCACCTTTTAGTACGTTCATTGAAATAGTCGTGGAAAAGGAAAAAGAAGAGCAATGCGAAAAGGAAGCCTGGGAATTGTTCAACTGTATTCAGGAGAATATAAAAGCTGCTGAGGTTCTTGAGCCTGTAGTACCAGCTGTTAAAAAACTTTTTGGAAAATACAGAATGAAAATCCATCTCAAACTTTTTGATAGAGAAGAACTGGAGAAAGTGCTGAAGCTGCTTCAAAAAAATCCCGCCGGAGTTGACATTCTGGTCAACAGTAACGGCGGGAGTTTTTGAGCGTTGATATATCTTATCTCTTCATTTCGCCCGGGAAGAAACAGGCGACTTTGTGCCCGTTTCCGAGATCTTGAAGTGGCGGTTCTTCCTTTGCACAGACTTCTTTTGCAATGGGGCAGCGCGGGTGGAAACGGCAGCCGCTTGGTGGATTGATAGGGCTGGGAACATCTCCTTGAAGGATTATCCGCTTGCTTTTCTTTGTGGGATCTGGTATGGGAATGGCAGACATCAAAGAGACTGTGTACGGATGTAGTGGATTTTCAAAGAGATCGATTTTCGTAGCCACTTCAACCATTTTGCCAAGGTACATAACAGCAACACGTTTGCTAACATGCCTTACAACCGCGAGATCGTGGGCTATGAAAAGGTATGTAAGCCCAAATTCTTTCTGCAGGTCATTAAGCAGGTTAAGGATCTGTGCTTGAATGGAGACGTCCAGAGCCGATACTGCCTCATCGGCTACTATTAACTTGGGGTTCAAGATCAAAGCACGCGCAATACCTATTCTCTGTCTTTGACCTCCACTGAACTCATGTGGGAACCTGCTCATGTGATCTTCTGAAAGGCCGACTTTTTTCAATATATCAGCAACTCTTGCCATAACTTCGCTTCGGTTTGCGACTTTGTGAATAAGAGCCCCTTCAGCGATGATGTTTTTTATCCTCATTCTCGGGTTGAGAGATGAATAAGGGTCCTGAAAAATGATCTGCGATTGCCTTCTGAAGTCCTTTCGCTTGGCCTCTCTGTTTGACATGAGCTCGGAGATAAAAGAGCTTGCTGACCCGTTATGCTTTTCAAAATAGAGCTTTGCCATTTTCCTGTCAAATTCGTCTTCTATGCTCTTAAGTGCTGAATCAACAGAACCCGCCTGGTTTTTAAGGTCTTCGAAGGGTTTGACATATGTGTTGATGAGGTATTTCTTGGCACTAAAATAAGGCATGAAAAGGTGGGTTGTATCCTCATCATTCATAATTATCCTTCCAGAGGTAGGTTCGTGCAATCTCAGGACGGTCATACCAGCAGTCGTTTTTCCACATCCTGATTCGCCCACAAGACCCAGTGTCTCCCTTTCATAAACCTCAAAGGAAACATTGTCTACAGCTTTAACGTGAGCTACAACACGTCTGAAAACACCTGCTTTTACAGGAAAGTATTTAACTAAATTATCTACTCTCAAAATGGGTTTTCTGTTTTCAACTTGACTCATGCGCCTTCACCTGCCCTGGAGACTTTTACCATTTCAACGAGCTTATCTATATGCCAGCAAGCCGCTTTGTGCTCAGGTTCGATTTCTACCAGAGGTGGTTCTTCAGTTCGGCATTTATCGGTAGCCAGAGGGCAGCGGGTGTTGAAACGGCATCCTGTGGGGAAATCTAGGGGATCGGGAACAACACCGGGAATGTTGTAGAGGACTTCCTTGTCTTCGTCAAGTCTTGGAATAGCATTCATGAGCCCCCAGGTGTAAGGGTGCTTCGGGTCTTTGAAAAGGGTTACCACATCAGCATATTCAACAACCTTCCCGGCGTACATAACCACTACCCTTTCAGCCATTTCCGCTATGACACCCAGGTCGTGGGTTATCATAACGATTGCCATTCCGTATTCTTTTTGAAGTTCCAGCATCAGTTCGAGTATCTGGGCTTGAATAGTAACGTCCAGAGCGGTGGTTGGCTCGTCAGCAAAGAGCAACTTGGGATTACATGAGAGGGACATGGCGATCATAGCCCTTTGCCTCATTCCGCCGGAGAGTTCGTGGGGGTATTCGTCGACCCTTTTCTCCGGTTCGGGGATACCAACTTTTCTCAACATATCAATGGCCATTTTTCGCGCTGTTTCCCTGTCAACATCCTGATGAAGAAGGATGGCTTCCATTATCTGATCTCCTACTGTATAAACAGGGTTAAGCGCTGTCATGGGTTCCTGGAAAATCATTGCCATTTCATTTCCACGCATTTTGCGCATTTCTTCGTCGGAGAGGGAACGAATGTCTTTACCGTCAAAATGGATCTCTCCACCAGCTATTTCCCCTTTCTCGTCAAGAAGGCGCATTATAGAAAGGGAAGTGACGCTTTTCCCGCAACCTGATTCGCCGACAATCCCTAGTGTCTCTCCGGGGTAAACTTCAAAGCTTACGCCGTCAACAGCTTTTACGATTCCGTCATCAGTATGGAAGTATGTTTTGAGACCTTTAACTTCAAGTAATGGTTTTTTATCCACTTCAGAACCCCCTTAACTGCGCATTCTCGGGTCAAAGATGTCTCTAAGGGCATCGCCCACGAGGTTCCAGGCAAGCACAAATAGCACCATTGCAACGCCGGGGAACACGATGGCAAACCAAGCCTTATCAAGCATGGTCATCCAGTTTCTGGAATAACTCAGGATAGTTCCCCAATCGGCGTAACCGGGTTCAGCACCGACGCCAAGGAAGCTAAGCCCGGCTGCGGTGATAACGTATGAACCCATTCTCATAGACATCTGTATAACCACAGGGAAAATGGTATTTGGAAGTATGTGCTTGATGATTATCAGCCAGTCTTTCTGCCCCAGAGCCTTTGCTGCAAGCACATACTGCTCTTCTCTTGCCTGGAGAATATTGCCTCTGATAAGCCTGGCTGTGGTCATCCAGCCGAAGACCACCAGGGCAATCATTACTTTGTCCAGCCCCTTTCCCAGAATGGTTGTAAGAACCATTGCAGCAACCAGGAATGGAATGGACATGAATATATCGACAATTCTCATCAAAATTTCATCGACCCAGCCTCCAAAATAAGCGGAAATGGAGCCGACAAATATACCAATAAGGGCAGACAGGCCGGCAACGGTCAAACCAAGCTTGAAGGCTGTTCTTGTTCCATAGATAACGCCATAGAAGATATCCCTCCCACCGATGACGCCGAAGGGGTCATCTTTGCTTGGAGGCAGGGGATTTGAAGTCCATGCAACCCTGGGCATCTGGTATGGATTTTCAGCATATGCCCTTGCGGCAGCCTTTGGTGCGAATGTTTTAACAATCTGGGGAGCGAAAATAGCTATGATTATAAACATGATAAGGAGAGCCGCACCCAGCACAGCTGTCTGATTTTTCCAGAATTTTTTCATCATTTTTCTGAAATCGCTTTTTCTCTTTGCCATGACAACGACCTCCTCAGTGGAGTCTGATTCTGGGATCTATTATTGCATAGCTTACGTCAACTATGAGATTTCCCAGAACCAAGATAAATGAGTAGAATAATGCTCCACCGATTATAGACCAGTAGTCTAATTGTGTGGCAGCGGTGGCAAGAAACCTACCCATACCTGTTCTTGAAAATACCGCTTCGACAATGACAGTACCCGACAGCAGCCCAATAACAGTACCGCCTGCAACGGTTATAACAGGGATAAGGGCATTTCGTTTAGCGTGCTTGTTTATGACAATTTTTTCAGGTACGCCTTTCGCACGTGCAGTCCTTATATAATCCTTTCTAAGAACCTCCAGCATGCTGGAACGGGTAATCCTTAGCAGATAAGCCCACCAGAGGTAGGAAATGGTAAGAATCGGAAGTACAAGATGTTTTAACGCATTCAGGAACACGTCAAATCTGCCGTTCAAAAGCGCATCAATAGTGGGCATATGAGTGATTGTATGCCATTCGGGGCTTCTTAAAACCAGTTCAAACTCTGTGTCTATCATGCCAGGAGGGAACCACCCCAGCACGGCATAAAAGCCCCACAAGAGAAGTAACCCGAAGACGAAGTCAGGGAGAGACCATCCTATAAGAGCAAAAACCCTTATAAACTGGTCGCTGAACTTATTTTGATGCACCGCTGAAGTAATCCCGAGCCAGATAGCGACAAAGACAACAGGGATAAAAGCGTAAAGAGCCAGCTCGAGCGTGTAAGGAAAACGTTCCGCAATGGCTTTAGCCACAGGCGCTTTGCCGACCAGCGAATATCCCAGATCACCTTTTAAGACGTTTAACAACCATTTGCCA
This sequence comes from Kosmotoga arenicorallina S304, assembly GCF_001636545.1. GTDB lineage: Bacteria > Thermotogota > Thermotogae > Petrotogales > Kosmotogaceae > Kosmotoga_B > Kosmotoga_B arenicorallina. The sequence continues at coordinate 187,188 of NZ_JFHK01000004.1, read as the reverse complement.
TACATAATAGGCATGGGCTGGTCAAGCCCGTATTTCCTGATAAGCCTTTCAGCCGCATCAGGGGTCTTCAAAGCCTCAGGACTTTTGACATAGGATGCCAGTAACCTTTCAGGACCAAGGCTCCAGATCATGGAGAAAATGATCAGGGTAACGCCAATAAGAATGAGCGGCAGCAAAAGCAGCCTGCGAATAATGTAGGCAGTCACTTATGTATCACCCCTTCAAGAGAAATATAATCTAAGCAACAAGAGACATAAAGAATTATACATTAAACACTTAAACAAAAAAAGAGGTCTGGGTTACAAACCCAGACCTCTAAAAAGCGATTATGTTTTAATTTCTCATTATTGCTCTTTGTAGACTTCGTAATAATTGGTTCCGGATCTGAGCGGGTGCGGGTACCAGCCTCTTACCCAGTCTCTTTCAACGTGGAAGCCAAGAGGCATGTACAGAGGAACACCGAGTGTGTTCTCGATGGCGATCTTCTGCACTTCAATGTAAAGCTCTTCACGCTTGGCGGGATCTGTTTCCTTAACAGCTGCGGTAATGAGTTCGTCGACATTGGCTCTGGCAAATTCAAGGAAAGGTTCACCCTGCCTGGAAGCGTAGATACCATAGCTGGCATAATATGTGGCAAGGAAGTTATGTGGATCGGGATAGTCAGCAAGCCAGCCAATTATGAATGCAGGCATGTAACCGGCTCTCTGGGCTTTGAGGTATGTTGGCCACTGTACGCCCTGAACATCAATGCGGAATTTCGGGTTAAGGGATTCAATGTAGAATTTGAACATTTCAGCAGCCGTCTGCCTTGCTTCGTTACCAGTGTTGTAGAGAAGCGTCAGCTTGAAGCCCTTTTCCCAGAGTTCACCATCAAAGGCTTTCTTGAATTCAGCAGCGGCCTTAGCAAGGTTGAATTCGGGAACAGGCAGTGTAGGATCGTAACCGAGGTAACCTTCAGGAAGGTCTGTAGGAACGAGCTTACCGTAGCCGTTAAGGACCTCGTCTATGAAGGTCATGCCATCGTAGCAATAGTAGAACGCTTTCCTGACATGGACATCGCTGAAGAATTCGGGTGGGACACCATTTCCATCGAGTTTCCCGCTTCCGATATATTCGCTGCCTTCCTTGACTTTCCAGTTGAAGTGGAAGGAGGTTATAGCGGATGTCGGGTAACCGTCGATTATCCTGATACCAGGCATGTTAACGACCTGATCTTTGTACTGTGTAGGAACATAAACAATGTCAGCGTCGCCAGCTTCAAGCATAGCCTTTCTTGTTGAGTATTCGTCAATACCCCAGATGATGACTGTCTTCAGTTTGGCAGGGCCTGCCCAGTAGTCATCAAATCTTTCAAGAATGACTTTCTGCTGTGCCCTGTCCCATTCAACAACCTTGAATGGACCTGAACCGGCATCGACTTCGTGGAGTGGGGTTTCCTCAGGCTGCAGGTCGTGCCATTTCCACCAGCCATCAGCATTGCCATCCCACGCACCATTAGCCTTTGCCCATTCGGCATCGAGTATTGCACTCCAGCCGGCGTAGTGGGAAATGATCCACATGAATGGGGCAAAGGGACCCTGAAGTGTGAAGACAACGTTGTTGCCATCAACTTCAACCATCGGGTCAACAACTTCGTTATAGAAGGCAATCAGTTTTTCCCTGGCTTCTTCGGAGACAGGTTCCCTGTTCTCGTCAACCATTTCAGAATAAGGAACTCCTGCCCATCCTTCAAACCAGCCTTCCAGTGAAGCGTAATCTCCACCAGAGAGTGCTTCAATGATCATCCACATGGGACCGCCGGAAGGATCAAAGAGGATTCCTCTTTCGAAACTGTACTCAACATCGTAAGGTGTGAGCATATTGCCAGAATGGAATTTGACGCCTTCCCTTATGGGGAATACGTACTTTGTACCGCCATCTTTGATGAGGCCGTTCTCAACAGTTGGAACCTCGGTGGAAATCATGGGTTCAAATGCTGTAACGGAATCTCCCTTGTACTTGATGAGGTTGTCATAAACATTGAGAATGACTCCACCACCAGCAGTTTCATAGCAGAAATGAGGATCAAGGGTTTCCGGTTCTCCAATGGTCAATGTGATAAATGTTTCGGGATCGAAGGAGAACGCAATAGCGGAAACCAACAAAACAGAAAGAGCAAGAAGAAGTAACTTCTTCACAACAACACCCCCTTACAAAAGGTTTATTAACAACATCTATATTATAACGGTTTTGTTTGAGAAAATCAAATGCAACTATTTTCACACTATTCAGAAGCGAAAAAAGATTTATAGAAAAATTGCTCTTAACAATTATTTAAACAGTCAAAAGTTATAAAAAAAAAGGAGAGCATTGCTCTCCAGCTGGTGGGTGCGGTAGGGATTGAACCTACGACCTCTTCCTCGTCAAGGAAGCGCTCTCCCACTGAGCTACGCACCCGTACGACAATTATTTTATCATTACAACTGCTGGGTGTCAAGCCTTATATGATTGTTCTGCATGCAGCAAGAACCATTACTATGTCTATTGTGTTATAATTATACTGCCTGAGTGGGCAGTAAAGGCTTTTGCCAGTTAGGAGGAATAAGAAAATGAAAGGCACTGTTAAGTGGTTTAGTGGGAAAAAGGGTTATGGCTTTATCACAAAAGACGATGGAGAAGACATCTTTGTGCATTTCAGCGCTATTCAAATGGATGGTTTCAAAACTCTGAACGAAGGGCAAAGAGTGGAATTTGATGTAGAAGCGGGTCCTTCAGGGCGACCACAAGCTATAAATGTAAAAGTCGTTGAGGAGTAATATTTAAAGAGGGGCGCTAATAAAAGCGCCCCGACTGTCATAAATTATTGTAGATATCTATTCCCATTCTCAATAATTCACATGCCCTCTTTAGCTTTTCCCTTTCAAGGACATAAGCGATGCGTATTTCCTTTTTTCCGATTCCTTCGGTAGCGTAAAAACCAGAAAGAGGTGCTACCATTACGGTTTCATCGTGATCGTTGAAATCAGTCAGCATCCATTTGACAAATCTTTCTGCATCATCCACAGGCAAGGCAACAGAAACATAAAAAGCTCCTTCGGGCTTTGCGAGAATAACCCCCGGTATTTTTGAAAGTTCTTCAAATACCACATCTCTCCTGAGCTGATATTCATTTTTGATTTTATCAGTATATTCTTTGCCTAATTCAAGCAGTCCCACAGCCCCTAACTGTGCCACAGTTGGCGGGGAGAGCCTCGCCTGGGCAAATTTCATTGCCGCGTCGTACACCTCTTTATTGTGCGTTGCAAATAGCCCGATTCTGGCACCACAAGCGCTGTATCTTTTCGAAAGGCTGTCAGCCATTATTACACGCTCGTTATTATACCTTGCAAGCAACGAAATGGAGTTGCGCCCATCGAAGGCAAACTCCCTGTAAACCTCGTCTGAAATCAGGAAGAGGTCGTATTTTTCAGCCAGTTCAATGAGCCTTTTGATTTCTTCATCAGTTAAAACAACTCCGGTGGGATTTGCGGGATTAGAAAAAAGTATGCCCTTCGTTTTAGGAGTAATCGCATCTTCGAATTGCTTACTATCGGGTAGACGATAACCCCGGGAAACCTCTGCCTTCACAGGCACAAGCTTTACGTCCAAAAGGCTGGCAAATCCCTTGTAATTGGCATAAAACGGCTCTATCACTATTATTTCATCGCCCGGATCAGCAATGGCAGCCATGGCGAAAATCACGGCTTCGCTTCCGCCATTTGTTACTATGATTTCATTTTCAGCCAGTTCGATACCGTAGGAAGCATAGTATTTTAAAAAGGCACGACGCAATTCGAGAGTTCCGGCGGAATGCGAATATGCAACGACGTCACCGAGGTTTTCACGGAGTCGGTTAAAGAATACCTCAGGTGTGGGAATATCTGGCTGGCCTATATTCAGGTGATAGACCTTAATCCCTTTTTTTTTCGCTTTTTCGGCGTAAGGGACGAGCTTCCTTATCGGTGATGCAGGCATTTTTCCAGCTCTTGTTGAAATTTTCATGATAAACCTCCTGTATCCATTAAAAATTGATCTTTATCACATCGATCCAGTCAGGTCCTATAGCATCTGGAAGGCAATTTCTTGAATCGGGAAACTCCAGAGCGAATTCTCCTTCAAAAATCAACGCGCCATATGAATAAACGGCAACCCTGAATTCCACCGGGCCATCGCCGCTGTAATAATGAACCCTGATGATATACCTGCCATGCGGGGGGGACTTTCCATTAGGCTTTAACCGGTATTTCTCAGTCCCGGGCTCTTTTTTTTCATCACAGGTTAATAGTCCGATTCCTTTGCTGTTGAGAAAGTATACAGCCTCTGATGGCTCGATGACATAAAGATCCAGGTCGGCCTCCGGGTTATCCCAGAAAATCGTTGCTTCAAGCGCTGGTTCACGTTCGATGACGAGTAAATTCACATTCTTTTCAAAGCATTTCCAGAGGGAGCAGGCCCTGAGGGTAAGCGTTCCAATCCCGGGTTCTGGAATTAGCTCAAGACTGTATTCTTGATCCACAACCTTTACTTTCAGCTGAGTATCATCATAGCTGGCTTCAAGGCTTTTAATTTCACCGATAAGAGTGCCTTTCAATATCAGCTTTTCCCCGGCAGTGGCTTCTACTGTTTCCGTCTCGGGAATTACAAAGGGTTCATCTCCGGAACTCAAATAATTTGCTGCTTTGCCATTTATTTCAACTGTATGCAAGCTCAGCTCGGGAAAGGGTGAAGAATATACCAATTCCCACAAAGATCGTGAAAACAAGGAAATGATGGCTTCCAAACTATCGAGACGTTCTCCGTCAAAAACGATGCCCTTTGTGGCTCCGGAAAACATTTTCGCATAATCGCTCCCGGTATCGAGAGCAACGAAGAAAAAACCGGACTTCGCCAGAGCAGGCGATAGCTTTTCCTTCCAGGAATCCCTGTCATCTGCAAAAACAATAATTGAGTTTTCAGCGAATTTGTAGCTGTTGATAACCTTTCCAAAGTCCTCATCAGCTGTGACTGGCAAAGAATAAAGCTCTGTCAGGATCTTTTTTGTGTCTTTGCTGGAACCTATCACCTCTTTGAAAATCCTGTCAGAAAGTGCAATAAAATGCTCTTGAAGTTTGCCTTCAAAAATTGCATTTATTGCTTCTGAAAAAGCCGTCAATTTATCAATGGTTTCAGGTAGTTGCTGGTTCATTGAGCCGGAAATGTCCAAAAAATAATAGATATTTACTGATTCCAGGGGCTCTCTTTTTAGCAATCTGACAGAAGGGGTTACCTCAACTCCATCTTCTGAAATCTCTAAATCATCAGGAGTGTAATAACCCATTGTAGTTACCTGAACCTTTACCTCAGGGAATTTTGAGGCATCTATGTTGTTTATAGCCGTTAAAGCCAGGCATGCCGTTGATAACATCAATATAACCCCGAGAAAAAGCCTTTTCATTTTTCACTCTCCAGCAGATTTATTTTTTGAATTTTCCCATCTTCAGTTACCAGCTCGAAGAGTCCGGGCCCCTTTTCTGATACAGATACAAAGGTTTCAAGATTTGTGAAGTATGTATAGGCCAAGCCTTTACTCATCGGATAGAAAAAGCCTCTGCCAGGCGGTGTCTGGGCAACGCCTATCCCGGTCGGGTTGTATACTATATAGTCTGCTGCGTCGTAATGATAATTATAGCCTGCAAGCAGGATTTCCCTGGTTTTGTCGAGGTTCAGGTCTCCTACAAGTACCGCCTCAATTGGTCCAGGATGCCATAATTCTGAAATGAGCTCCCCGTGCCTTGAATACACGCTTGCTACTGAGAAATTCCCATTATCGCCGTTGGCAACCACGTAAATGTAAGGTTCACTGCCTTCGTAGAAAATCCCGTAATCCACTATTGCATAAGAAAGAGGCAGAGCATATACCTTACCGTCACCGAAACTTTCTTCCCACAGCATGCTGATATCTCTATTTAATGCAGTTATAACGACATCACTTTTTGCTGGGTCTTGGATTTTCAATTTTCGTATGAGGATGATATCGTCAATACCGTCTTTGTTGAGGTCATATTCTATATGAGAGATCATTTCTGTATCAGGAAAGTCTCGCATCTTTATTTTTTTTGTTTTTCTTTCGTCTGAAAAGATCTCCACAATGCTCCCATAAACTTCGTAATAAACGGGCTGTGGAACGGTTATTTTGACTGGATCCGAAAAGTTCGAAGCGTTAAGCCCGGACAGTGTTCTCAGCATGATTCCTGAAATATTCCCCGTGTCTACTGATGAAAGATTTGCTTCGTCAAATATGAACATAGTTGAGATGTACTCAGCCATTCCATCTTTACTTGATGCCCATACCTCAAAGAACTTTCCTCTGGGTTCTTTGAGATTCAGAGCTAGTACATCGCCCCTCAGAGTAACAGATTCCACATAAGGTTTCGGAATGATCATGGGCTCACCCTCAATAAGAAGGTTTATGAATTCTGTGACAAGGGAATTAACGCTTCCTGATGAAGATGTCTTTCCGTTCCAGATTTCATCAAGATACAGGAGATTTCCGCTTCCGTACTTCCAGAGTAATAGGGGTTGAGATTTGACAGTCTGGCTTTCTTTTACTGTCAGGGATTCTATGAAATGAAGCGGAAGAAAATCCCCCGTATACTCTTGAATCACATAGGATTCAAACTCTTCATTGCTTTTCCATAGATAATCGGTGTTTTCAGGGCTCAAGAGAACCGTGGATTCGTCAGCTGGGAATGCCAGATGATCAAAAAGCCCTTCAGGGCCGTATAACAACCTGAAAGGTACACACAGCGTCCCACGAGCATAGGAAACCTCTTTTAACTTTGCCAGTTCAAATTTTTCAAGCAGGGCTTTTCCATCACCGGAGATGGCTATTGTGCCACCATTTTTGGCGTAATCTCTCAATTCATCAATAATTTCCCCTGTGAAGAAATCATCAAAATTGCCTTCAGGAAGGCTGAATCCCAGAAAAACCATTCTGGCTTTACTAAGCGAACGCGGATTTTCCTTTATGGTTTCAGGTGAATACAATCCCACGGAGAGGTTTTCTGCCCCGAGTGTATTTTTCAAAGCTTCCAGGTCGTAAGCTGAGCCTTCCGGGGCGATCACCATCACATCGGTGGTTCTTAAGAATTCTCTTACAATAACCGAAGGTCCGGTGATTGTGAATCCCATGGGACCTTTTTCGGTGGAAACCCTTTGGCCATTAAAAAGCCAGCTCCGAAAAAGCATACCCTCGATATCAATTGAAGAAATATTTATTTCTTTACCGGCTTCAACCCAGTATTGTTTACGCTTCATTAGCTCATTTCCCTCATTATCGACTGTGACAAGGAGGACTTTGTAATATTTCTTAAAATGTGCCAGTAAAGTTTCGGGTTCGTTTATAGTAACTTCCCTTTTCCTGCTACTAATACCATCGTCCCAGCCAGAGAATTCAAATTTGATATCATTTCCCTCAACACTTTCATCGATATCTACTTCAAAAAGGGAGGGGGTAACTTCCAACTCAAAGGAAGTTCCAAGCTCGTAGGTGCCTATAAATCCCTCTTTATGTTCTATGGTCCCAATTCGGTAAGTGACATTACCTTTGAACTTATCCGGAATGTCAGATAGCACTTTTACGGCTACCTCTGGAATTTTGATTTCGATAGGTTCAAAATATCTCCAGTCGGTTCCTGTTGTTGTATCAGTGGGATTTGCCTCGTTCCCATTGAAAGAAAAACTACCCCTGAACAATTCACGGGATATATTGGCTGAAACGCCATCGCTCAACTCGACAGAAAGCGTTCCTTCGATTTCCCTTGCACCCTTGTTTTCAAAGAAGTGGACCATGGGTGTGTAAAATCCCGGTTCAACTTGATCAAAGGGAATCTCATAAACTTCGAGGGCTTCATCGGCATCTGCAATGTGCAATTTGCCTGGAGGGCCCGGGTTTACGAAATAAATCCTTTTGCCCGAGGGGAGCATCACGTTCAAATCAAGATCCGCTTTGGGATTATTCCATTTAAGGATAAAGCGCAGGGAAGCTTTTGTTGGGTAGAGGACTTTTATGCTTGCTATAGCTTTTCCGGAAGTGTTTGTTGCTAATACGGTGAAGACGTTTTCCCCCTGGCTCAGTATGAAGGAATCATGAAAGAGGCCATTCTCTATCTTGATTACTCTCTCATCAACAGGTATTATTTCCCCAGTGTTGCCTATTCTCTCTTGCTTGACCAACACATTTTCGTATTCTCCACTTACTGAACCGGAAAGCAAAGCATAAGGTCTGGAAAATATATCCCCATCTTTCGGAGAGATTATCGTAATTGTCGGTAAAGCCTCTGTAGAGAATAGCAATTCTTCCCTTTCGATTACCCGCCATTCGGTTTTTTCAAGTGCTTTTGGTTTGTCATTATCTATTACCGAAATGGACAACTTCAGCTCTTTTGTCTCCATATTTTTCGGAAATGGGACAGCAAATTCATAAATATAGTGGCTATTTTCAAGGATACAAGCTATTTTTGAATTTTCAATAGGGGTACTGCTCGTAATAGAGGGGTCGTAATTGATGAAATTTCCTGGTAACAGGTTGTAGAGGATGTTGTTTATTTTTAGCTGGACACTGTCGCCAGAGCCAATTATATCCTCCGAGAATGCCGGAATAGGTACGTCATCGCGGATGACCAATAATCCATAAAGGGTGCTTGTCGTCAAATTGTAAGCGATTTTCACTATACCGCTCAGGTCAAGCCAGCCGGAAATGGGAGCACCGCTACTGCCAGCACCTGATAAAAAACGGATACCGGTAATTTTATCCCAATCGTCAATACTGCCGTCTATCGTTATCTCGGCATTATCAAGTATAAAGGCTGAAAAGGCTTCGCTCTCAGCAAGGGGAAGGTTGTAATATGCATGCGCTTCATTTATAGCGAGTTCCACTTTTTGCCCTTTTAGCGCTTCTTCGTTGCTGAAATAATTTATTACCAGAAGATCTCCGTTCTCCTCGATTGAGAATATATCAACAGGTTGGGAATTTTCCAGCACATTCACGTTTTCAGCACCTGCAACAAGGACCTTTACAAGGGGAAATCCTGATATATCAACATCCAAAATGCTCGTTGCAGTTGCAATGGCTGTTACTATCAAAAGTATGCCTAACACTATATTCTTCATATGAGCACCCCCACAGAGATTACTTGGAAATTTCAAATTCCTGTCCGGTTTCATCAATAAATAAAACCTTACCATCGATTATGCTAATTGAGCCAATACCAATGGCTTCAGGCAAAAGCCTATAGAACTTTTCCCGGGCAGGGGGAACGCCAAGCCCGAAATATGGCTTTGCCTGTCCGGAGGGCTTCCTTCCATCCAAAATCCCAAAAACTACCGAAAAGTTGTATTCGGCATTTTCGCCTGCAAAGACTATATCATCGATCCCGTCGCCTTCAATGTCCTCCAATTTGAGCAACTGTATGTGCCCGGGATGAAAATATTTCCCCAGTATGCTTCCATCGGAGGAAACGACTGCGATTATTGAAGGGAACCAGGGCATATGGTTCAGAAGCGCAACAATTTCTTTTTTCCCGTCGTCGTTCACATCTCCACACAAAATAGAATCTATTCTAAATGAATCATCAGGCCAGAAGACACTGTCGTCCGAAAGGGTTATATGCCATATAGGTTGACCTTTTGAATCAAACATGTAAAGCGTTCCCAGGCCCTCTGAGTCGGTTCCGGCTATTATTTCAAGGCTGCTGTCAGCGTTGATATCTGTAGTGAAATATGAAGAGAAGGTTATCCCGAGTTGCTTCTCTATGGTGGTGATGTCAAGTGCAGCTCGATCTTGCTCGGGTTTAATCACTTTTTCCACCACAGTTTTTACTATTTCCGGTTTTTGCTTTTCGATAACTCTGAACCCTGTGTGGGCAATGCTTGAAGTTCTGCCATCGCGTACCTCGCAGGAAACATTGAATGTGCCGGTGGCTTCAGGAGTAATAGTGATTTCTTCCTGATCTTCCTCGAGAAGCTGCCCGTTTAGTTTCCAGCGAAATGCCAGGGTATCTCCGTCCATATCTTTTGCCTGCACGTTTATGCGAACGGGTTCGCCGGGAAATGAAACCGGCGGAATTACAGAAAGGCTGTTTATTATCGGTGGAGAATTCGTTTTTTCCGGTGAAAGATAACTGGTATAGACTTTTGAACCGTCCTCAAGCTCGACTTCGATAATGTGTTCCCTCTCAAAATCGAAATTAGGGGTTCTGTATTCAAGCAAATAAGATTTGAAAAAGGTTGCTAAAGCGCTGTTAAAAGCTTCTTCCACTTCCCAGATAGCGTTTATGTTGAAAAATTGAGCCCTCGCCCTTTCGACAAAGCTTTTGAATTCGTCAATGGGAGGCCCTATTATGATAAGATTGAAATCCCTTTCGGATAATTCTTTTTGAACGTCTTGAAGGGTAAGGCTGCTGTATTCGGTTCCGTCATTTTGCTGATGGGGAGGAGCATTGGTTATCAGAAGAATGACCTTTCGAGCGTGAGGGTCAAAATCGAAATTCGCAGCTTCAAGCAGTGCGTCAAGTGAAAGCTCATTGTCGTCACCTCCGCCAAAGGGAATCGCATCTTGCAACCATGCGATGCAATTGCTGGCGTTTGTAGTCAAAGGGTATATTTTCAACAATTCATCTGTGAAAGTTACCATTCCCGTTCTGACTCTTATCCCGCTGGAATTCAATTTATCAAGCGTTGCTGCCATCAGATCATCGAGAAAGCCCATCACCTTTCTCATACTGCCAGAAGTGTCAAGGACCATGACTATATCCAGATCGGAAACAAACCCTTCTTTGGCCTTTCCAAACCAGAATTCCACATTTTTCCCATCTTCAATTATGCGCGTTGGTGTAGATTCTGCTGAAACATAAAAGGAGACCAGAGGATAGCGCGATAGATTCAATTCCAGGATGTTCGAGAACGTGACCAGGGACAAAAGAACAAAAATTGCGATCATCACCCGTCTTAGCATTACTTTCACCACCCAACCGTCTCAAAAATGGTATGGCCGACTATGTCCGTAGCAGATAAATTCAGGGATTCTCCCTTTGGTATTTTCTGGGTAACCGTGAATTCCTTCGTTTTTTGTTTGAGATCGTCAAACTGGTATCTTTTGCCATTTATAGAGACAGAGCTCAATCCCAATTCATCCTTGAACGTAGCAATCAGGGTGAGATTACCATTTTCATCAGGGACTTTTTTGATTTCTATTTGCGGAGGCTTAGTGTCTATGTATATTTTATAAGTTGCTGACTTTTTCAAGCCAAAAAGGTCCTCCACAGTTATATTGAAGTATGATACACCATCGGGGAAAAATCTCTCCTCGTTGAGATATACTTCACGCTTTCCGTATGTGTTGTACTCTTTTTTGGCGATATCGGGTTTCACTGCATCGGTTGTTATCGACTTTATGCCTGTATTATCTTTGGCAAAAATTTCAATTTCAATAGCATTTTTCGCGCTGTACATCGTTTCGTGAAGATTTGTGGATAAGTTCGGAAATTCTTTGTCTGGAATTCTTACAAAGACCTTTCCAATATCCTCCCAATCATTTTTGCCTGACAAGAATAGCATGTTGAATTTGTTGAAGTAGTCCAGTGTTCCTTCCTTTTCGATGTGTTCATCGAAGGTGTCTATTGTAACCTTGTAGTTCACAGGGTTGGGATAAAGGTCTGAGTAATAATAATGCACCGCGATGTGATAATCGCCCTCTTCAGGCAAGAAGGAACCTTTGTAATTCAGGATATAGGTTTCTTCGTTCGATGAATGCTGTCTTGCATCTACATTTATATAGGCACACTTGCTTGATGGGTTCATTGGGCCTACAACCGTTCCATCAGGTTCTCTAACGTAAAGGTCAAGATCTGCCGCGGTGGAATCCCAGGTTAATGTAACCCTCATGGCTTCGTGGCGCGGAATTGATAGAATGCTGTGATCTTTAATGCCAATCCCATCTGATGTTTTTATCACTACCAGAAGGTTGTTCCACCCGGTGGATAGAGGAACCCATTCTTCAAAAAGCTCGCCTTTTTGTGTTGATGTCTTGATAAGCTTTCCGTTGTTGTAAACCTCCAAAGTATAGGTACCCTCTACCGGGATTAGAATTTTTCCGCTGAGCTCAACAAGATCGCTGGTCATAACATTCCCGGCTATATCGTTGAGCTCAAAGGGAATCCATTGAAGTGCTTTTTCGGTGCGCTTTCCTGTTATATCCATAGCGACAATTTCAAGCTTTTCGGTTAATTCGTCCCGTGAAGCTATATACTCAAAAGTTCTCTGACCATTTAATTTATCTATGTATTTACCGACTTTCACGTATTTTAGCCCTGAATCGTCCTCAAAGGTAATTTTAGCCATCATTTCGCCGTTTTTTTCCATGGGGGCAAAGGAAATAACTGGTGGGATTTTATCTACAAAAATATACTGTGAAATCCTTGAAATATTTCCAGAAAGATCGGCGGCCTCAATGTTGATATTGCCAGATTCCTTCAATACTATTTCAAAAGTATCCTCAATAGAAGTTGTCCCGGAGTACTTCCTTTCGGTGTCTTGAACTCTTATAAAATCTATTCCGCCGCTGTCAGTAGCTATGAGAGTTATTTCAGCGCTTGTCGAGACGACATTTGTGGGAAGCTTTAGCTCCAGCTCTGGCGGTTGATGATCTTTTCTTATCGTGAATCTTGTAGATGTTATATTTCCAGCCATATCGACAGCACTTATTTCGATAGTCTTCATATCTTTTCCGGCAAGGCTGACAGTGTGGTTGTAGCTGAATGATTTTCTGCCATCTATATCCACTTTTTTGGCGTCAATTACAAGTGAGCTGATGCCGAATTCGTCAACTACATTTATCGCTATGATAACCGTCTCACTACCAGTTATTGAAGGACCCTTTATCTCAATTTCTGGACCCTTTATATCGTATAGTACATAGAATTTTTTGCTTGAAATATTTCCAGCTAAATCGGTAGCTGATAGAACCACAGCTCTGGATTTCCTGTCTGTCTTAAACCTCAGAGTGTAATTGTTTTCAGAAACCATTACAGGAGTTGCTGGCTCGTCATCCAGTGTTATCTTTGAAATTCCCGTATCATCGTTGATAGTGAAGGATAAATCCACATATTCCGACGCTGTGAAGAAGTAATCATCTATTGCTATCTGCGGGGCTTTCCGGTCAAGAATCACGGTTATTTGATCTGCATCAAGCACGTGCTTTTCGAGGTCTTCAAGGGTCATCTGGAGAAGGTTAACCCCGCTCTTAACCGTTGTGAGCAAAAGGCTGTGGGGATATATCGTAAGGCTGTCCAGATATGTTAACATTCCCTCGCCATTAAGAAAGACCGGTAATGGAGAGCGGGAAGTTCTGCGGGCTCTTATAAACAAACCGCCACCTTCCCAGCTGATGATTTTCTTTTCGAGGGGCTTTTCAATCTCGAGGGAGGCGTCTTCGTAGGTATTTGAGAGCAATGAAGCAAATCTAAAGTCATCCGGGTCAAGCTCTTCAACATGTGTAAGGGGCTTTTCGAAATCGCCAGATGCGATGGATAAAGCCGCGAGTGCTTTTTTAATAAGGATTGAGTCTATTATACTTTTGTCAATCGAGTTCAGATATTCCCGGGCGGTGTCTGCTCCATCATTAAGCCAGTACTGCAAGCTTCTCCATACTGCTGATAAAGGTTTTAAGGCATTGAACTGTTCCGTTCTTTCAGCAAGCTCGCTGAGTAATTCACCGTTTCCGGTCATGAGAGCTGTATAAGCAGCGGTGATTAAATCTATAAGGTCATTTGAGTTGGCCGCTTCTTCAGCTATTTCCGTGGCTTTTTCGTCTAAGGATAAGGTTATGTAGAGCTCCGCTGCGAATCTTCTTATAAGAGGAGAGGGATACATTTTTAATAATTTTTCTGCCAGAAGGGCAGCGTTTTCAGGCTTTGTTATCCCTGCTTGAAGAAGCTTCAGTACAGCCAAACCATCTTCCGCTCGGTCTGCTGGCAAAGCAGTTAATGTGTTTGAAAAATTCTCCAAATCGCCAAGAAGGTATTCGAATAATGCCTTTTTGGATAAAAGGGAATCATCGTGAATTCCAGAGTGGTTTAGTATAGATAGAAATGACTTCAAATGTGAGAATTTTCCGTCTACCAGCGAAGCTCTCAGTTCGATGTCGGCTAACCAATCAATCAATTTCAATTCCTGTTCCTTTTCCAGTGAAGCAATTTTAAGATATTCTTCCAGCACTCTTGAGGCTTCCGGATATCTGTATTCGCCGATCAGGTCATTCAAAAATTTCTCTATTGGAACTACTTCTATTTTTTGCCTTTTGAGGAATCTGAAAGAACTCAACTCTATATAATATTGCCCGGTTTTTTGCAAAACCAGCTCATAACTCGCTGTATCATTGAATAAACGTCTTTCCTCCCAGAGAGTGGTTCCATCCAGAGTAACAGCTTTGAATGTTAAATTTATTGGCGCTGTCATCGTTGCAAGTGAAGAGACTGTAACTTCAAAGGGCATACCTGCCACTGCACTGGGAGGCGTGTTCATCTTCAGTGAAATCTCGGGAATAGGGATCAGGAATTTTCCCTCGATTCGGGAAGCAGGAGTATCGATTCTCAAAAGGGCTGTTCTTTCTCCCGTTGATATATATTTCCCGATATAGAGATTTTCAAAAGCTTCAAGGATTTTTTTGAATGCGCTGTCTAAATCATCAATGGTAGGTGAGTCCAGGAAAGTTCCGCCAGTTGAGGTTGTTAATGTCCCCAGGCTGAATTTGTCAATATTCCTTCCCAGTCCAATGGCGAAAATCACCACGTTGTTTTCCCTAGCGATCCTTATGGCATCTGATATCGAATTTTCGCTTCCCAGATCTGTATCGTTCAGGTTTGCATCAACGCCGTCAGTAACAAGCACAAGAAATCTTGGGCCATTTCTTTTCGAAAGGAGCTCAACGGCTTTAATAACCGTGTCATAAAGCGGGGTGGATCCCTGAGCAGTAATGTTTCCAAGAGCTGCAACGAGCTCCTGGCGGTTATCGGTGAAATTTTTTATTAGCTCTATTTCGTTGTCAAAAGCAATTAATGCGATGGAGCTATTAGAAGGCAGTAAACCCAGGAAATCTTTTGCAGCTAACTTCGCCTTTTCTATCACAGGTTTCATGCTACCGCTCCTGTCCAGGGCAAGGGTGAAATTCAATGCCTCTTCCTGCTTTATCGGGATCAGTTGCGATAAGGAAGTAGCGGTTCCGGCTTCAATTATCGAAAGCTTGCTGTTATTTATCGTTTCTAAAGAAAGCGGGGTATTGGATTCGTCATAGGCTCTGAAAATAATGCTGATTTCTGGATAACGCTGGATGTCCACATTGAGAAACTCTATTTTTCCGGTGACCTTTTCATACAATTCCTCTACCAGAGCGCTTGAAAGATTGCCGACGATATCTCTGAGAACGGGTAAAAAGGCATTTTGAAAGTTTTCCCTTATGCCGGTAACTTCAAAGGATTTCTCTAATTTGAAAAACTCGCGGTTTAGAATCAAATCGTGGTATTTAACCGATAAAGTAAATAAGTGATTTTCCTCTGATTCGCTATGGCTTAAAAGGAAATCGAGATATCCAGAGTACCCAAGTTCGGCAGAAGAATCCAAAGCTTCGCCAGAAACAACATCAGCAGATAGATTGATGTCTGCGAAGAGTTTTTTTATGGATTCGCTGGCCATTCCAAAAAGCCATTCTTCTGGTTCGAAATCGCTTATCTGGAGTCCAACGAGCATCTTTCCAAGCATTGCTGAATAATCTGGGCGGATCTTAAGGGCCCTTTCCACGCGAACAGTAGTATCTTTGTCGACATAAACATATTCTTCATAAGGCTCAAAACCCTTTTTTTCTATTGCGACTCTATGATATCCCTCAACTGCGTCCATACTGAAGGGGGTGTATCCAAGATGCTCACCATCGATATAAACAAGGGCTTTGGAAGGATAGGAATCAACGCTGAGAACCCCATAACTGAAAAAAGTTATCGAAAAAAGCAGAAACAACAACATCAAGTATTTTGCCTTCATTGGCTCAACCCCCTCTTAAACTCACTTTGTCTCTATCAATTATAGGATAATTAACTTTCAAATCAAAAGGATTATTTTTCCATATCTGGATTTTCGGAATCAGGAACTTTTTTGTCGCCAAAAAAGTATTCCCGGGGATTTTCTATAAGCTCTGAAAGCCCCCCAAAAAGCGAATCAAGGCTGCTGAGTATTTCTTCGGCCTCATCCTGCGAAAAATGTTCTTTGAGCAAGCGGATGATTTTTTCAGAATTCAAACTATCCGGGTTGATGTCTTCATTGATAACAAATTCAAAGAATCTTTCGAAAAGGTCTTCTCTCATAAATACCTCCTGAAATAAGTGTAGATATTGTCAGTCTTAGAAGCCTCATCAATCGCATCTGTTCTCACAAGGGATAATATTTTTACAAGGAACTCCCTTGGAGTTTCGGAAACGCTTTCCAGAGCTGTATCAGCGTCTATGAAGTGGGTTTCGGAAACCTCAGCGATGAATCTGGAAAATTCGAAGGCGAAACTTCTGAATTCCTCTATCATTTCTTCAATAAAGGAATATATATCAACGGCTTCATCGGCAAGTGCGTAAGAATAAAGCCTTAAAATCATTAAAAACATTGCCAGGGTTTCTCCGCTTCCTGATAGGATAAAAGCAAATCGCCTTGCAAAGAGCTCCATACTTCCGAAGGCAAAGCCAAAAAAGGGGAGAAATCTGATAAAGAGTTTCAGTTCATCAACAGAAATCTCTCTTTCATCGGGCACTTTTCCTTTCATGATACCTCTTATCCGGCTTTTTGCTGTGGTGTCGCTAAGGCTTTTCAGTGACCATTCCATAAGCTTCTGGTAATCAATATAGCCTCCCTCAAATAAGCTATTTGCTCCCAAAAGCGAAGATGAAAGCTCGCGTAGTTTATCTGTTTTTTCTCCTATTTTTCCCGTTTTATACTCACGTAGCAAGCCTGAAAACAATGGATTTGCAAATTCATGGTCTTTCCTGCCTTTCTCTTTGAGAAGGCTGCAAAGGTTTATATACTCTTTGAGGTCTTCCGGAGCAGAATCCGGCAGCATTCCTTTTGCTTTCTCGGGATCTCCAAGCATTAAAAAGCATCTTGCAAGAGCCACCTCAGCTGCGGTATCGCTATTTGAGTCAAGATAAAGCGTAAGGTGTTCAATTGCATCTTCAACAAATCCCATTTCTCTTTCAAGCAATGCTATGTCGTACAAAATTTCCTCCGCGGAACTCATCTTAAAGGCTTCCTTTAAATCAGTCAGTGCGGGATAAAGCTTTCCGAGCCTTTCTCTTGCATAAGCCCTATTGTAGAATAGCTCCCAGCGTTTCTCCCGCCTTAAAGCTATGTTGAAGGCTTTTTCGGCATCGGCGTGTCTCTGAAGCTCGTTCAATATTACACCTTTACGCAAAAGGGCATCGACAAATATCCGGGAGCTGGAAGGTATGTGCTCCAATATCTCCAGTGCAGAAGAAAGCATTCCTGAAGCACTATATGAATCAACTACGCCAAGCAAAGGCAAGTCAAACTCTCCATGGGATTGTTCCAGAGATTTTATGTGAAATTTTACAGCTTCGTCATATTCGCCTTTTTTCTGGAGTAGTCTGGCGAGCTCAAAATATCCAATGTAGAAATTTTGGTTCATTTCAACGGCTTTTCTCAACTCAATTTCGGCTAAGTTTAATTTTCCAATCTCGCGCAAAAGCAATCCATGATAAAAAAAGTAGCGGTAATCGACTTTTAGCTTTTCCGCTTTGCCGAGCCAGTCCTTTGCTTGCTCGATATCCCCATTGTTCAGTGATTTTTTAAAAGCTTCGTAGTAAAAATACAAAAGGTATGAATCATAGTATTCATTTGGCTTTACCCTGTGCTGAGTTTCCAGACCTCGAATTATTATATCAAGGTCAATTTTATCCCTGTCAACGATTTTCGGAACGTCTTCTATTCTCACAGGGAGCTTGATGGGAAGGTTTTGAATTTTTGCCACTGAAGGTTTCAAAGGTAGATAAATCAGGATTTCGTGCCTGGGCAAATAAACACCTCCATAAATACGATATTTGCGACAAACCAACACATATAGTATAATACCAAACGAACAATATCGCGATAATCGGGAGGTATAACAATGGTAATGTTGTCCTATTTGCTCATTGCGTTGCATACTGTAATCAGCGTAGCACTTGTTATTCTCGTACTTATTCAGATGACCAAAGCCTCAGAACTCGGCGGAGCATTTGGTAGTGGTGGTACGCACACCATGTTTGGAAGAAAGAAAGGGCTTGACACGCCCGGTAAGATAACTCTGTGGCTGTCTGTTGCCTTTATGGCCAATAGCGTGCTCCTCGCTTTTGTCATTTCCAGAGCCTTTCCGCTTTCTTGATTCGGGTGATAACTTTGGTATCTCCAGAAAAGCAATTATTAGAGCTTAAGAGAAACGCTGTCTCTTTTGTCTCGGAAAGCGAGTTGCTTGAAAGGCTGAAAGAAGGGAAGCCTTTGAGGGTTAAACTGGGCGTTGACCCCTCAAGGCCTGACCTTCATCTGGGGCATGCGGTGGTACTGAGAAAGCTCAGACAATTTCAGGATTACGGTCACCAGGTAGTCCTCATTATTGGTGACTTTACAGCGAGGATTGGCGATCCTTCGGGGCGTTCCAAGACCCGTCCGATGCTTTCCAGAGAAGAAGCCCGGGAGAATGCTATCACTTACAGCAGGCAGGCCTTCAAAATTCTGGACAAAGAAAAGACAGAAATTCGCTTCAACTCAGAATGGCATGACAGGCTTAACTTTGAAGATGTTATCAGGCTTGCTGCAAAATATACCGTTGCAAGGATGCTTGAAAGGCACGATTTTAACAAAAGATATAATAACAATGAACCAATAAGCGTCGCCGAGTTTCTGTATCCCCTTGCCCAGGCTTACGATTCTGTGGTAGTCAAAGCGGATGTGGAAATAGGCGGAGACGACCAATATTTCAATTTTATAGTAGCAAGGAAAATTCAAGAAGAATACGGTTTAAGGGCGCAGATCGTTCTCACGTTCCCACTCATTGAAGGTACTGACGGGAACCTGAAAATGTCTAAAAGCTATGATAACTATATAGGTTTTGAAGACCCCCCTGTGGACATGTATGGTAAAATAATGTCCATTCCAGACAAACTTATCGTCAAATATATGAAATTACTTACAGATATTCCTGAAGCGGAAATAGCAGAATATGAAAAACAGATGGAGAACCGAGCTGTGAATCCAAGAGATATAAAAATGAAATTAGCCTACGACATTACCCACCAATTTCACGGTAGAGAAAAAGCAGATGAAGCTCAAGATTATTTCGTTAAGGTTTTCAGAAAAAAAGATATCCCTGAAGAAATGCCCGAAATAGTTTTGAATTGCGATAACATAGATATAGTTGAATTACTCACAAAATTCGCCGGGATTTCCAGCCGGAGCGAAGCGAGAAGGCTCATTCAGCAGGGCGGTGTGAAAATCAACAATTCTGTAATCGACGATATGCACGCTAAATTAAGGCTTTCCGATGGCGACGTGCTGAGAATTGGTAAAAGACGTTTTTTTAGAATTAAAAATAAATCTTAGTCTTGAAACTGATAGCGAGTTTACTGTATAATAGGTTCGTACTATGGCCAACTATAATTGCAAAACATTTTGAAAGGGGGTAGGTTTCATGAAGAAACTTGCTTTTTTACTGGCCCTCGTAGTGTTCGCCGCTATCGCCTTTGGTGTAGCTTACACTGATGTTCCAGAGGACCACTGGGCATACGATGCCGTAATGAAAGCCACTTCAGCAGGGTTACTTCAGGGATTTCCTGATGGCACGTTCAGAGGTGACGAGGCTCTTACCCGTTACCAGCTTGCCGAATCCATCGCTAAACTCCTGGACTATTCTGAATCAGGCGACGCGAAGCTTCAGGAACTCGTATTCGCACTTACAAAGAAAGTCGCCAGCCTTTCACTTGAGATTTCAGATGTCAAGAAGAGTGTAATCGATATTATGGCTGAATTCAGGAGCCTTGAAGGGAAAGTCGCTGAAATCGATCTTGACAGTGTTGAGCAGAAAGTATGGGAGCTCCGTGAAGACGTTTTTGGAGAACTCAATAACGTTAAAATGGTTCTCGATGCTTATGACTCACAGTTCGAAGCACTGAACGGAAAAGTTACAGATCTCGAAGTGACCACAAAACTCCTTGGACAATCCCTTGCGAAGTTCAAAGATGATTTTGCCGCTTACATGGGAAAAGTCGATGCCATCGAAGGCAAAATGGTTACTTCTGAGCAGCTTGATCAGAAATTATCGCTTCTTTACACGAAAATTCTCAAGCTGAGTTCTCAGTTAAAGGAAATTGATGCTGTAAAGGAAGAATTTGCAAACTATGTGACAGTCAAGGACTATGAAACCACCGTTGCTATTGTCAACAAGCTTACAAGAGATGTCTTCAAGCTTTATCGAAGCAAGGCTGATGTTGAAGACCTCAAAGCATGTAACGATAGCATAGCAGCTCTTGAAAGCCTTCTCGATTCAAATGTGGCTGATCTTAATGACAGCATTAATGTTGTTTACGACCAGGTAGATGCAAACATAAATTCTATAATGGATATCGAAAAGAAATTGTCAGATATCGAAGGAAAACTTTCTATGTTTGCAGAAACCGGAGATGTCGAGGCACTGAAAGAAAAGGTTACCAATCTTGAGGTAACATCCAAGATGCTCAGCAGTTCTGTTGTAAAGCTGAACGAGACAGTTGCCAATCTCAACTTTGTCACTCCTGATCAGCTTTCCGAAAAAATGGGCTTCCTTTATAAAAAGCTTGGCATGACCGAAAGCAAACTTTCTGACAGGCTTGGAAGCCTTGAAGCCAGTGTAGCTTCTCTCAACGATGATGTCGAAGTTGCCTTTGACCAAATTGACGCCAATATCTTTGACATAATGGCTCTTGAGAGTAAACTCGCTGATCTTGAGAAGAACATCGAAGAGAACTATGTAAAAGTCGATGACTACAACATTCTCGTTAACATCACCAATAAACTGAGCAGAGATGTTTACAAGCTCACAAAATCCAAAGCCGATGTTGAAGATGTCAAAGCGCTGAATGAAGAGGTGGAAACACTCAAGACTGAAACCGATGCTTCCATTGAAGCCGTCAAGACGGATGTTGACGCTAAAGTCGGCAAGTTCCAGAGATCCACAAATCTCGCAACAATACTTTCGTTTGTTGCTCTTGCAGTTGGAACAGTCGCTCTGATTCTTAAGTAATTGTCAAGCCGGGTATTGTAGCAGTACCCGGCTTGATTTGCACAAAACAAATGTGATATACTGTAAAATAGTTCTAAAACCCAAATATCTCTCTCAAAGGGGGTAAGTGTAAATGAAGAAACTTTTAGTGGTCCTTGTTGCTCTTTTAACTGTAAGCCTTTTTGCAGCAGTTCCAGTAACTATCTCTGGTGGCGGAAAGGTCCAGGCAGGAATCTACTTTGATAACGCTGGCTTCAGAACAGAGTTAAATATCTGGGATACCTGGATCGGCTTTAGCATTGACCAACCTGCCAATCTCAGCATTTATGTAACCGATCACAATGCCAATGGAATAGGAATTAGCATGCTTTCTCTTTCCAACGATCACCTTGGCGCAACATGGTATGCTAACCAAGCTTTTACCGGTAATGGCAGTCTCTGGTGGTTTGTTGACATTGATGATGGTGCTTGGGCTCCTACAGCTGTTTTGGAACTCAAAGACCTTGGTCTCTTTGTCGCCACACAGGACAACAACAAAGTTGCAGCAAAACTCGTAGTTGATCCTCTGACAGTTGCCGCTCAGGCAAGCTTTGCGGGTTACAGCTTTGCTGGTGCAGGTGCTGAAGTTAGTGCAGAGGACATTTTTGCCGGTCTTGGCTTCAGAGCTGCTTTCAGGACACCAGGTGACTACCAGCTTCACACATGGTTCAAAAATACCCTTGGCCCTGTCGATGTTGATGCTTACTTTGCTTACGGTACCATCAATGACCAGGTTGTTGGAGTCAACTTTGGACTTACACCAGTCAGCATGCTCAATATCACCGGTAACCTGAATTACGATATTGCTGGTGCTGTTTTCAGCGCATGGCTTCAGGGAGTTCTTAGCAACAGCTTAGGTTCCCTCACGCTCAAGTACATATACCCCGCAACTGCACAGTTCATGGTTGCACCAACTCCATTCACATTTGGACCTGCCACTTTGACACTTAAGGCCGGTTCTGGTGACTATAACAACTGGCCCAATGGTCTTGACGGAGACGTTGTAGCTAACTTCCAGGATGTCAGCTTTACTGCTGATCTCTGCGTTGCACCAACTCTGGGTCTTATGGTTATCAGCGATCCTACAATCGCACTTAACTTTGGCTACTACCTCCTTACAGGCGGTATGTCAGCCGGTCTTAACGTGACCACAGCTCTGTATGACCTTCTTAACGTTGAATTTGGCCTTGATTTCTTTAACCTTCCTGGTTGGTATCTCAACGTTTACTACTACCAGGAATTCTGATCATATAGAAATGTCAGGCCCCGGCTTGAGCCGGGGCTTTTTTATGTCATGTAATTTGCGAGGTGATATACAGGTGAGATATATAATACTGGGCGATGTGCTAATTCTCTTCGGGGTGTTATTCGGCATTTTTGGTGGTGGTTCAGCTCTGGCAAATTTCATTGTTGAATCCGATGTTCAGATATCGTTGCCAGTTACTGCGGGAATGGTCGGGCTTTTGTTTTTTTCTGGGCTTTTAATACAGCTCGCTGCGTTGAAAAAAAGCATGTTCTTTCCCTTTGTTGCTCTTGTTCTTTCTTTAATTCAGCTGGGTTTGTATTGTTATGAGTCAATAAAGGGTGGTTTTAATTGGTGGCTCTCTCCTGTATTGAAGCTGATGAATTTTTCAGAATCAATTGGAAAGGCCGGGAATTATATTGGCATAATGATTTTGATAGCGCTGATCCTGCTACCTGCCATAATTTTTCCACTGATGATGAAAAGGGAATAAAAAAGCGAGCCTTCTAATCAAAGGCTCGCTTTTTTCTGAGGGAAGAAGTAAAAGGATATATCAAAAACCGAGTGAACGTGGATCCAGGGCGTCTCTTACGGCATCACCAAGGAGGTTGAATGCCATAACAACTATGAAAATGAATATACCCGGTATCAGGAGCCAGGGTGCTTCTGTCATTGACCTTATGTTCTGGGCCTGACTGAGCATTAACCCCCAGCTTGCAGAAGGTTCCGTGATTCCAAGACCAAGGAAGCTTAAGCCGGCTTCACCGAGGATATATCCGGGAATAGATAGAGTTGCAGAAACAATAATATATGTTGCCGTATTGGGAATAATATGCCGCCAGATAATGCGGTGCGCCGGGTAACCCATTGCTATTGCCGCCTGAACGAATTCCCTATCTTTAAGAGACAATACCATACCCCTTATGACCCTGGACATACCGGGCCAGCCTATAAAGCTTAAAATAACGACTATAAGGACGTATGTCCAGTGAGGCGGTATGTCGGTAGGCAGTATGGCTCGAAGGGAAATGAGCAGGTAAAATCCCGGTATAGACATGAGTATCTCGGTAACCCTCATTAATGCCTCATCGGCCCATCCGCCATAGTAACCCGCGCAACTCCTCCAATGAAAAGTCCCAGGGTGAAGGTGATGAGAATGCCAAGCAAACCGATGGACATGGAAATTCTTGAACCGAAAAGAATTCTCGATAGGACATCTCTTCCGAATTTGTCACCGCCAAAAAAGTAAAGCCTCGCTGGCGACTCAACGCCTACAAGGTGGAGATCCATGGGGATAAGCCACAGCAATTTGTATTCCCATGATTTTACGAAGAATTTCAAAGGGAACTTTCTGGAAGTGTAGGAGACCACTTCAGGTGAAGAAATAACCTCGAGAAGTTCCGGGTCCACTTCCAGTTCAGCGAGAAATTCTTTAGTTAGTTCGATATCTCCACCAACTTCTTCCATGATTTCATTGTAAAGGGACATAGCTTCTTCGACGAATTCTTTCACCTCATCTTTTACAACGGCAAAGACTCTGTATAGTTCCTTTTCGGTTACGATCTTTACGGGAGGACCGATTTTCTGGAGGCTCCTATAACGCGTTGGGGAAAGTGCAGTGAGGGAGTTTTTGCTTGTATTTATATTCACGGCCTTTCCCGTGTCGAGAAGTGTTCTATCATTGAGCTTAATTGTCTGCTCGATATCGTATTCCGGGTTACCAAGATATGCTTTATTCCCTTCAGCATCTTCTGCGTATCTTGTTACCTTTATAACCATGTAAATTTCTTTCACATTGTTTTCACCGATAGTGAAGGTCTTTGTTTCACCTGTGGTAGTATCCTTTGCAGTTATTGAGTTTAGAGAGAAACCCTCGGAAAAACTTGTTCTGAAGCTCGCTGGGTCTCTTTCAAGGACGAGCGGGTACACATAGGGCCATGTGAACTTTCCCTCTTCATCTGTCCAGTGGATCTTGGTGGGTGGTGCGTAAGAAAGATTCTGGGCCTGATCATACGGGTCATGGGGTGCAAGGAAATCGGCAAAAAGTGCTATAAGGTACATAATAATCAGTACCCACAGAGAAAATAAGCCAAGCCTATGCTTTTTCAGCGCACGCCATACAAGCTGCCAGCGGTTCAGATATTGGACTTCGAAGATATCTTCCTTTTTCGTTTCTTGCGCTTGAGTGTTTTTTTTGGGTTCTTTCACTGCCATCACTCCTGTTATCTAAGTCTAAATCTGATACGGGGATCGACCCATGCAAGCAACATATCAGCTATGAGGTTGCCAATTATAAGCAATAGAGAACTCAACAGAAGAGTTGCCATGACGAGGAAAAGGTCCTGTGATGTAAGGGCTTCTATCACAAGTCGTCCCATACCAGGCCAGCCGAATACCGTTTCCGTTAGCACAGCCCCTCCGAGAAGTCCGGAAAGGGAGTAACCAAACATGGTAACTATCGGGTTGATGGCATTCCTCAGAGCGTGTTTGTAGATAACATTGCTTTCGGGCATCCCTTTTGCTCTTGCAAAAAGCACATAATCCTGTCTCAATTGGTCGAGTAATTGCCCGCGCATTTGCCTCATCAAGCCAGCAAGCCCTGACGTACCCAATGTGACCACCGGACCAATAACGTGCCATAGATAATCGCCGATTTTTCCCCAGAAAGAAAGTTGATCGTAGTTCAGGGAAATTATTCCCCCGATCGGGAACCATCCTGTTTTGGCTGCCATAAATAGCCAGAGTAGGGCAAAGAAAAAATTGGGTATAGAAATACCTATAAAAGCAAAAAAGGAAAAAGCCTGATCACTGAAAGAATATTGATGCAATGCCGAATATATACCAAGGGGAATCGCTATTCCCCATGTAAAAATCATGGTACTAATGCTCAGCAGGAGAGTGGCGCCAAGCCTTCTCCAGACAAGGTTAAAAACGGGTATATGATACACAAAGGAATATCCAAAGTTACCTTTCAACACCTGCCCGAGCCACTTAAAGTACTGTACCACAATGGGCTTATCGAAACCAAATTGTCTTTCAAGTGTCTGAACCTGTTCTGCGCTGATTGACGGGTTTAACCGGTAGTAGTCAAGGAAATCACCGGGAGCAAGAGAAATGATAAAAAAAGATAACACCGAGACACCAAGTAAAACAGGTACCGCTAAAATGAGACGCCTAAGTATATATTTGAGCACCTTCTTCCCTCCTCAGAACATATACATTTAAAGCGGGAGGGGAATTCCCTCCCGCAAAAGAGGTCCATCAATTGATTATTCCGCTTCTTTCCAGATTGCGTAACCCTTCCAGAGAGTTCCGGCAGCAGGGTTGGGTTCAGGGTTAGCAAGGTGAACGATCTTTTTATGGGCGTAGAGATAATTCTGGTTCATGGTGTAAACCAGAGGTTGATACTCGGCACAAATCATCTGGAATTCTGCGAAGAGATCGTATCTCTCCTGAGGATCAACAGCGGAAGTCTGGAGTCTGAAGATTTCATCAATCCTCTTCTCCCAGTCAGGAGACCACCAGATGTCTTCAGATACAGTGTCCGGTCTGAGTTCCGGTGAGTAATTCCAGAAATGGAGTCCGCCATCGAGCCTCCAGACGTTCCATCCTGAACCCGGGTCAACAGATCCAGTAAGACCTATAATAACTGCTTCATAATCAGGTCCGAGAAGTTTCTGAACCAGAGAATTGAACTGCATGGGTGTGAAGTTGACTTTTATACCGAGTTTCTTTGCAGCATCGACAACTTTGTTACCGATGGCTTCACGGACGTTGTTTCCAACATTGGTAGTAAGATCAAATTCAACAGGATTACCGTCTTTGTCAACACATGTTCCATCGGGAAGCCAGCTGAAGCCAGCTTTTTTGAGCTCAAGTCTTGCCCTGACAATAGAATATTTGTAACCGAATTTCTCGATTTCAGGGTTGTAGAATCCCGAAGATGGGCTGACAGGCCCATAAAGAGGTGAACCAAGTCCGTTGTAGAGGGTATCAATAATTGATTGCCTGTCAAGCATGTAAACGAAGGCTCTTCTGAAGTGCTCATTTCTGAACCATTCTCTCTTAACGGGATCTTTGGTTACCCAGTTGAAAGCGATGAAATTGGAACCCAGAGCAGGTCCACCAACACCAACAGTCCAGCCTTTTTCTTCAGCCTGTTCGGCAATTCTTGGGAAGTTTTCTGCTGTGGGCCCGTAAATGTCGATTTCACCAGCTTCAAATTTGAGAAGCTCTGTGTTCAGGTCAGGAACTATAAGGTAAACGATTTTGTCGAGATATGGCAATTTGTTGCCATTTTTGTCTACCCTGTAGTAATTGGGGTTTCTTTCAAGAACCACTCGCACGCCTTCCGTGTATTCGACTGGGAGGAATGGACCCATACCGACGATTTTGTCCAGATCGGCAACAGTCCAGGTTTCGGAGAAAGTGCCGTTGTCAACAGCCTCTTCCATAACGTGTTTCGGAAGAATATCAGAATATCCTACCCATTTGAAACCCCAGACGTTGGGAACACTCCAGGTGAAGGAAATCGTGTAGTCGTCAACGATTTCCACTGTTGGAAGCTGGTCGTTGGCGTCCATTGCTCCACCGGGGCCATTTGCTGTCATGCCTTCTACCAACGCCACTTTGGTGAAAGTGAAGTAAACGTCTTCAACAGTGAAAGGCTCTCCGTCAGACCAGGTTATGCCCTTTCTGATCTGGAAATACACTGTCTTTCCATCTTCAGAGAACCACCATTTGGTAGCGAGAGCTGGAACTGTGGGCATGCCTTTGTTGTCGGCGTTGAACAGAGAATCGCTGTACCACCCAATGATGTCGGTCGATGATGTTTCCTGAGCCCAGTAAGGGTTCAAGGTTTTGGGACCTGAAGTTGTACCAAGAAATAGTGTTCCCCCAGGCACGCCGTTGTAGTCTTCAACAGCGTATTCAGGCTCAGCGATAACGAGAGCCGCGATAAGCACTGCGAAAAGAACCAGTAAAACTTTCTTCATGCATCTTCCCCTCCTTTTTCAAAAGTATCGGAGATTTGATGTTCCTTGTATAGATGACAGGAAACATAATGATTGTTGTCCACTTTGAACATAGGCGGATATTCCTTTTCACAAACAGGCATTTTGTATTTGCATCTGGGGTGGAAGAAACAGCCCTTTGGCCTGTTAATAGGGCTGGGTACCTGCCCGCCGATAAGCTCTTTTCTATTTCTTTTCTTTTTGGGATCGGGCACCGGGGCTGCTGCGAGTAACGCCCGGGTATATGGGTGAAGCGGGTTATCAAATATCGCTTCGCTGTCTCCTTTCTCCACCATTCTACCCAGATACATGACGACCATTTCATCTGAGATAAACCTAACCAGAGCCAGATTATGCGAAATAAAGACATAGCCAGCGTTCAGTTCAACCTGAAGGTCTTTCAGCAACTTTACTATCTGAGCCTGCACCGATACGTCCAGAGCGGAAGTGGGTTCATCGAGCACTATAAGCTCTGGATGCACACTTATAGCACGGGCTATGGCTATTCTCTGTCTCTGGCCTCCACTAAACTGGTGTGGATATCTGTCTATATGATAGGCTTTCAATCCGACCTGAACGAGCAGGTTCTTGACGATTTCAATGGCTTCATTCATATTGGCCGCAATTTTATGAAAGAGCAGGGGCTCTGTTAGCATCTGCCCTACCGTCATTCTAGGGTTAATGGATGACATGGGATCCTGAAAAACGATCTGCGCCTTTCGTCTCAACAGCTTCCGCTTTTCATCAAGATTTCCATAGAGTATTTTCAAAGTCCTTGATGGATTTCCTTCGGCTTCTTTGAATGCTTTATATATTTGTAGCTGGTGTGACTCGAGATCCTTTCCTCCGTTGGAAAAAGCAGGCAATGAAAAGTAATTCTTTTTCAGGTATTCTATTGCGTGTTTTTTATTCATAAAATAAAAGGTTGTGTCTTCTCCATCGATTACAATTTCCCCGTCAGTGGCTTCATGAAGCCGCAGAATCGTTTTACCAATAGTTGTTTTTCCACAGCCTGATTCGCCGACAATACCTATTGTCTTACCTCTGTCAACACCGAACGATACATCGTCGACAGCCTTGACAAATCCTACAACCCTTTCTATAAGGAACCCCTGTCTTATCGGGAAATATTTTTTTAGATTTCTAACTTCAAGCAGTCTCATCTGAGTTCCTCCTTAACAACGGAAACTTTGTTGATAACAGGGTTAAAACATCTTATGAAATGGCTGTCTTCCACCTGTTCTAATTTGGGCATTTCCCTGTAACATTTATCAACTGCACGCTGACATCTTGGAAGAAATGGGCACAGGGAAGGTGGGTCGAGCATGACTGGTGGCTGCCCCGGTATGGGAGCGAGTTCTTCCTGTTTTATATCAAGCCTTGGAATGCATTCAAGAAGAGCATTTGTGTAAGGATGCATTGGATTGTCAAAGATGGTTTCAGAAGGAGCGAGTTCCATCTGATAGCTTCCATACATGACCTGTATTTTGGTTGCAATTTCAGCAATAACCGCAAGATCATGGGTGATGAAAAGCAAACCGCTTCTGTATTGTTTCTGGAGATCTTTCATCAATTCCAAAATTTGCGCCTGAACTGTCACATCAAGAGCTGTCGACGGTTCATCGGCTATCAAAATCTCAGGATTGCAGGAAAGGGCAATGGCTATGACAACCCTCTGCCTTTGACCCCCAGATAGCTGAAATGGGTAATCGTTCAATCGTTCAATTGGTTTAGGTATCCCGACCTGTTCCAGCAATTTGATAGCCCTTTCTCTTGCCTCTTCTTCCGAAATGCCTTCGTGATGCACAATGGTTTCCACCATTTGATCACCAATGGTATACATGGGATCAAGGGATGTCATAGGATCCTGAAAGATCATTCCTATGTGTTTCCCGCGAATCCGCGAATACCTATCTTTAGGCAGTTTTGCAAGGTCAACATATTCAGGGTTACCTCTGGAAGAAAATTCGTCGGTATAAAATAAAATTTCGCCTTTGGCTATATAACCAGGTTTATCAATCAACCCGGCGATACTTTTTACCGTAACGCTTTTTCCCGAACCGGTTTCCCCGACAATGCCCAGTACTTCATCCTGCCATAAGTCAAAGGAAACATCTTGCACTGCCTTCACGGTGCCTTCTGCCATGTCAAAATATGTGCACATGCTTTTCACGGAGAGGATAGGCTTGTCTGACAAAAATATCACCTCAACAGGTTTATTATGATGAAAAGTTTCTCTTACTGTATAATTATTACACAGAATGGCATAAAATATCAAGTGGTCTGTAAAAGGGGGTAAAGATGAGAGCAACGGTAATCGATATTCTTCCTGCTGAAAAGGGTCTGTTTAATGTAAAAATTGTGATTGAAGGATCAGAAGTGTTCTATGCCGATGGAGAGGGTGGTCAACTCGGTGATCGTGGCGTTATTGAAGGAAATCAAATATTCGGAGCGAAAAAAATGGGAAAGGATCTCTGGATAGTTACGGACTCAGTCGAAGGGATTTCCAGAGGAAAACTGGCTAACATTGAAATTGATAATGAAAGGCGTAAGGATATTTCCCAGCAACATACAGCACAGCACCTTTTAACAGCGGTTATCAAAAGGGAACTCGATGCAGAAACCCTAGGCTTTCAAATGGGCGAGATGTTTTCAACAATTGATATATCGCTGGGGTTTTTTACCAATCATCAGAGAATACTGATCGAAGATGTCGTCAATAGAGAGATCCAGGCAGGATATCCTATCAGCATTAACCTGTACAGCCCGGAGGAATTCAATAGGCTTGATCTCAGAATGCGTAAGGAACTAAGCCAGAAAGTTCTTTCTCAGAAAAGGATCAGAGTAGTTTCAATCGGCGAAATCGACAGAAATCCCTGTGGAGGGCTTCATGTAAACAATACCCTCGAAATCGGATTGCTGAAAATAACGAAGTCAGAAAAAGTCAAAGGTGAACTTACACGTCTTTATTTTGTTGCTGGCAATAGAGCAAGGAAGCTCTTTCAAAAGGAACATGAAATGGTTGAAACACTCATGAAAGAGTTAACATGTGGCTTTGATGAAATTCCAGATAGGGTGAGCTCTCTGCTTGAAAGCGTAAAAACCTTTAAGTCCGCAGAAAAAAGATATACCGAGATGCTGGCGAAATACAATGCCCGGGAATTGGAGCAAACAGATGAGATTGTCATTGTTAGTGAAAATACCCCGGGAATAATCAATTCGATACCAAGGTTTATAAATAAAGATGTGTATATTTTTATAGGTATAACAGGAGACAACAAATTCACCCTTGCGGCAAAGGATTTTGACCTTAGGGAGCTCTTTGAACATTTGAAACAAAAGCACGATGTCCACGGCGGTTGCGGACCCGCAAAGGGGCAATTTGTATCGGATGAAGAGAAAGAAAGAATAATAGATGCAATAAAACATTGGGCTGAAAGGAAGCGATCCTATGAAAGCTAAGGTGCCACCTCATAGCATTGAAGCCGAAGAAGCCGTTATCGGAAGCGTGCTGATCGATCCCGATGTATTGACAGACATTATAGAAATTATCAACAGTGATGACTTTTATCTTCGAAAGCATAAGCTCATTTTTTCAACTATTGAAAAGCTCTTTGATGAAGGATACCCTGTCGATATCGTCTCAATTACCGACAGAATGCGTTCATTGGGAACTCTTGAAGAAGTCGGCAGTGAAGTTGAAATCGCACGTCTTGCTGATACCGTTCCCACCTCCGCTAATGCTGAATATTACGCAAGGACAGTTAAGGAGAAGTCCCTTCTCCGTTCTCTTATAGCAGCCGGAAGCAAGATTGTGGAAGAGGCATATGGAACAGACGATACTGATCAGGTGCTTGATAAGGCTGAGAGCCTGATATTCAAAATCACTGAAAGTCAGACAACCAGAACATATGAAGATCTTGGAAGCGTTATGCACACCGTGTTCGAAAACCTTGAAAACCTAAAAGACAGAGCCGGGGCTATTGATGCAGGAGGTTTTGTAACGGGTATTCCAACAGGATTCAGGCAGCTTGATAAAATCACAACAGGCTTTCACACTTCGGATTTGATCATTGTAGCTGCCAGGCCTTCCATGGGTAAAACTGCTTTTGCCTTGAATATAGCCCGGAATATGGCAGTGAGGAGCGATACGCCTATTGCTTTCTTCTGTCTGGAGATGACAAAGGAACAGCTTGCACAGAGGCTCCTTTGCTCGCAGGCAAGAGTGGATCTTAGCAAGATAAGAACTGGCTTTTTGAACGACAAAGACTGGGAAAGGCTCACTTCAGCGGCTGATGTGCTTTATAGGTCAAAAATCATTGTTGATGACGAGGCTTCTCTTGATCCACGTTCTCTCCGGGCAAAAGCCCGTCGCATAAAAGCAGAACATGGCATAAAAGTGATTTTTGTTGATTATTTGCAGCTGATGCATTTGAAGGGTCGAGCTGATAACAGGCAACAGGAAATCTCTGAAATTTCACGTTCACTGAAGCTTCTGGCACGAGAGCTGGACGTTACCGTGGTTGCGCTATCCCAGCTTTCACGAGCCGTAGAGCAGAGGGAAAACAAACGGCCAAGGCTCAGCGATTTACGTGAGTCCGGGGCAATCGAACAGGATGCTGACATGGTTATGTTCCTCTATCGTGAGGATTATTACAAAGATAAGTCTGAGATCTCAGATACCCCTCACGAGGCTGAAGTGATTATTGGAAAACAGAGAAACGGACCCATTGGAACGATTAAACTGAGTTTCAATCCAAAAATTGCGACCTTTTTCGATGCTGTGCCTTCTGAATATGTGGAGTGATGGTGATGTATACATGATATATGCGAAGCAGTTGACAAAAAAATTCGGAGAACTTATCGCAGTAAACCGCCTTAACCTTCATATTAAACCAGGGGAAATATACGGTTTTCTTGGTCCAAATGGTGCGGGAAAAACTACCACTATAAAGATGCTTACAGGCATTCTGAAACCCACTGAGGGGGAAATAAAACTGCTGGGGATGGATATGGAGAAAGAAGAAATAGCAATTAAAAGGTCAATAGGAGTTGTACCTGATGAGCCAAGGATGTACGATAACCTGAAAGGCATTGAATTCGCCCAGTTTATCATGGAAATATATAAAAGCCCAAAAGAGGAAACGATGAAAAGGCTTGAAGATATCTGCGCAGCCTTTGGCATTGATTATCTGGACAAATTCATAGGCGACTATTCCCATGGCATGAAGCAAAAACTAATGCTTGCAACTGTGTTGATGAGACAGCCCAGGGTCATCTTTCTAGATGAGCCAACGGTTGGCCTGGACGCGCGCAGCGCAAAGATTCTTAAACTCTGGCTGAGAAAATTGGCAAATAACGGAGTGGCAATTTTTATGACCACACATGTTCTCGAAATCGCCGAGAAAATGTGCGACAGGATTGGCATAATAAATGAGGGGAAACTCATCGCTGAGGGTAACCTTGAAGAACTGAAAGAGCTCTCAAAGGAAAAATATGAAACTCTCGAAGACCTCTTTCTTGAGCTTACTGGCGGAAATGAATTTAAAGATATAATCGATCAGCTTGGGGAATAAACGGATGTGATAATTTGAAAACGCTTCTAATTTTACTCAAATACAAATTGAAAAACACCTCTTTTTCAAGGAAAACCCGATCTCGCCTTTATATTCCCGGCTTGCAATTTCTGATACTGCTTCTGGTATTTGGAAGTTTGATTTTTCCCGGGGCTTTCGAGACTTTTAGTGAATTGAGAAAATATGAGGAAAGCCTTAGTCCCGCTCTTGTAAACGGATTGAGCATCTCAGAATCCTATTTTTCCTTTTTGAGTCTTATAATGCTTGTGCTCGGCTTCATGAATTTTTTGCCTTATCTCATCTATTCACTAAGCGATTATGAGGAAATGAATTTCCTTCTGCAGTTGCCTGTAAAAAAAGGCACGCTTTTTGTTTACAAGGCCTTTGGTGCCTTTAATGGCAGCTTTATGAGCTTTGCCATATATTTGCCCCTTGCCTTTGCCTTTGGCTTGTCTAAAAGCGTCTTTTATGGCTTTTTGTCTTTATTAGCTGCCCTTATAGGTTATTTTTTGATGCTCACTCTTGCTTTGTTCATTTCCAGCCTTTTATTTAGCCGCATTTCAAGAGTATTTGCGAAAAGGTTTAGTGGCATATTGATTTTGTTGAACGCTGTGGTGTTTTTGCTTCTTTTTAGCGCTGTCTTGCCAGCTGGCTCTGTTAAAACTGGCAGATTAATTGAACTCTCTTCTTATACAGCAAATAAGTATTTGCCGTCATATTGGATAGCCAAAGCCTCAACAGGTGGGAAAATTGAGTGGTTGCTCCTGTTTTTTCTAGGGGTATGGCTTTTCCGAATGGCTTATCGCATTGCAAGCAAAGCCATCTTTGAACCCGTTGAACGCGAAAAAGGAGCTATCAGTTTGAAGACAAAGAAGCGGGTTAATTTGCTTAAAAAAGAAGTGTTGCTTTTGACAAGGACAGAGCAGTCATTCTTTTTCTTTCTCTATCCCATTGTTTTTTCACTCATAATGATATTCACAACCAGGGAAATGTACAGTTCGACGCTTGTTATGGTTATGATTTCTTCTTTCTATGCGTCGCAGATGATGGTTATCTCGACTTCCTCCGAATTCTTGTCCTGGCCTTTATCCGCTTACTTGCCATTAAAATTGGAGAAGCTCTTTATCGTGAAATCCCTGTTGATAGCGACGATTTACACTGCCCTTTTTGTGGCGTCAATCCTGATAAGCATATCCCATCTTGATGTTAGCCCATTGCTTTTGCTTTCCTTCCCCGGGGCTTTCATGACTTTTTTTATATCAGCTCTATTGGGCGTGAGATTTTACTTTTCCTCGGGTGCCTACAAATCGGGAATACATAGAAGAAGGCTCGGGTTGGGGTCAACGTTAATTCTTGAAGTCTTAACATTTATTGCGGCAATAGGTAATATCATAGTCCTGATGGCTTTTTTGTATGAATGGAGTGCTCAGAAACCTGGTGTGTTCTTTGTTGATGTACTCTTTCAGGGAAGCACCGGCGTTTTGCTTGGATTGGGGATACCGGCAATTGCCTCAGGTATCATGATTAGCCGCACATTAAAAACATTGAGAAAGCAATTGCGTTTAATAAAAGAAGGGAAGTGAAATCGTGCAAATCTCTTTGGAACAGATTCTATCAGTACTTATGAGCAAAGTCGAAGCACTCGAAGCCGCAATGGACGACTTGCGCCTGCGCAACAACATTATTTTGCGCTTGATTAAGAGATCAGGAGAAATCGATAAGGAAACAATTCAAGAAGCGGTTATGGAAGAACTGGAAGTTTCGAAAAAAGCAGGATTGATTGAGGAAGAAAGGGAAACATCGTCAACTGTTGCCAGTTTAACCGATAGCATTTACAATTGGCTCACTGGAGACGTGGAAGAAATAAAGGCAAAGATGGACGAATACCGGAAAAAGATGGAAGAAATCATGAAAGAACAGGAAAGTAAAGTCATAGATGTAGCCCCCCCTGACTTTGTAAAAAGACTTGAACCAAAAGAGCCAAAAAAGAATGGCGGAATAATTCTCTAAAAGTTTCTCAAAAAAATCGGGGGTTATCCCCCGTTTTTTTGCTTTCATATTTCCTGATAAATACTTTCATGCGTTCCAGCGCATTGAGATAACGTTGACGTATGTCGCTGTTTTCATCAAGATGTTTAATTTTTTCATCGTAAAAGCTATCCACCAGCCTTTTATTCCAAAGATAAGCCGGTTCATAAAGCGCCAGGATTTTTGATTTGAGCTCAGAATCGCCTGTCGCATCTGCAAAAGCAATTAATACTTCAAAGCTCATATCCGGTATTCCCCAATGGGTTTCTTTCATTACTTCACAGGCTTTAAGCTCCTTTTGAGCCACTTCTATGCATTTTTCGATAGCCCCGTTGCCATAAATCAACAAGAGTTGCCTCATATAAGTGCTGTAAACATTTTCCCAATCGGGGTTTATATTCCAGCCTCCCGGATTCAGGGCAATCGCTGTGTCGTAAAGATATTCGTATTGCTCTCTGTATTTATCGGGAATACTGGCGATTTTGCTTTTCAAATCCTCGATCGCGTTGCGTGAAGCTGTATAAAGATGTGTTTTCAGTTTGTCCAATTCTTTGAGAACTGAGAATGATTTTGAGAAAGCATTAAAATATTGGTTGGCGACAAATCGGAAAACTTTCGGATCGGGAACTATATGCAAGCCAGCAATTGCCATATCTATTGAATCGAAAATCGATTGAAAACCAAACAGAAGGGATATATCCATATCTTTCAAAATCCTGGTCAACGAAGCTTCTGTCGAATAGCTCTTTATCAATTCAGGCAGTTCCTTTAATGGCAGATGCCTTTTTTCCACCAGAAGAGGTTTTACAAGTGCTCTTGGTTCTTCGAGATTTATGAATTCATTGTAACCATTGGTTCCATTGAAGAAATTGTTCAACTGTTCCATCGGATCGGGAAGGTTAAAGAGCCTTAGGCTTAAATCCTCCACCCATGACCCTGTTGTCATCAGAAGCGCCAGATAAGTCTTTGGCAGTCCTGAATGGTCTTCAAAGGAGAGAGCGGATTTTAAGTTATATAAAGCACTGTAAAAACTGTCATTCCCTTGGTTTTGGGCTTCTGTCAAAGAATCGGCTGCTTTCTTAAGGTTTCTTCTAAGCTCCTGTTCTATGCTTTGAACAGTTTCAAGCCGCTTTTTATTGATAAGCTCAAGGAGGAATGGTTCAGGTGCTTTTGGATAGCTGGATTTGTAAGCGGGTAAATTTGATTCCAGATAAGTGCCTGTCGCAAAGGCGCTGAACTGTCCCTGGAAGTTTTCAAGGTCCAATATATCTGCTTTGATTTTGCCTATCGAGTTTCTTAAATCGGGGATAACAGCACTTGCAGCATCAAATCTCAACTTATCCAGGTATCCCTTTGTGAAATAGGCTTCAAAGAAATAATTTCTCGACATCAATACTGTGCCTGCAAGCGGTATGGATATCATAAGAAGAATAACAAAAGCTCTGGAAAACTTTCCCCGGATAACTATGTTGAAGGACTTAAATCCGCGCAATTCATTGGAAGTAGCAATTCCAAGAGCAAGAACCGCAATCAAAGCGTTTGGCATCAAATGGCTGGGAAAGGAGACAACACTGTGAAGCACAATCACTACCAGGGAAGCTGTTGAGACTAAAAAAAGCATTAATTTCTCTGGTTCCTCTTGAGAAAAGATGTTCTTGAAGAAGAACCAGACAAAGCCCAGCAACGAAAGAACAATCAGTGAAATACCCAAAATTCCTGTTTCCGCAAGAATTTGAATGAATTCGTTATGTGCTCTTATGCTCAAAAGCCCGTTTACATACATATATTTCGGTTCATCAGAAACCACACGGGACATATTCTCTGATGAATAAAATTTATATGTGCCGAAACCAGTTCCCGTAAGTTTTCTACTATTCCACTGCTTGATAGCGGCTTTCCACTGAAGCATCCTGACATCGATCGAAGTCCTGTCTCCGGGTATGTTGCTAATCCTTTCAGTAATTTGAAAGGCGCCTTTTGTAAAGGGTGAATCTGTGGAATAGCCTATGATCAATAGAACTGTTAAAACCACAATAAACACAAGCGCGGAAACATGAAAGGCATTCAGAATTCTAACGCCTTTTAGCCTTGCAAGGGTTATTCCCATTGCTATCAAAACAAGCACACCAAACAGGGCAATATAAACCCCCCGGGTCTGGCCTGCCATTACCACACTCAAAAAGAGAGAAAAGGCTATACTGAATACTATCTTTCTCAACCTGTCGTATTTCCAGAGCTTTCTCTTTGAAGTTGCCAGGAACGCTGTGAAAGGAAGAAGCATGCCCATAAGATCGGTAGTGAAGTTTACATTCCCTATTAGCGATGAAATGTTTCCGCGGCTCATAGCGCCGCTGAACTCATTTCCCCATAAAAGAGATTTTCCCGTATAAAAAGAAGTAAGAGCGTCTATTGCAATTATCATGCCTGAAAACACAAACAATTGCAGCAGCCAGAGTATAAAGGAAATATTTTTTTTTGAAATCATCAGGGAAAAGGATATAAAAACCAGCAAAATAGCTGCAAACCCGAGAGAAGAAAGAATCACTTCTGTAATATCAATAAAGAGGGTTGAGACAACCGCATATATGCCAAAAGCCAATAGCGGAAGAAAATAAACCGGTATAATCAAATTTCTTTTGCTGCGCAAAATATCCGTAGCTTCAAAAATAAATATGATTGACAGCAGTATAGAAGCATAATAGAACTTTGGAAGCCCCATATCCCAGGTCAATCCCTTGGGCGTAAAAAAGAAGCTCCCCGCAACAAGAAGGGAGTAAAGCAGTTTATCCCGTTTCAAAAGCGACCACCCCGCTTTGCTAACCAGGCAAAATCGAAACGAAGAATGTCCTTCTCCTTGGACCATCGAACTCGCAGAAAAATATTCCCTGCCAGGTTCCCAACATAAGCTCTCCACCAACAAGGGGAATCTGAACAGAAGCTCCTATCAATGAAGCCTTTATATGAGCATCCGAATTGCCTTCGAGGTGTTTGTAACCAGCATTTTCCGGCACGATATTGTTTAAATACCCCAACATATCAAGCACAACACTCGGATCAGCGTGCTCATTTATCGTAACAGCTGCGGTTGTATGGGGAACATAAACTATTACCAATCCATCTTGCAGTGAAGTTTCTTTAACGATAGCCTTAACACGGGCGGTAATATCGATAAACTCGATACGCTTTCGAGTATCAATTGGGACTTTTTTGAACACGGTTGACCACTCCCGGGAGCTCTTTAATGAAACACAACGTTTGTTATTATTACAACATAGCCATTGTGCTCTTCAAACTGAACCCGGACATTTTCTTCGTTTACCATAAACCTTTCAGCAACATAGCTCTTTATCTGCTTTACTACGTCCTGCTCAGAATTTTTTAAAACCTCTGCCGGGATAACTTCTCGAACAGGGACGGAGTGCCTGCGACCGGCAACGATGGCTTGCAATCTATCTTTAGCCTCTTTTCTGCTTCCGTGATCCTTTTTCTTTCTTCTGAAGAAACCGAAGAACATGCTCTCAACTCCTTTTCAATTCCGGCTAAAGAGTTTTTTGAAGAATTCTATTATCCCTTTACCGGCTTCGGTTTGAAGGTCTTTCTCCACCGATATGAGCTCGCCTTTTATGCGTAAGGCGATATTATCGAAAACCCTGGCAATGCCATGCCCCTGGTTGCCGTTAAGAACAACAGGAATTCCCTTGTTTGTTGCAACAATTACGTCTTCGCTATCGGGAATTATACCCAGTAGGTCAATGGAAAGGTTTTCCTGTATATCTTCCTTTGTAAGCATATCGCCACGTCTTACCATTTGGGGTTTAAACCTATTGATTATGAGCCTTATATTCTCTTCTGCCATGCCAGCGTTTTCAAGAAGGCCTATCACCCTGTCTGCGTCAGTGATTGCAGGAAGTTCAGGTGTCGTAACAACAATTGCTTTTTCTGCCGACGCGATAGCGTTTCTAAATCCTCTTTCAATACCGGCTGGTGAGTCAATCAATATGTAATCGAACTTGCCGTACAACTCACCGACTATCCTTTTCATATCTTCGGGTGACAACATCTCCTTCGTCGCAATCTGCGATGCCGCCAGCAAAAAAAGCCCCTTCAACTGCTTGTGCCTTACAAGGGCTTCGGAAGCTGTGACTTTTTTGTTAACTACATCAAGGATCGTATGAACAATGCGATTTTCCAGGCCCAATGTGATATCGAGATTCTTCAAGCCAATATCGGCATCAATAAGGCATACCTTTTCACCCTTTGAAGCCAATGCACAACCAATATTCGCGGTGATGGTAGTCTTCCCAACACCACCTTTCCCGGAAGTAACAACATAAACCTTGGCCATAGCTACCTACCTCCAATTGTTTAACACGCTTATCATATGTGAATTATACATCATTTTTACCTGCCAAAATCAAATGTCTGAAATTTTTCTTATATAAAATGCACGGAACTTCAGGTAATTTGTTTCAAATACCGCAGAAGATACCGGATGATCGAAGGGTTGGCTTCCTGAGAAAAGTTGTAAACCTATTTTTTTGCTGTCGTTAAAGGCCCTGTGAATAGAGCCGAGCCATGCATCCTCCCTGATAGCCTGGGTACATGAAGAGGTAGCCAGTAACCCTTCTTTCAAAGCTCTTATTGCCCGTAAGTTCAATTCTTTGTATGCAGCAATGGCTTTTTCTGTGTATTTTGCGTTTTTTACAAGAGCAGGTGGGTCAATAATTATCAGGTCATAATCGCCTGGATTGAGATTTCTGAGAAAATCAAAGGCATTTCCTTTTATGACGCTTATTTTATCTGGCAGGCCGTTAAGTCTCGAAACTTCCTTTGCCACCTCCAATGCCCTTTCGGACTGGTCAAGCAAGGTAGCGTGATGTGCCCCTCCCTTCAAAAGGTGTAAGGCGAAGTTTCCCGTGTAGGAAAATACATCGAGAACTCTTTTTTCGCTTGCAAATCGAGACAAAAACCTGGCGTTGCAACGCTGATCGAGAAAGAAACCAGTCTTTTGCCCCATAAGATCAGCCAGAAATTGAATATCGTTCATTTTGAAGGGAATCAGAGTTGGCCCTGACCCGTAAAGCCATTCGCTTACCTGAGGAATGCCTTCCAATTTCAAAAAAGCGCCTTCTGATTTTTCATATATGCCTTTTGGATTGAATAGCTTTATCAGAGCAGAAAGGATACTTTCTCTGAATAATGACATCCCAAGAGTGCTTATTTGCATTACAAAATAGTTAGAATACCTATCAACTACCAGGCCTGGAAGTCCGTCTGATTCGCCAAAAATAAGGCGATATGCACTCGTTTCAGAGTATTTGCTTCTCAAGGCGAAAGCTTTCTGGATTTTTCTCACAAAGAAGTCTTCGTCGATATTTTCATATTTTCTCGTCAAAAGTCTGATACTTATGGTCGAGCGAGAGTTGTAATACCCCCTGCCAACAAATTGCCCTGAACTGGTGAAGAGATCGACTAAAGAGCCATCCTCGCACTCCGGGAAAGTATCTATTTCGTTATCATAAACCCAGGGATGGCCATTAAAAACCCTTCTTTTAAGTCTGGGCTTCAATATTGCTCTGGGGAAAAGCATTCTATTTTTCCATCTCCTTTAATTTGCTGTAGAGCTTCTCGTAAAAAGACCTGTCTCTGTTACCTGGCGTCCTTATATTATGTGGGGCATTAGCAGCCTTTTCTGCCCATTCGGAAATCTCTTTTTCTTCTATGGATATAGAGATGTTGTTAACGCCAAATTCGTTGAGGAAATTTGATAATTCATTCAAGCTTTCAAAGGGTTCAATGGCCTTTAATACCTGATCTTTTGAGTTTTCTGAAACATGACTGAAAATGTCGACAAGAAATACAGCATTTGCTATGCCATGCCTTATTCCTTTCTTTGAGCTCAAAGGGTAACCCGCAGCATGCACTACTGTGGTCCCTGTATGGGCTATTACAATGCCTGCCAGCATAGACGCATACTGCAATTTTTCACGGTAAAAAAGGTTTTCAGGTTCAGCAACTATACGGGGTAGATATTCCCTGATAAGGGAAGTTGCCTTTATCGAGAAATCTTTTATCATGGGGTTGTTACCGTTGTTGATCAATTCGCCTTCAACTGAATGCGAAAGAGCGTCAAGCGCAGTGCTAACAGTGAGATTCTTCGGCATTGTAAGGGTGTATCTGGGGTCAAGGAACGATAATAGTGGAAAAGCATGTGCATTTGAAAAGCCGCGTTTATTTCCATCATTATCTGTTAAAACTGAATACTGCGTAACTTCTGAACCGGTCCCGGAAGTGGTGGGAATGGCTATCAAAGGAAGAGAATACGCTATCTCTCCAGAATAAAGCTCTTCTACTCCCATTTCGGGATTTGCACCGAGAATTGCTATCGCTTTGGCTGCGTCAATGGGGCTTCCGCCTCCTATGCCTATTACGAAATCACAATTTTCAGCTCGGAGTAGATCGGTGCCCTTTTCAATCGTTCTAAAAGATGGATTTTCCTCGACTTCATCAAATACCGTGAAGACAATATTCTGTCCAATAAGAACTTTGGTTATGTCGTATAAAGCGCCCGATGCTCTCGCAGATCGCCTTCCTGTAACAATAAAGGCCTTTGAGCCGTAATCAACGAAATCAGCTCGCTTTTTAACAACTTCCCTGCCAAAGTGCACCACAGTTGGAATATGAAAAGACCA
Organism: Kosmotoga arenicorallina S304; assembly: GCF_001636545.1. Classification (GTDB taxonomy): domain Bacteria; phylum Thermotogota; class Thermotogae; order Petrotogales; family Kosmotogaceae; genus Kosmotoga_B; species Kosmotoga_B arenicorallina. The sequence goes on along the minus strand of NZ_JFHK01000004.1, from coordinate 145,261 downwards.
CATAATGTCTATCACCTCTTCCAAAGCAAATTCGAAATTATTTCTTTTGAAAGCAGAACAGTTCTTTCGAGCCTTTGTACATATGCTTTTGAAAGGAAATTATAGTCGAAGGAAGTGCTTCGGGCTATTGCTATATCTATGCTTTCAGTATCTTCAGAAAAACTTGGTGGAATGTACTCGAATGAAGAGAAAAAGCCTTCCATCTTCTCGCTTGATTTCCATATAAAGGGCTTTGCCATCCACATTGCTAGAATAGCACCATGAAGCCTTTCGCTTACAATCAAGCGTGAATGCTGGAATAGTTTTGCTGTCGAGATTTGGCCTTGAGGAGCTGAAATGATGTAAAATCCCATTGAGCGAGCAATACGGCACAATTTTTCATACATTTTTGTTTCTCTGTGGTTTTGAAAAGGTATTATGCTAATCCTTCTAAAGTCCTTTTTTATAAGAACTTTTAGAATTTCATTTGCAGTGTTAAAATGCTTTGGCACCAATATCGCGAGTTTTTTATCTTTTTGAGCTGTTTCTTCACTTTGATCAAGACAATAAGGACCGTAATCAGTGCCTTCAAAGGCTTTTGAAGAATAATCACTGGCAAAGCGAAAGGAAACTGTATCTCTTAAAATGGCGTAACAATTTTCATTTGACAGAATTTCGGATAATTTTTTTGAATGCATACCTTTTTTTAAAGGACCAAATCCTTGCGATAAAAGAAGCAGCCTTTTCCGATACGACAAAGTCTTTCTGGCTACAAAATAATAGTAAAGGAAGCTCCTTGTGCTTGTTTCGTCCTGAAACAGGTTTCCACCGCCAAAAATGGTTAATGAAGAACGTTTAATGGCTTTTTCTAAAATAAAAGGGTTATATCTGGGAATACGAGTAATTCTATACCCAAAAGACCTCTCCGCAATAAGCTGATTTAGCCCCTTTGGAGAAGGTATAAATACTTCGCCTTTGAAACCCGTTTCATCCAGGATTTTGAGCGTAGACAGCAATAATAAGTCATCGCCAAGGTTATTGTAGCCGTAGTAACCCACCAGAACGATATTATTAGAATCCATTAAACCTACCTCCAGGTATTCTGAAACAATTTTAGCATGAGAACCGAGTTTCAAGAAAACGAGAGCAAAGACGAGAAGTCGAGAAATGGTAACCGAGATTTGAGATCCGAGAGCTGCTTTGCAGCGGCTAAGCACGCTGCGCGTGGGTATGACTGGCTACGCCAGTGTTATGAACTCCTTCGGAGTTGCCACGACCAGCTCTGCTGGTGTTTAGAAGTTCTCTCTGTTCTCGGACTCTCGGATCCCGGATTCTCGGCTTTTCAAGCCACGCACAACCCACAACCAACAACCTACAACGAAAAACTGAGTTGCGAGAAAATCGAGAAACAAAAAAATCATTGTACGTTGTGCGTTGTTCGTTGTACGTCAATTATTTTCATCCATTCTTGCTCTCTCCATGTTTTTCTGCCGTCAACTGCGCAGCAGTTCGAGACAACCACGAAGTGGTTCGCAACAACTCCCCAGGAGTTCGTGCTCGTGAGCGTCGCTCCACCATCTGACAGCCTCGCAAACGTCATGCTTTTTGTCACCCTCTCGCCCTCTCGGACTCTCGGCTCTCGTCTTTTCAAGCCACGCACAACCCTATGGTAAAATATATATAAATAAAAGAAAGGAGGAATAATTGTGGACAGGCATGAATTGATAAAAAAATTGGCAGTTAAAAATGAAAGCAAAGTGCTTTTGCTCGTTCTTGATGGAATAGGTGATCTTCCGGTTGATGGGAAAACTCCTTTAATGGCTGCACACACTCCGAATCTGGATGCCCTTGCAAAGAAAGCAGATCTTGGTCAGACGGTACCGGTGCTTCAGGGTATAACGCCTGGAAGCGGCCCAGGACATTTAGGCTTATTTGGTTATGACCCCCTCAAATATCAGATAGGCAGGGGAATACTGGAAGCCCTTGGTGGAGATGTCGAGGTAGGGAAAGATGACCTGGTTGCAAGGGCCAATTTTGCAACGCTTGAAGGCAATGTCATAGTTGATAGAAGAGCCGGGCGTCCAGTAACCGAAGTGAGTTCAAAAGCTGTGGAAAAGCTCGGAGAGAAGATAAAGGAAATCGATGGCGTAAAGATATCTGTATATCCCGGCAAAGAGCATAGGTTTGTCGTGAAATTCACTGCACCATGGCTTGATGAAAGAATTTCAGATGCTGACCCCCAGAAGGAGGGGAAAGAGATCGCCTGGTCTGAAGCCCTTGCACCAGAAGCTGAAAGAACCGCAGAAGTTGTAAATAAATTTTTAAGAGAAGTAAAAGAGGTGCTAAAGGGAGAGCCAAGAATGAATTTTGCTCTTTTGAGGGGTTTTTCAAAGCACCCGGTCCTTCCAACCTTTGACGAAGTATACAAAATGAGAGCCGCAGCGATAGCCACCTATCCAATGTACAGGGGCCTGGCAAAGCTTGTTGGCATGAATGTGGTAAAAACAGGCACAACTATTTCCGATGAAGTCGAAACTCTCAAAAGTATCTGGAGCGATTACGATTTCTTCTTTTTCCACGTAAAGAAAACGGATTCCTATGGAGAAGATGGGAACTTTGAAAAGAAAGTGCACGTCATTGAAGAGTTCGATGGATTATTGCCGGAAATTCTTTCTTTGAATCCCGATGTAGTGGCCGTCACCGGTGACCATTCAACACCGGCGAAAATGAAATCCCATAGCTGGCATCCTGTTCCCTTTATGATAAAATCCGATTTCTCCAGATTTGGATTGAGCGATCAATTCAATGAATATGAGTGTGCAAGGGGAACTCTTGGAAATATAATGGCTCTTGACATTATACCTTTGATGATGGCTCATGCCATGAGACTGGAGAAATACGGCGCATAAAGAGGTTTGCAGTGGATCTTTCTTTGCTCAAGCAAAGCGATTCACCTTTATTCATTTTCTTCGTCTCCATGGCTTTTGGTATAATGTTCTCTATTTTGACTGGCGACCATGAAATTCTCAAAGGGGTCCTGATTTTGGGCCCCTTTTTGGTTTTTTGCTGGATGACAAGAAGATTCTTGCCCGAGGTTCTGCTTTTTTTCTTTTTTGGGTCGCTACTGGTTTTTACAAAGGCTGATTTTGTCAAGCTGGAACCGGGTTCTGTTGTGGAAATAACCGGACAGGTGAAAAAAGTTTATACAGATGATTTCTTCATGGGCAAAGGTAGAGTATTGCTTGGTGGTGAGTGGAGAGAACTACCGTATAAGATAATGGTCAGTACCAATAAAAGTTTTGTTGAGAATGGGAAGCCCGATTCGGGAAAGATTTTTTGGGCGGTTGGAAAAGTTGAAGGGACAACCTTTCAACCGATTTTGAAATCAGAGATATCGGCTTTTGTCCCACCTATTGGAATGGGAAGCTTTGCTGAAAACGTTAGAAATAGTGTGAAAAGCATATTGGCTAAATATGGGGTTACCAATGCACTTGTCTTTTCGACTTTTTTTGGCAATAAAGCCCCATTGGACAACCATTTCAAAGAAGCCTTGAAAAATATCGGAATTTCCCACATATTTGCCGTCTCGGGGTTGCATGTGGGGCTTTTCTACATGATCATAAGTTATTTCATGTCGTTGTTTTTGTTGCCGTATCATGTGAAAGATCTGTTCTCCATATTCCTAACAGCTGCATATGTTGTATGCACAGGTCCTGTAATTTCAGCATCAAGAGCTTTTCTGATGCTTCTTATATATGTGATATTTCGTGCTATTGACTATCCTCAATCTCCGTTAAACATTTTAGGACTTAGTGGTATTATAATGCTGGGTATTGAACCTTTTGATCTTGTCCTGCCTGATTTCCAGTTGAGCTTTTTATCGACTTCAGGAATCCTGCTTTGCGTAATGGCACCACAGAAAAAAAGACCGCCTTTTATTCAGGCGCTTCTCATAGGTGGGGCAGCTCAAGGTGTGACATTGCCTGTTTCTCTTAATCTTTTCGGAAATATAGCACTACTGGCAATTCCCCTTACTTTAGTTGCTGTGGAGTTTTATCTCATTCCCGCGCTTGTAGGGACTTTTGGATTGCTGTTTTTCGATATTATAAAAATAAAGCCCCTCGCATTTATCTTTGCAAAGGGGCTGGAATTTCTTTCAGTGTGCTTTGAAATCGTCGTTGTGAAACTGTCGGAATTTTCTCCTGTGCTGCGATTGGAATCTCCCTATAACTACTTTGCTGCCTTCTTCGTAGCTTTATTGATAGTTTCTTTGCTCTTTTTCTCTTTTGCGCACTCAGAACAAAGCCCGTAGAATTTCAATTGATGGTCGGTTAGTTTGTAACCTGTACTTTCTTCGACTAATTTTTCGAGATCATCTAAAAGGTCAAAGGGGAATTCATCGACACGCCCACATTCAGTACAAATAATGTGGTGGTGATGATGTTGCTCATCTTTGCCAACCAATTCATATCTAATGACACCATCTCTGAAAACTATTCTTCTCAATAATCCAACATCAGAAAGCAGGTCAACGGTTCTATAAACAGTTGCTTTGCTTATTCTAAGACGTCTGTTGAGCACCTTTCTGTATACTTCTTCAGCACTCATGTGCTCGTCTTCTGAATCCAAAAAAATCTTGAGTATTAACTCCCTTTGGGCTGTCATCCTTTGCTTTCTTCTTCTAAGTTCGTTTCTAAGAATATCCTGTTTCACTGTAAACCCTCCCTATTGGATCGCGATCTCTGAATGACAGAAAAATTGTACACTTTTTGATTTACAACAAATGCGTATTATGTTACAATAACACTCCATCACATCAAAGGCTTTATATCAATTTTCCACCCGGTCAGCTTCGCGGCGAGTCTTGCGTTTTGACCGCCTTTGCCAATAGCCAATGACAGTTGCGTTGGCGCAACATATACAGTGGCTTCCTTATTTTCTTCGCTGGAAATTTTCACTTCTATGGCACTCGCAGGGGCAATTGCGTTAGATATAAATTTCGCAGGATCTGCACTCCAGCGAAGGATATCAACCTTTTCAGGCCGGATTTCGCGTAAGATCTCTCCTATGCGCACACCGCTTTCACCGATGCATGCACCTATCGGGTCCACTTTCATATCTTCGGAATCAACTGCCACTTTTGTTCTTACACCTTCTTCGCGGGCTATTGAGACTATTCTAACGTCGCCGTTTTCGATTTCGGGAACCTGCAATTTCAGGAGTTCCTCGATGAAAGACGTCCCGCGCCGGGTGACGAGAATTTTTGGACCTTTGGTGGTTTTCAATACATCAACAACAAATACCTTGATAAATGTGTTGGGTCTCAATTCTTCGCCGGGAATGGCCTCTTTAAGAGGGATTCTGGTATCGATTTTTCCTATTCTGAGATCTGCCCAACCTTCCACTATTCTGAGAATCTCTGCTGTTGTAACAGAACCTTTTAAGTCCGCATAGATACTGTAGAGATTATCTTTCTCCAATTCGCGGATCTTCTGGATCAACACCTGTCGCGCAGTTTGGGCTGCTATTCTCTTGAACTTTTTTATATTCAGTCTCCTCAAAATAAATTCGCCAGCTTTAGCAGTGGGATCAAGTTTCAAAGCTTCGGGAAGAGCGATTTCTTGATGAGGGTCATTCACCTCATTGGTGACAAGAAGCCTTTCATAAACACCAATGTCGCCGGTTAACCGGTCGATTATCACCTGCACATCGCTCTCACCACCAAAATTCTTTTTATAGGCGCTTTGCAAAGCTTTTTCCAGAATTTCTAAAACCTCTTCTTTTCGTATATTTTTTTCCTGTTCAAGTTGTTCAAGGGCTTCAAGAAGATTCAGGTTCAAAGAAACCACCTCCCGCTCAAAACTCAAGCTTTAAATTAGCTCTTTTTATATTTTCGTATGCTACCCCATAGATTTTCCCTGTATCCTTTTCACGGATTGTAACAGTGCTTTCAGAGGCCTGCTCGATAATGCCCACTAGAACTGTTCTATTATCCAGAGGGGATTTTAAAATTAGTTTTGCCAGTTTACCCGTAAAACGCGCATAATCACCTGGGTTTCTCAAATCGCGCTCAACACCCGGGGATTGTACAACAAGCTCATACGAGCCTTCAATTACGTTTTCTTCATCAAGGATACGCCCAAATCGCTCCGAAAACTTTTTGCAATCATCAAGAGAAATACTCGCCTTTTCGTTGTCTATTGTTACAACCAGCTGTTGTTTCCCCCTATACCTTTTTAGATCTAACGCATAAATTTCATATCCTAGTTCAGTTGCAACTTCTTTCGCGAGCCTATTCAAAGGATCCATTAATTTCATGAATACCACCTCAAATTAATAAAAATAGAGGGCTGAAACTGCCCTCCTCTTAGTAAGAGGTTATTCTATATTTATTATATATCTTTGGCTTGACTAAGTCAACACAGAAAGAAGTAAGTATCTCTTTTATGTTTTGAAATAAGATTTCGTTGTGTTATAATTCAACGTGTAAGCCCGTGACAGGGGAAAAGGGGGGGACGCCGCTAACACCTGACGGTGTAGCGGCGCTTTTGTTTATCTACCTTTAAGTAAAGAATCAAGAATTTCAAGCTTTTTTTCTCGTCCTCTCGGATTCTCGGTTCTCGTTCCATTTTTAGGGATATCAATAGTATCTAAAAGAAGCTATGTACCTTATGCCTTCCCTGAGAACGATCATAGCAACATAATCGCCTTTGCTAATATTTGAAATTACTCCTTTGTAATCTTCAAGCGATGTTATTTCCAGCTGTGTGCCGTTTACGCTGATCTTTACAATAATATCGTCTTTGGATATTCCCAATCGCGCAGCATAACTGTTGTCAAGAACATCGCGGACGATGACACCCGAGATTTCCTGTGGAATCGAAAGTTCTTCCCTATCGCCGGGCAAAATGTTATCGACAACAAGGCCGAATTTTTCATCTGTGTATTTCTCCTGAATTTTTTCCCCTTTTGCGTTATCCTGATAGCCTAACTCCACATTGAAAATTATCTTCTGGCCGAACCTATCAACCGTTATTGAAACTTCGGAACCAGCAGGATAATTGTGAACAGCGGCAACCAGTTCTTCAGAGCTGTGAATGTCCAGGCCGTTTATGCTTATTATTACATCCTGTGCTTTGATGCCTGCTTTTTCAGCTGGGGAGTCTTTTATAACATCCGTGACAAGGGCTCCTGTATCTGTTTTCAGTCCAAGGGATTTGGCTGTGCTTTCAGTAACTGTGCTCACGTATACACCGAGATAAGCTTTTTGTATGGGAACGCCTTCAATCATCATTCCCACAAATCTCATAGCCATATTAATAGGGATAGCAAAACCCAGAGTGGAACCGTATTCTGGTGAAACTATTGCTGTGTTTATCCCTATTACCTGGCCGTGAATATTCAACAACGGTCCTCCGGAATTCCCTGGATTTATTGCGGCATCTGTCTGGATGAGGTTTGAGTAGTAGCCGTTTCCATCGGGCTTTGGTATTTGCCTGCCGGTTGCACTTATAACACCAAGGGTAACCGTGTGCTGGAAACCCAATGGATTTCCTATGGCAATTGCCCATTCACCGATTTTGAGTGAATCAGAATCCCCAATTTCCAATACTGGAAGATCTTTTCCATCTGGATCAATCTTGATAACGGCGATATCAAGCTCTTCATCGCCGCCAATGTATTTTGCGTCGTATTTGCTACCATCAAGGAGCGTAACCTTAATTTGATCAGCGTTATGTACCACATGTTCATTTGTTAGTATGTAACCTTCTGCGTCAAAAATAAACCCGGATCCCAAAGCTTCGGCCTTTTTTTCTGCAAAGGGGATTTCACCAAAAAATCTCTTAAAGAAGTCTTCTGTGAAAGGATCAAAGGGACTCACCTTTGCAGTAGTTTCCACATCGATTTTCACCACGGCAGGTGCAGCAGCTTCGATAACTTTTTCCACCGGACTTACATAATCAGGGTTCACAAATGCGAGGCCCAAGGTCACTGCTAAAATAGTGAAAGCAACCACCAGCAATTTCTTCATTCATGACACCTCCCATAATGATATTCATCGATTTTGACGTCGGATATCGATAAGAGGTTCATTTTCAAAGTGATATACTTGAAAATGGTTTGTACATATGGGGTGGTTGGATGGAGCGTATTTTTACTATTACAGTTTTCGTCATAACATATTATTTGATAATCAGGGGGAAGTTAAAAAGGTCGATAGTGGCTTTTTCGGCTGGCATGTTGATAGTCACAGCAAAGATTATTGAAGATTTCAAGACATCAAATGTAGGCACCTACATAGATTTCAACACTATCGGCTTGTTGATTGGCATGATGATCGTAGTTGCAATTTTAAGGGGAACAGGCTTTTTTGAATATGTGGCTATTGGTGTTGTAAAAATCTCCCGCGGAAATTTGAAACTTCTTTTTGGTTCTTTTATTGTTGTAACAGCTTTGTTTTCAGCCTTTTTGGACAACGTGACCACTATTTTGCTCTTTTCTCCCATTTTGCTTCTTATATCTGATTCCCTCGACCTGAATCCAGCTCCCCTGATTTTCTCACTGGTGCTAGCTGCGAACTTTGGCGGGACAGCCACAATGATAGGCGATCCACCAAACATACTGATTGGCTCAGCAAGCGGCGAAGGTTTCTTAAGTTTTATATACCAGTTGTTTCCAATTGTGGCAATTGTGCTTCTTTTGTATGGACTGTTTTTCACCAAGAAATACATTGCAAGGATGGAGGTTCAGCAATCAAAACTAAGGCACCTTATGAACCTTGACATGTCAAAAATCATCACATCTAAAAGGGAATTGATTAAGTCAATCAGCGTTTTTCTGGCCATTATAATTGCCTTTATCTTGCACGAACGACTTGATTATGAGGCCGCAACGGTAGCTCTTGCCGGTGCAGCCGTGGCTATGCTGCTGAGCGGAAAAGATTTTTCCGATTTAGCCAGAGACATAGAGTGGGACACCATCTTTTTTTTCATAGGGCTATTCATGCTTTCCTATGGATTAAAAGCAGTCGGAATTACAGACATGGTATCCAATGTTATAGCAAGAGCTTATACAAATGAAGTGTTGCTTTATACTCTTGTGCTTTGGCTTACCGCTGTTGTTGGGGGCTTTATAGGAGCTGTACCTGTCGTTACTGTCATGATTCCTATAATAAAGACACTTATTACCGTTCACGGAGTTCCATCGGATATCTGGTGGGTCTTATCAATAGGTGCTTGCTTTGGTGGAAGCGCCACCATGACCGGAGCTGCGGCAAATATGGTAGGAACTGCACTGCTTGAAAAGAATATGAATAAAGCTATGGGTTTCCGCGAATATTTAAGATTCGCGCTATTTCCCACCTTTATGAGCCTGATAATGGGAAATATCTATATAATAGTAAGATATGGAGGGCGGTGATACGATGTCTATTAATCTCAGGGTAAAGGATGTTTGCAATAAAATAACAATAGAAGCCCCCGTGGTAAGAGAAAATGATGATCTGAATTATCTGATAACAACTCTTGTTAAAAATCCAATTGCACGAACACTCTATGTAGTAGACAACAGCGGTAAGCTTGTCGGTGTGATTCCAGTTCTATATTTGCTGAAAATCTGTGGCTATGTTAATTATGGAATAATTCAACCTGGCATCTTTTTAGCGAAGAACGTGTTCATTTTAACCGGTAAGAAGGCGAAGGATATCATGCTGGATCCCATTACAGTAACAGAAGAAACGTCTGTATCAGAAGCGATAAAATTAATGCTGCAATTTGAAGTGCAGGAAATCCCCGTTGTAGATGAAAATCAAAACGTTATCGGTGACCTGAATTCCATCGAAATCCTGGCCGCAAGTTTCGATTTCAAGCACTCAGGTTAGCTTTAGTTTTTCAACTTCTCCGCTATAAAGGTATACATCTTCGCTTCTTTCGAAATAGTAAAAGCCATTTTTCAAAAAGGGTTCCAGTGGAGCACCGGCCTTTAGCATCAGGTGCATTTTTTTGTATCCCCTGCTTCTTGCAAAGGATATAGCGCATGCTATCGCTTTATCAGTTACTTTGGATGAGTCTACCCATGAAATTTCCAAAGTTTCTGGAAACTTGATATTTTGTGCAAAAAGCATTCGGCATCCAGAAATGTCAACAAACTCCGCAGCAGGCAGGAGATCCGATGTTATCTTACTTTTTGCCTGAAAGAAGACCCAATCATTTGAAATGAACCCCTCTATATGAAAAGATGCGAAAGAAACTTCACCAATACTCCCTTCTGAAGAGAGAGCGTCAAGTTGAAGGTTCGTATAGGTATCAATCCGATAAAAACCAATCTTTTCATTTATGGTTATAGATTCAACGTTATCAAAATACGTTGAGAATAGCAACTTCTTTATACCAAGGCTCTTTGCGAGCTGGATCATTTTTCTTGCCATTTCTTTTCCGAAGCCTTTCCCCTGAAAATGCTGGGCAACTCTCAACCCTTCAAGCCAACCTGTCTCTTCATCAAAGAGCTTCAATCTTCCAAGGGCAATCAGCTGGCCCTGTTCGCCGTCAAGGCAATAAAAATATCCATTTCTTTCATTTATCCATTTCTCGAAAACCGACGGGATGTAATCCTCGCCGTCCCATATGCCAGAGGTGAGTTCCACAACCTTTTTGAAATCTCCTGTCTCCACTTTTCTAAAGAGCATATATATATTCCTTTCTTATGTAATGGGAAGTCATCGTTCTCAATAATGCCCCGTACGACATTCTGAACGGCAAATATTCTCCAACTTTTAAAGTTTGCGAGACTTCAGTCAAATCTACAATCAAATGATCGCTTGAGGCATGAAGCACTTCTGCTCCCTTAATCAGGGGAGTTAACCCCGATGGGAGGACATCCTGCTCGCCAAGATCGAGAATTGCCCTTAGCCTAATGCCACGATCTTCAAAATGGGGTTTTCGCCCAAAAGCATCCTGACCTATTTCACCCTCAGGGATTGAGGGTTTTCGTTTTAACTCTATGATCTCTCCGTATAGAATAAAGCTATCCTGTCTGGTGCCAGGCACATTGCGATTGTTCGTGACATCTGTTCCACATATAATCGATTCCCCAAGCCTGAATTGGTTTATTCCCTGTGGGACGACCCCCTGCTCTACGAGAGGCAACGAAGCCGTATTCCCGGTGGAGAGGATTTGCAGTTCAACACCTGTCGCTTTTTTGAAGTTTTCCGACAGTTCTTTCAAAAGAATGAATTTCTCCGGAGTTGCCTTTACTCCTCCGTAGCAGCCCAGATTGGTGCCAATACCGATAAGCTCTTTTCCTGCTATCCTGTAAGCTTCAAGAAGCTCCGGAAGAGCCTCCGAGTACCAAACTCCCTCGCGTAAATCTCCTGTGTCAATCATGTATATAAACCCTTTTTCCTCTGCGCGGTTAACATCGATGAAGTTTGCGAGAACCTTTAGGTCTGAAACGAGAAAATAATGCGCAAGACTCAAAGCTTCTTGAACCATTTCGTGTTCCGGGGGGCGTAATAGCATGAATTTTGCGTCAATTCCAGCGCTTTTCAGGCGTTTTATATTCTCGAGCCTTGATTCACCAATTATTTTTATCCCGGATTCGAGTATTTTTTCCGCGACATGAGGGTCACCACATGTTACTTTTGTAACCCCAACTACCTCTATGTTTTTTTCTGCGCATGAATTGCGCAAAAACAAGGCGTTTTGATAAATCCTTTTCGGATAAACCTCAACATATGCCATATCCACACCTCCAAGGAAATTATAACAGCTGGTAGATATTCCTGTCGTATAATTAAAATATGGATAAAGGGAGTTATGTCCTATTAATAAGAGTGGCTAAAGAGGCTGAGGTCAAAACCAGGGGAAGGAGTTTCAATATTCTTCCCGGATATTATTGTTATATAGGTTCTGCTTTCAATTCCCTTTCGGAGAGGGTGAAAAGGCATTTGAAAAAATCCAAAAAGAGATTCTGGCACATAGATTATCTGCTGGATATAGGAGAGGTTCTTTCTGTATTGTTATTACCATCATCTGTTAAAAGTGAAGTGAAGATCTCTTCCTTATTTCAAAAATTCGGAGAGGCTGTCGATGGGTTCGGGGCTTCAGATTGCCAAATATCATCAAATCTGTATAAAATAAGTGAGGAAGACTATTTTAGGGCGATAAAATCTGTGCATGAATATATGGGGGTGTTTGGATGATAGCTTTTCTTTCTGATTGGGGCAGTGAGAGTTATTATGTCGGAGTAGCCAAGGCAGTTATGAAGAAGATAGCACCATCAGTAGAAATTATTGATATAACCCACGGTATAAAACCTTTTAACATCAGAATGGGTGCTTACATACTCCAGAGGGCAACCCCGGATTTTCCAGATGACACTGTCTTCCTCGCAGTAGTGGATCCTGGTGTTGGTTCATCAAGGAAAGCGATAGCAGTTAAGACAAAGTCCGGGAAAATCTTTGTTGGCCCTGATAATGGATTGTTCACCTTCGTATGTGAAAAGTATGGTGTTAGCGAAGTACGCGAATTGAGCAATCTTGAATTGCATTATGGAGCTTCTGATTCTTTTCATGGCAGGGACATTTTCGCCGCTGTCACCGCACATATTGCGAAGGGTATTCATTTTTCCGAAATTGGAGACCTCTTAATGAGCTATGAAGTCCTTAAATTCTGGAAAGCTTATGCTGAAGGAGCAAACCTGATAAAAGGCGAAGCGGCTTTTGTAGATAGGTTTGGTAATATCGAAACAAACATTCCCGGCTCACTTGCAAAAAAACTCTTCGACTATGATGACAAAGTGGTCATTGCGATTGGAAAAAAGAAATTCGAAGGGATTTTTGGAAGGACTTATTACGATGTAAGGCGCGGCTCCCTTTTGATACATGAAGATAGTAGCGGGTATCTGGAAATCGCGGTTAACCAAGGGGATGCCTCTGAAACAATTGGAATACAGGGGGGTGAATCCCTCGCAATTCGAAGGCCTTAAAAAGCTCATTGGAAGACACCAGGTGAAAGTTATCGCTCTGGCAGTTGTTATTTGGCTTTGCTTAAGTATCGCAATTGACGCTTTTGTAGGGACTCTTGTTATAGCTGTTGTTTTCGCAGTCCTGTATTGCGTAAAAATAAAACGCCACGATAATGATGCTGCAAAGCTTCTCAACGCCATCAATGCAGGGAAAAGTCCTGAAAGCATAGAAAAAGCGTTGAAGGATATTTTTGTTGCGCACAAAAACGTCTTGCAGAGAATTGCTCAGGAGAGAGATTTTTACAGGGAACGCTACGAAAATTTCGTGGATCTGGTTAATTCCTTTGAACTTCCCATAGTTCTCGTTGACAGAGAAGGAAATATAAGGTTTTACAACAGGGCTTTTCAGACATTTTTTAACGTCGGAAAGACAATCGGGAACGAAAGGATTTTTGACATATTAAGGAGGAACGGCCTGAAAATCCCTATAAAGAAGGGAAATTACAGAGTCTTTTCCAGAAGACAGAACAGACGTTTTATGGTGGTCGTTGAAGGTAGCGAAAATGATGAATTCTCGATGATCTTCACCGATATCACGGCTCGCTGGAAAACAGAAAGGTTACTTGAAAAAACCATGCGCTATGCTGTTAGCGCTGAGACGGTAGCAGATCTTGCCCATGGCTTAAAACAGCCTTTGGCTAATCTTCAATTAGCATTTGATTTATACCAAAAAACGGGTAAAGAACAGAACTTGCGACGCCTTGAACAAGAATTAAAATCTTTGAAGGAAAAGATATTTGGAGTTTTACAGATATATCATTACGGAGAAGAACCACAAAATGTAGATTTGCCTAAAATCCTGAACAGAGTTATAAGGTATCTCGAACCAATTGCAGAAAACAAGGGGATTAATCTCAGGGTATCGTCAAATGTGCCTAAAGCGGTTGTAACCGTTCAGGAAAGAAGGCTCGAAAATGTTATAAAAAACCTGGTAATAAATGCTCTCGAAGCGATTCCGGAAGCCAATGGCAATGTTGTCCTGAAACTGAAAAAGGGGAGAGAATGGATTACGCTTTTGATCGGCGACAATGGCGTAGGCATGGGTGAAGAGGTACTCAAAAAGGCTGCAAAAGCTTTCTTTACGACAAAAGAAAGCGGAACAGGCCTTGGGTTAACTCTTGCCAAGAGTTTTTGCGAAGATAATGATGTTACACTGAAAATAAGAAGCAAAGAGGGAAAGGGAACAACTGTCAGGCTAACCTTTAAGAGGTGAAAGCGTGAAAAATAAAATCCTCGTTATCGATGATGATCATATGTTTAACGAAATGCTTTGCGAGGCATTAAAAGATGAAGGATATATGCCTGTGGGAGTACTGAGCTTAAAGGAAGCAAGAAAAAAGCTGTACGATGAGTATTTTCACTGTGTCTTGCTTGATTTGAGACTCCCCGATGGCAACGGAATGGAGCTCGTTGAAATGGCCAGCACTATTTCAACTGTTATAGTCATGTCAGCCCATGGGGATATCAGGAGTGCCGTTAATGCGGTAAAAAAGGGCGCCTTTAATTTTCTCGAAAAACCCTTTGAACTCAACCATGCTTTAATCGAAATTAAGCGGGCGATTAACTATCGAAAACTGGAATTGGAAAACGAAGAGCTCTCGAAATTAACGGGTGGCGAAAGGAAACTGAATTTGGTGGGGAACAGTACAGAAATGGTAAAAATAAAAAAGACAATCGATACCATTGCAAACAAAAGCGTTTCTGTGTTAATCGAAGGGGAAAGCGGTACCGGGAAAGAAGTTGTCGCGAACCTGATCCATCGACTGAGTGGAAGGAAGAAATTCGTTGCGCTGAATTGCTCTGCGATACCTGAAAACCTTTTCGAATCGGAACTCTTTGGCCACGAAAAAGGTGCCTTTACCGGTGCCGATACCCTCAAAAAGGGAATGGTGGAAGATGCAGACGGGGGAACGCTTTTTCTCGATGAAATCTCTGAAATGCCTTTAAGCCTCCAACCGAAGTTGCTCCGATTTCTCGAAAGCGGTAGTTTCAAAAGGCTGGGAAGCATCATGGCGAAGAGAGTGAATGTTAGGTTGATTTGCGCGACAAACCGAAATCTCCTTGATGAGGTGGAAAAAGGAAGATTCAGAGCCGATTTGTATTATCGACTGAATGTGGTTAAAATCGCGATTCCTCCCCTGAGAAATCGAATTGAAGATATCGCCCCGCTGGTAAACTATTTTATCCCTCTCTTGAAAAGGGAAATTGGGATTGCAGAAGATATAAAAGTTTCAGAAGATTTCATAGAAGCGCTCATGAACTATAAATGGCCAGGTAATGTCAGAGAGCTAAGAAACGTGTTGCTATCTATAATAGCGATTTACGGCGATCACGGAGTTCTTGAAACCTGGATGCTTCCAGAAGATATGCAAAAACCAGAGATGGAGAAAAAACTTCCTCTGGGGGAGATGCCTCTTGAAGAGCTTGAAAAA
Organism: Kosmotoga arenicorallina S304; assembly: GCF_001636545.1. Lineage (GTDB taxonomy): Bacteria > Thermotogota > Thermotogae > Petrotogales > Kosmotogaceae > Kosmotoga_B > Kosmotoga_B arenicorallina. The sequence goes on along the minus strand of NZ_JFHK01000004.1, from coordinate 129,827 downwards.
GACTATACCGAAAGGCTTCTAAGAAAGTATAATGGCAATAAGACCAAGGTGGCTCGTGTTCTGGGAATAAGCAAAAGCACCCTTTACACAAAATTGAAGAGGTGGAAATTGGATTGAAGATTATCACTACGCGCCCAAAACCGGATTTTGACGATTTAGCTGCTTGCTTTGCGGCAAAAAGGCTTTATCCAGATCATGAAATAGTGATAGAAGGAAAGCCAGAGTCAAAGGTTGAGAAATTCATAGAAGAAATCGCTCCTCACCTTTTTTTCTACCATAGATTTGAAGACCTGGAACTGGAATCGGTTTCTTCACTGGTTGTAGTTGGTAGTATTGCAGATAATCAGTTGCCAGTTCCTTTGGCTCCTTTTTTGGAGCGCTGTAAAAAGACGTTATTTGACCATCTGGGGACGGCAGTAGCCGATAGGTGGGACAAAGTTGTCTCGGGAAATTACGGCACGTCAATAACTTTACTATGTAGCATCTTGCGTGAAAAGCGACTTGAAGTAACCCCCGAAGAAGCCACTTTTTTTACAGTGGCATTGTACCGCAAAACTCTCAATTTTTCCCTATCTACAACAACACCTGATGATTTGACTATTGGAGCGTGGCTGCTTTCTCTTGGGGCTTCCCTTGAAAAGGTGGTTCATTACCAGAAATTCAGCCTAACACGCGAGCAGCGCAGGCACTTTCAGAAATTTATTGATAACACCCGGGTTTTAACGATAAAGGGTGTTGAAGTTGCCATTACTGAAGCGAAATTCAAGACCATGCCGAGGGGCATATTTGAACTGATAGAAAAGCTCTGGTTCACTCTCGGGGCAGACAATCTCATAGTTTTCATGCGAGTGGGAAAAGGCGTTTTCGCCGTTGGTCGAGCAAAATATAGCGAAATTGATTTTTCGGAGATCTTCTCTGGTTCGAAGCTCAGCGTGTATCCGAATTTTTCCCTCGCTTTTTATGCAAACACTGATCTTGAAAGTGTCAAGGAGAAGGTCTTCAAGTCGTTGAGAGAAAACATCCTCAGTTTTGTTCAGGTTCGGGAAGTCATGTCTTCACCGGTACGTACAGTGGTTTCTGAAATGCCAGTAAAAGAAGCCGCGAAAATAATGGAAAACACCGGTCATAGTAGCCTTCCGGTAATAGGAAACGGTAGGCTGGTAGGTATTGTTACCCTTGACAATGTTAGAAAGGCCATCAAGCATGGCTTGAAAAATTCTCCAGTAAAGGAAATAATGCAAAGGGAAGTTTTAACAGTAAAGGCTACTGCTCCTGTAAGCGAAGCTGCAAGGAAGATGGTAGAAAACGGTTCGGGAAGTGTTTTGGTGCTTGATAAGGGTATTCTTGCGGGTATCATTACCAAATCTGATCTGATGCGTGGCGTGCTTACAAAAAAGTCCCGGGAACTGGAAAACCTCAAGCTGGAAACTTCCAGAATAGTCTCGCTTATTGAAACTAACCTTGAACCAGATCTGGTTACCATGCTACGTTTTCTTGGAATAGTCGGAAATCAAATTGGCATGGCAACTTATGTAGTCGGTGGATTTGTCAGGGATCTCCTTTTGGGGAGAAAAAATTACGATATAGACATTGTTGTCGAAGGAGATGCCAGGTATTTCGCCCAAACCTTTGGACGGTACTTTGAGGTTACCTGTGTGGAGCACAAGGAATTTCTTACCACGTCAATTTTCTTTAAAAATGGATTGAGAATAGATGTGGCAACAGCCCGAACTGAATACTATGAGGAACCCGCTGTTTTGCCGAACGTTGAAATGAGTACCATAAAAAAAGACCTTTATAGAAGAGATTTTTCTATAAATGCAATGGCAATAAAATTGAATCAAGAGGAATTTGGCCTTTTGTTGGATTTCTTTGGCTGTAAGCGTGATCTGGAAAAAGGAGTAATAAGAACGCTTTACCCCTTGAGTTTTGTGGAAGACCCTACAAGGATATTAAGGGCTATCCGATTCGAGCAGCGCTTTAACTTCAGAATTGAAGAACACACTCTGGAATTACTTAAAAAGTATGTGGCTCAAAATTATCTGGAAAGGGTTACAGGGCAAAGACTCAGGGACGAACTCGAAAAAATAATTGAAGAACCAGAACCGATAAAGGCTATCAAAAGGATGGATGAACTCGGCGTTCTAAATCATTTGTTTCCTCATAGCTTGGTAGATGCCGAAACGCTGTCCATGCTCAAAAGATATTTCAACAGGAAAAGATCTTCTAGCCCCAAGCCAGTCTATATACTCGCTATGATATTGTTAAGGGAATCATCGCCGGAAAAATTGGACAGTATTGTAAAAAGATACGGCTTCCCAAAGAAATTCCCTGACTGGATAAGAAAAGCGATGAGCATTTCTCGGGAGTTGAAAAAAATTATCGTAAAAGGCGAACAACTCAGCTACAGAATTTTCTTTGAAACCGTCAGGAAACCTGAGCCTGAGATTTTGTGGTTTATCGATGCTTTTCTCGATGAAGAAAATTCAAAGAAATTCCAAAACTATCTACAAAAGCTTGAAAAGGAAAAACCGAAAATAACGGGGTCCATCTTGATTGATAAATTTGGCCTGAAAGAGGGTAAAGAAATAAAGAAAATACTTGACAAACTTCAGCTGGCTAAGCTTGAAGGCTTGCCTGATGATGAAGAGGAAAGTTTTGTCAGAAGGCTCCTGGGGAGGGATTAGTGTGAAAAAAGGGTTGTTTTTCGTTGTTTCAGCGCTGATAATACTGGTGTTTTTTGGAGGCTGTCCAGCAAGCAACAGGCCGTATTTGAGCATGATAGTGCAGAAATTGAACAGGGAACCCGGGGAAGTAATTGAAATTGCTGTAAATGCTGTGAATTTCGTTCCGGATGGTTCTGAAATATACTCATGGCAGGCTGAATACTGGGACGGGGACAGTTGGGAACCCCTTGCAGGGCATTTGTTTCCGCAGGGCTCTGGACAAAGGGCTTACCTATATTTCCCCGAAATAGAATACGAAAAACTATGGATAAGTGTGAAGACAACTGCTTTTATCGACGGGGAGCTGAAGGAAATCAGCGGGTCAAGGACTCTCTATTTCGATGACAAACCTGATGTCGCGGTAGAAGTATTTGAAATTGCCGGGTCCTTTCCAGAACCAGATAGCTGGTTTGAAAATTGGGGAGCGTATAAAGACGAAAGAACGCCTTTTTATTTCAGGTATGTTGATGGGTTTTCACCGGCAGTAGTGTTTGGCTTCGATCCTTTTGAAGGCAGGATAAAGGCAGTGGAAGTGGCACCCAATGCAACACCTTCAGAGTCTTGCGTATATATTCACGGCAGTGAAGAGATACTAAAGAGCGGTTATTCAACGTCCGATTTAGACGACTTCTTTAATGAAATCAATATTGGTGAAGAAAAATGGAGAAGGCGTATAAAAATAACAGCGGATTTGAGCTCAGTAGGATTGGATGATCTACCTGATAAATGGTTTGTAGACCTTTATCCTGATGCTTCTGATACTGGTTATGATCCCGATAATGAATCGCTGTTTCTCATAAGGGGAGTCAAAACCAGCGGAACTTTTGTTGCTGATAAACTTCTTGATATTTCTGATCTGGTTTTGTCATCAGCGAAGACAGAAAATTTAAACCTTAAAAGCGTTATTACAGTTCATTTTGAACTCGATGAAGCCTCATTGGGCATAGGCCCTTTGCTGGATAAGGAACATTACTTTGGAATCATGCTTGTAGCTTATGTGGAAGCTCCAGCTTCATCTGAGTTTACCAGCGAAGTTGTCATTGAAATTCCTGCAATTGTCGGGGCTGAGATGGTATTTTCCCCGGACGTGGATTTTTAAGGAGGTGCCCCCTTGAAGGAAGAAGTTCTTGTTGTTGCTGCGGATTATTTGAAAGATCTGCTTTGCTTTTCCGGGGTGCGTAATGTTCCCCTTGATACTATCAGAGAGTGCGTAAGAAGACATGCGTCATTTATGCCTCGCCAGTACGCTGAAAACGATGAAAGATACAGACAGATGATTCCCTATATTGTCCTTAAAAACAGGGAAAGATTTATTCTCCTCAAGCGCACTGAAAAGCAGGGCGAAAAAAGGCTTCATAATAAATTTACGCTCGGGATTGGCGGACATGTGAATTCTGAGGATGGAGATCTGCATGATGCCTGGAAAACATTCGAAAAAGGATTATGGCGCGAATTCAATGAAGAAGTGAAAGCAGAGCCGAAATCCCTGACTTACCTTGGAGTGATAAATGACCTTTCAAGCCCTGTTTCAAGGGTGCATCTGGGAATTTTATATCTTGCAGAAGTGAATTTTAAGGGCCTAAGAGAAATGGATATGTTTGAAATATTTGAAATTTCACTTGAAGACTTGCTTGCTTATAGGGATAAAATGGAAGGGTGGTCAAAATTAACGACAGATTTTCTCATAAAGTTCTCAAGGCTTTTGCAAAGGTAAATCTACATCTGCAAGTTTGTGGCTTGAGAGGGAATTTCCACGAGATTATAACGCTCTTCCAGACAGTATCCCTCTATGATGAGCTGCTGATTGAACGCTCTAATTCCCGTGGAGTAAAGTTCATTTCGGAACCCGAACTCCCATGGGACTTCAACAATTCCCTTTATCGAGCATGCTTTTATCTGGAGAAGGAAATTCACGAGAGCCTTTCACTGAAATTGGCTTTGAAGAAGCATATTCCCTTTGCCAGTGGTCTTGGAGGCGGAAGCGCAGATGCTGCTACTTTACTTAGCGCCCTCGGTAAAACATTCAACTTACCCTTTAGAGTGATTTATAAAATTGCCTGCAAGGTAGGAAGTGATGTTCCATTTCTTTTGGTTGGTGGCACTGCCATAGGCCTTGGGAGAGGTGAAAAGCTCATCTTTCCCGGCGATCTTCAACCTTATGAACTGGAGCTTTTCTTTCCGCCAGTAGGAATCTCTACCTCGGAAGCTTACTCGCTGATCGACAGGGGAAATCACAATGAAAGTGCTGACCTGAAAAAAGTCTTTGAATTGTACGCAGCCTTGAAGAATTGTGAATATACTAAAGCAGCGTCAATAAGCAAAAACACTTTTGAAAAGGTAATTTGTGAAGCTGAAATATTGAACAGGCTAAAAAGCCTTTCGGGTAATCAAGCGATATTTAACAGGCTTTCAGGTTCCGGAAGCACTATCTTCAGCCTTTACAAACCCGGTTCAGGCAAAGGGAAATACAGATTTGTGAGTTCTGATGAGGTGAAAAGGGCAAATGGCATATAACGGACTCTTGCTTTACAAAGCTCTTGGAGAGCTCGGAAAATTCAGGGGATATTCCTTAAGGCAAATATACCAAAGCGGGAAAAACAATTTCTATTTCAGGTTTCAGGGTGGGACCTTTCAAATTTCTGTCAATCCCCGCTATCCCTTTGCATTTATGAGAAAAGGCAATGACAGAGAGCCATCAACCGATTCTCCATTCCTGAAGATATTGAGGGGAAAGTTGAACGGAGCTATTTTGGCCGGAATAAATCAACCTGCCCTTGATCGGGTATTCGAGCTTCGCTTTCATAAAAGAACTCCCTTTGGTGAGCTGGAAGATTATCGCCTTTTTGTGGAACTGATCGGTCCTGCTTCCAATATTGTTTTAACTGACGGAGAGTTGAAGATCCTATCTCTTCACAAAAAGAGAATTACTGAGAAAAGGACATTGCTTGCAGGTTCCCGTTACACCTTTCCAGAAAAAGAAGGAATAGATATCCTTAACATCAATTGGGAAGAGTTTTTGAAATACCTTGAAAAAAGAAACTTTATATCAAGTGAAATCAAAGTGCTCGGGTTTGACAGAAGAAGCCTTGAAGCTCTATTTTCTTCACTGGCCATTGGAAATAATCAAAGGATTTCACTCGATGAGGCCAAAATGCTCTACGAAGGATTAAAAGCAGTTAGGAAATCCATTGAAAATACACGTGTATATTATATGAATGCCGAGGAAAAACCCTGGATTTCAGCTTTTTACCTTCCCGGAGCAAAGGAAATGGAGCTTTCGACAGCCATTGATGAACTCATTGAAGCCAAAAGAAAAAAGGAGGAATTCAAGGCTGTTAAAAACACGATTCAGAGGCACCTGAATAAAGAAATAAAAAGATTGCAAAAGCTAATTGACAAACTCACGGAAGAAATTTCATCATTGGCTGATTATGAAAAATACCGAAAAATAGGGCAGTTGCTTACGGCGAATTTATACAGGCTGAAAGAGAAGAAAGAATCTATCTGGATTGAAGACTGGGAAAGCGGGGAAAAAATCCAGATAAAACTCGACCCCAGATTGACACCCTCAGAAAACGCGAAAATGTTCTTCAGATATTATAATCGTTCAAAACGAAAGGTTCTGGCCGTAGAGAATAGATTAAAGAAGCTTAAATCTCTTTTTGAGTACTATCTTGATCTTCGAGAGCTCTTTGAAATTGCCAGCAGCAGCGAAGATCTCGAGGCTTTGAAAGGAGAACTGGAAGAAATTGGCATCTTAAAAAAGAAACATGCAAAAAGAAGAAAAATCCATGCTTCTTCAGGACCGAAAAGCTTTACTTTTAGGGGTTTTAGGTATCTGGTTGGCAGAAATAATATTCAAAACGATCAAATAAGAAGAGAAGCAGCAGCGGATGATCTGTGGTTCCATGCTCGCAATATCCCCGGAGCACATGTTATACTGAAAGCAGGCGGAAAACGCCCTGGAGATGAAGAAATTAAATTCGGTGCTTTTCTGGCTGCCACCCACTCAAAGGGGAAGCTTTCAGGAAAAGTTGAGGTAGATTATACCAATGTGAAAAATGTCTGGAAACCGAAAGGGGCGCATCCCGGTATGGTTCTTTACAAAAATTATCAAACTTTGGTTATTGATTCCGGCGAGGGGGATTTTCATGCTGAGAGTTAGTAGCCTGGTTTTTATAATTGGGGCACTATGCAGTTACCTCCCTCTTTTTATGGGAAATTCAACGCTTTCAACGGTTTTCTTTGCCACAGGGGTTACCATTAGCCTTTTTATCTGGTATATCCTTGCAATAAATCGCGACGCGCATTATAAGGAACTCCAAAAAAAAGGAATCCTTGACAGCGAAGAACTAAAACATGCCAGGTTATTTTTAAGAAGGAGAGCAATTCCTTATGTGATTGCATATAGCTTTTCTTTTACCGCACTTCAGTTATCAAGCATGGGGGCTATGAAAATACTTGTAGAAAATGCCTATACCCTTTCGGAAGTTACTGATACCGCTAAATTGATAGAAGTGCTTGGGAAGGAATATGCTATTTATTCAGCTGTCTTTCTGGTCTCACTCATCTCGACTGCTTTTCTTTTTTATAAGCTGATAGATATCATCTATAACGACGAAGTAAAAATGCAGCTTATGGTTTCGCGAAAAAGGCGTATCCCGGCTTTGATCCCGGGCACAATATCCGTCTGGTTGGTTGTGCTTTTTACTATAATTTCTTATGGAGTGTTTAGCTGGTATTTCAGATACAAACTCCTTATGGTGCAGGTGCTTTACGGCAGATTCAGAGAAAAGCTCGATGAGCTTGAAGATGATGCTAAAAAGAAAAAGGAAGACCTTGGAAAGCAGCAATTGTTAAATGCAGAAAACACCGAGAAGCTAAAAGAGAGATACATTAGCTTGCTCGAAAACACCCCCGAAGGTAACAGAAGAAAAGAGATAATAGCAGCCCTTTTCAGGGATTTAGGCGGGCTCAGCACTAAGGATGCGAGTATTGTTTTAAAAGACTTGCTTGAGAAAGCATTGCTATCTGAAACTGAATATAAGAAGCTTTTCAAATTGCTATTTTAGGAAAGGTGATTTTATGAGAAGAGTGCCACCTGTCACATTAACCCTGATTTCTATAAATATTGCAGTATATTTTTTCAGTTTCATATTCTCCATGTCAAGGCCTCAAATAGGGGATGTATATACTTTGCTACTGTACTATGGTGGAGTGAGCAGGAGCGCTCTTTCCAGCGGCCTTGTTTATACCCCTGTCACCGCACTCTTTTTACACGGCAATATGTGGCATATCCTTTTCAATATGTATGCTCTTTATCAACTCGGATTTATTGTTGAAGGACTTTTTGGAAGAAGCAAGTTCATTGTTCTTTACTTTTTAAGCGGGATTGTCGGCAATCTCACTGCCATAGCTTTCACTCCATACATTACTATCGGGTCAAGCAGCGCGATTTTCGGGCTTGTAGGGGTGCTTTTTATTCTTGGATTCAAGAAAGATACCCCTGTGATGCTCAGGTCTGTTACGGGATTTTCTCTGCTGCCGATAATTCTACTCAACCTTTTTTTCGGCCTTGCAATTCCCAATATCAGCAATGCTGCGCATATTGGAGGATTGCTTGCAGGTATGCTATTGGGATGGTTTATTCCTCCCCAGTATGCCGTTATTAAAAGGCGCCCTTTTATAAAGGTGAAAGAAAAATCCCCCGGTGAAATTGCACAGGAAATCCTGATTAAATACATGCCCATTCTCAATGCACTTAAAAAAGGTGGCGATGAAGACGAACTCAGCGAAAGGACCATTCAAGTTGCGCAACTCAGGAAAGAGCTCAGCGAACTGAGGGATTACGAGCTCGCTCAGAAGGTTCTTTGGAAACTATATGAAAGGGACTTAATTACGCAGGAGGAATTTGAAAAACTGCGCAAGTTTCTCTGAGGGGGAGTGAATATGAGAATTTCTTTGTTCATGTTGTTTTTGCTGATGACCATTTCGGCTTTTTCGGTAGATTATTCAGCTTATTCGCCTTTTCCAGAATCGGGAACGATAATCACTCCTTTCAACGATGTCATTAAACTCAGCTGGCGGGTGGACAATCTCTATGATAAAACTCTTATATATTATCTTTATCTCTCTGACGGCGAAAAGGAAACTTCTTATGGTCCGCTTCAAGAAAGCAACTTTTCGATTTCTGTGATACCGGGAAAGACTTATTTCTGGAGAGTAAAAACGAAAGTATATGATAAAGAGTACTGGAGCGATGAATGGAATTTTCGAATTCCAAAAACCCATGCAGTCCTTTTTGGTGATGCAGGCTGGGATTATCCAGTTGATGCGAAATTATTCGGAAACAAGCTGTTAGTGCTGAGCAAAAAAATAAGCATGGATGGCTCGTTACATTGTTCAACAGAACTCATAGAGTTATCAGAAAGATATGAGGTCCTTTCACGGAGCATTTTAGGTTCTTTTGTACCGACATCTTTTTTTGATAATGGAATACTTGGATATGAAGAAAGCGCACAGGGCGTTTTTCCCATAATTCGCTATAATGACGGCTCCACAGACACTGTTTTTCCCGAGGCATTATCTTCTATACAGGTGCTAAAATCCTTTGAAGATATAATCATATGTGTAGGAAGGGAAAAAGTTAAAACAGTTGCCTGGATAAAGGTAGAAGAAAAAGTTTCAAAAATTGAGCTCTCTTCTCTTTCAATAAATGACGCTGCGGTTCTTGGAAAGGGCATTGTTTTTGTGGGGGCTACCTATAAAGACAATCTCAGCTTTCCCGTAGTTGTTTTGAAAGATGGGAAGGTTCTTGTATGGGAACATCAAGGGTGGCTGTTAAAAGTAATTCCCGGTGAAGAGGAACGGTTATTCTATGTTCTTGGAATTGTTCCGACACCTACCGGGGATAATGATGTGGTCTTAAGAAAATACACTGTTGATGGGGTTGTGCTATGGAGCAAAACGATTGATGATTTCCGGGACGATATAGTTGGAGATCTACTTTTGTCGGACAGCCGAATCAACATTCTGGAGGCTGTTTACGATGATGAAGGGTATAATCAGCGCATATTTATGTACAGCCTTGAAGGTGAACCCATGGGAATTATTGAATACCAAAGTGCAAATAGTGAAAAACCCCAGAAGCTGTTGAAAATCGCTTCGGGGTTTTTATCGACAGGCTACTCGTATAAAGACAATTACAGGACCCAGGTTATCGTCAGATTCTTTTCGGAACCTTAAAGATCTTGCTCGAGTCCTTTGTCATCGTTTAGATATTCTGATTCGGTTAGCACAAAGTCTTCCACAAAGTATATATTCGGTGCTTTTATGCCGTTGAAATTCGTAGCATATTCAGTGGTGTACGCGCCGGCGTTTATGAAATAAAGTATGTCTCCGTAACCGATAGTTTTTGGCAACATCACTTTGTCGTATATCGTATCTACGGAATCGCAGGAAGGACCAGCGAGCGTGAAAACTTCTTTCTTGTCATCCTGCTTTCCTTCAACTATTATCTCATACTGGAAATTTTCTATTGTTTCCATCAGTCCGTGAAAAACGCCTGCATCCGCATAGACCCATTGCTCATTTCCTTTGCGACTCCTGAGTATTACCTGGGAGACAAATATCCCGGCATTCCCCACCATAGATCTTCCGGGCTCGATGAAAATTTCAAGGTTGTGTACAAAAGAGAGTTCCTTTTCTATCGTTTTGTTAATGACATCACCTATTTCCTTTACCGAAGGAATGTCCTTTATATGCTTTACGGGCATACCACCGCCTAAATTTATCATTCGGATATTAATTCCTTCAGCTCTGAGCTTCTTGAATATTTCGGAGGCTTCTTTAATGGCCTTTTCCCAGTTAGTCACATTGTAATTCTGTGAACCCACATGAAAGCTCACCCCATAAGCGTCCAGCCCGAGGTTATCTGCATATCGAAGAATCGAAATTACATGCTCCACATCTGTTCCAAACTTCTTTGAAAGAGGCCAATCGCTGTCGCTGCCAGTGGTCATTATCCTTCCATATACTTTGCTGCCCGGAGCATGGGCTGCAATTTTCTCAATCTCCATTTCAGAATCAGCAGCGAAGTATTCGACACCAACCGCATAGGCGTATTTTATGTCTTCGATCTTTTTGATAGGATTACCAAAACTCAACCTATCCGCAGTAACCCCAAGGGAGAGAAGCTTGTCAATTTCACCACGGGATGCAACATCGAAACTGCTCCCCAAAGCGTTTAACAAAGATATTATGCGTGGGTGGGAATTTGCCTTGACCGCATAAAACACCCGTACGTTATTGATGTGATTCAAGATGTCGTAATAGTTATCCTTCACATACGAAAGGTCCATCAAAAGAAAGGGTGTTTCAAGGTTTTTCGCTAAAGTTCTGACCACCGGCGTAACCTGCATAAGCAGCCCTCCTTAAAAAAGTCGAGCAATTCTAACATTTATAAAATTAAGAAGTTGGAAATGGAGGCTTTCATTTGCTGTTCAATTAGATTAATTATGTATTACGTGGTCAATAGAATACAACTAGCGGTTTCTTTGTGATTGGATTTTCTATAATCGAAGATCTGGCTTCATATACTTCTTCAATCAAAGACACGCTTAGAATATCTTCTACCCTGCCGTGAGCAATTACACGACCAGCCTTCAAAAAGGCAAGGCGATCAGAAATATTTATCGCCTGATTTATGTCATGAGCGATGTTAATTGCGGTAATTTCCTCCTGCTTTATCATATTTTTCACCAGCTCCATAAGTTTCTGAGAATGTCCCGGGTCAAGGTGGGAAGTAAACTCGTCAAGAAGCATTAACTTCCCTTTTTGAGCGATTGCTTTTGCGATAACAACACGTTGACGTTCTCCACCGCTCAATGTTCTGAAAAGTCTTTCTTTGAAGTCAAGTATATCTGCTTTTTCCATGGATTCACTAACTATTTTGTAGTCTTCCTTCACAAACCCTTTAAAAGCCTTCACGTAGGGATTTCGACCAAAAAGTACTATTGTTTCGCATTTTAGGTCAAAAGCCGGTGAAAATTCTTGAGGAATATAGGAAACAAGTTTTGCCAGCTCTTTTACAGAATATCTGGATATTTCCTTTCCATAGAGCTTTATGCTACCTTTGTAATCGTGTAATATACCGCTGATAACCTTCAACAAAGTGGTTTTTCCGCTGCCATTGGGTCCGAGGACACTCAGAATTTCTCCTTCGCGCAGCGAAAGGTTAACCCCTTTTAGCGCAACATTCTCACCATAGCTGTACTTCAAGTTGCTTATATTCAACGCTTCAGCCATTCGCTATCCCGGCTTTCCTCTTCAGAAGATAGATAAAAAAGGGTGCTCCCACCAGAGCGGTAACAGCGCCTATGGGAAGTTCAGTAGGCTGGAATAGTGTTCGCGATATTGTATCGCAGGCGGTTAAAAAAACACCTCCTATAAGAAGTGTAGAAAACAAATTCAATTTGCTATCTGTCCCAAAAAGCAGTCTCGTAATATGCGGGATTATAAGGCCAACGAAACCAATCAAGCCAGCTGTTGATACTGAAAGCGCTGAGACAAAGGCTACATTGAAGAAGATCACAGTTTTAACTCTTTCAGGATGAACTCCAACGGTAACTGCATGCTCTTCACCAGCTGCGAGGATAAGCATCTTACGCCTGAAAAATATGTAAATTGTACTCTCAATGAAAAGAGCAACGAGCATTTTATAAAAATCATTCCAGCTAACTCCTGACATTGACCCAAGGGACCAGAAATGAAGGCTTATTATGTTCCTCCATGCAAAAACGACGAGAAAAGTCACAGCGGCGTTGAATAAAAAAGAGATTATTACACCGCTTAATATGAGCGAGGTTACTGAAACCTTTCCCCCTTTTCGAGAAATGAAATAAGCCGTGAATGCGGAGATCAGGGCAAAAATAAATGCCAGCAGATCCATATTTATGCTCAGCCCAAGAGTCTCCCTCATCATCAAAGATAATACAGCACCAAAGGAAGCGCCTGCTGAAATACCAACTATATAAGGATCTGCAAGGGGGTTTTTCAATGTGAGCTGAAGGCTATCACCAGCAATCGACAATACTGCGCCTATAAGAAAGGCTACCAGTACTCTTGGCAATCTCAACTGGCTGTATAAAACTGAACGTGCGCCTGTTGCATTGCCTGATAATATATCGAAGATTTCTCGCATATTGAAGTTAACCGTTCCGAACAAAGAAAAGAAGAGCAACAGAAAAAACGCTCCAAAAAGGACGGCTGTAAAAATCAATATCTTGTTGAACTTGATGCGCATTTCTTTATTCTCCATAGAATATAGAATACAGGTTTTCAATTATCTTTATAAAATCGGGGTTTGCATAGGCGAATAAATTGCCATCAACGGCATACACCCTGCCGTCTTTGATGGCAGGAAGTTCCTTGAAAGGGGCATATTCCATGATTTTGTTTACAACTTCAACGTCTCCACCGTCGTAATAAAAGGGCACAAGGATAATCTCTGGTTGGGTATCAAGCACAAATTCAGGGCTCACGGGGAACCAACCATTGTTGCCAGTATAAGGTGCTGCCACATTGACACCACCAGCATATGTGATAGCTTGATTCAGGAAAGAGCCCGTTCCACAAGTCCAGATCTCTTTCACGTCGCCTGTTATCATTGCATAGAAAACCCTTGGCTTCTTATCCAGGGGTATGCTAAATGTTTTTTTCGCGATTTCAAGGATTTTCTTTCTAAATTCATTAGCAAGTTCGCTTCCTCTTTTTTCTTCGCTAAAAATTGCGGCAATTAAAGAAATATCACGGAACACTTCTTCGAAGGTATTGGGGTTTATCACCACCGCTTTTATATTGAATTGTTCGAGTTTTGGGATTTCAGATTCCTGGAAACCGCCGGTAAGAAAGACTATATCGGGGTTTAAAGAAATGATTTTTTCAATGTTCAGGGGGATTAGATTGCCGATCTTTTCAACCTCATGAGATAAAGCGAAGCTATCCCAATCTGTTACCCCAACGATTTTATTCTCCAGGCCAAGATAGGTAAAAAAACCAGTAACCCCTGGAGCAGCGATTATTACCCTTTCAGGAGGATTATCAATTTCGATGTATCTTCCCAGATCGTCTATTACGCTTATCGCATATAAAGCGACACCCATCAGCAAAAAAAGCATAAAAATCAATTTCCTCATGATCACACCTCCAAAAAACGAAATTCCACCATTCCTCTAACCCGGAGGAATGGTGCTATCTAAACATCAGGCAGGTCTCCTGACTCGTGGATCGTCCTACTCTCCGCGCCTTCCCGGTAGAACCAGTGGCTTTATACGGATTTCGTCCCCACACACAGTGGCGGGACCGTACCGGATTTTCACCGGTTTCCCTTAACCTGATGCTGTGATCGGGTAATCACCTTCTGGAAAAATAGTTATCCAGATCGCTGAGCGAAATTAACATCGATATGGGCCTTCCATGGGGACAGGCAATGAGTTTTTTCTCTTTGAGTTCATCAACTAATCTTCTTGCTTCTTCTATGGATAGCCTGTCTCCTGTTTTTAGAGCCGCCCTGCAGGCTATTGATGCCAGAAGGTTATCAAATAGCTTTTCGGGTTCTTCCAGCTTTTCCAGCCTGAGTTCATCGAGTATATCCATAAAGACCTTTTTTGCCTCACTCTGTGGCACAGAAGCGGGGATAGTCTCAAGAATTATTGTATCATTCTTTGACTTCCAGTGAAAGCCCAATTGTGTCATTTTTTCCTTGTTACGGTCAAGGAGCTTGTATCTGAGGTCATCAAGTTTCAACTCCAATGGGCTGAGGAGCTGCTGTGCTTCAATTCTCCTGAAATCTTTTAGCTTCTCAAACAATAACCGCTCATGGGCTGCATGCTGATCGATGATTAAAAGCCCTTTGTCGGACTCTACGAGAATGTACCTTTCGCCAAAAACGCCAATAAAATTCAAATTTCCCGTTTTTTCGAAACTCTCCCCAAAGGTTCGAAAATGTTGCCTTTGTATTTCCATTGGTAAAGAATTGCCTTGATTGACCTTTTTTAAATCTGCTCGATAATCAATCAGTGGTCTGTAATTGAAACTCTTTTCTGTTGTGCCTTGGCGTTCAATTGGTTTTGTGCTTGAGGTCTCACCAGCGTGAAATGCCTCGGGTGAAATTGGCTTGATCTTGATTTTGTAAGTGCCTTGCTCGTGTATAGCTTTTCGGACAGTTCTTTTAACAATTTCAAGCACCCTTGATGTTTCTGAAAACTTTACTTCAAGTTTCTGGGGGTGGATATTCACATCAACTGAACCGGGTTCAATGTTGATAAAAACCACCGCAAAGGGAAACCTCCCCTTTTCAAGAGTCTCGCCATAGCCTCTTTCAAGAGCATAATTTAGTTCAAATTGTTTTACATAGCGATTGTTTACGAAAATCATTTCCCCGAAACGGTTCAAACGAGTCTTTTCTGGCATAGTTATGAACCCTTTGACAGCTATACCGGAATTCTCGTCAAAGTGAGAAATCTCTATCAAATCTTCAGTGGAAATTTCCGGGAAGATCAGTTTGATTCTTTCCTTCAACGATAGAGTGCCCGGAACATCATATGTTGTCTTTCCATCCCTGATATATGAAAAAGTAATGTTAGGATTGGAAAGAATGAACCGCTGTATGATCTCAGTAACCATTCGACCTTCTACTGCTGCTGATTTGAGGAATTTTCTTCTTGCGGGCGTATTGAAAAGAAGGTCAAATACCTCCACAGTTGTTCCGCCATTGCCGTAATAAGGTTCTTCAGAGGTAATAAGACCCCCTGAAATTTTTAGTTTTGCCCCTGATTCATCATTATGCAACTTTGAGGCAATGACCATTCTCGATACACTGGCAATCGTCGATAAGGCTTCACCTCTAAAACCATAAGTGGTAAGCCTGTGAAGATCTTCGACGGTGTCGATTTTACTGGTTGTATGGGGTTTGATGGCTTCTTTTAAGTCTAAAACAGACATGCCATCGCCATCGTCGGAAACTCTTATAAATTCTTTTCCGCCAGCTTCTATCTCTACCTCTATCTTTTTTGCATGAGCATCAATCGCATTTTCGACAAGCTCCTTGACCACTGAAAAACAACCGGTAACGACTTCACCAGCGGCAATCTTCAACACAACGTCCTTTGGGAGTTCTTTCACTTTCATCCTATTCACCACCCCAAAGCTGCTTTCTTAGCTCAAAAAAGAGAATCGCAGCGCTTGCCGAAACATTTAGCGAATCGACTCCTGATTCCATTGGTATAGAAATGACATAATCTGCATTGGTCTTAACTAATTTCCTTATGCCTTTTCCTTCATTTCCAAGAATAATAGCGGTTTTTTTTGAAAAATTCACTTGATAATAGGGAGTGCCTTCCATCGAAGCCGCGTAAACCCAGAACCCGGCTTTTTTTAATTCTTCAATAGCCCTAACCATGTTTGTTACTATTGAAATAGGCAATCTGAATGCCAGTCCAGTAGAGACTTTTATCACAGCAGGTGTAACTTTTGTGGAGGATTTTTCGGTAATAACCAGTCCCCCTATTCCGGCCGCTACGGCTGTTCGAATAATTGCGCCGAGATTATGAGGATCCTGTACCATATCCAGCAAAGCGATAGAAAAACCTGCCTTTGCCCCTGCGGTTTCCAGTAATCTTTCAAAATCTGCATAAGGAAACTCTTTTAAATCTATAACAACTCCCTGATGCTTTTTCTCATGGCTGAGATTTTGAAGCTTAATTGGTGAGGTTTCCTCAACTCTATAACCCTTTTTAATGCAACTCTTTTTTAATTGATCGAGTTCTGGCGAAACGTTTTTTTGATCTGAAAAGAGTATGTGCTTTATTTTCAAGTTACCCGAAGGAAACTTGAGGATTTCTTTCAGAACATTTCTACCATGTAAGTACACTGTCAACCACCTTCAATAAAATCTCTTCCAGGTGCCCAAAGTCGCCTTTTATGTAAAGATAGCCAATAAGCGCTTCCAGAGCGGTAGCCCTGCGGTATTCAACATCATTCCCGCGCTTTTTTGCCCCTTTGGAATTGTATCCCCTGTTGATGACCTTTCTATCTTCTTCATTTAAAATTTCGTCAATTTCTTCAAGTGCTCTGCTTTGACTGTTTGCATTTACCAGTTTAGTCAAAAGGTCGTGCTGGTACTTTGTACGACGTTTAGCAGTTTTCAATGTTTTGAGTCTGAAAAAAAGCTCATATACAGCATCACCGATATAAGAAAGGGTATCAACAGAAAATGAGTTGACATCCTGTTTAACTGTTAACAATCTCGATAAAGCATCAAGATCGCACGTACTTCTCAAGGGATCTAACCACTTCTTCAATTTTGCTTACCTCTTTACCACCAGCCTGGGCGAAGTCTGGACGTCCTCCTCCTCCTCCGCCAAGAGCTTTTGCAATATTTTTGGCTATAAGACCGGCATTAAAGCGTTTTGTCAATTCAGATGATACTTTAACGACAAAGATCGCCTTGTCTTCCTGTCTGTTGAAGATAATCACAACTCCACGCCCGAGTCTTTGCATTAACACATCCGCAGTATTTCTAATGAGTTCAACAGGGGCATCATCAACAATTCTTACAAAAAATTTAACGCCATCAATATTGAATTCATGGTCGTTAGCACCTGATTTACCTGAAAGAAGCTTCTCCTTCAATTTCTTTATTTCTTTATCTTTTTCTTTTATTTCCTGCATGAGGAAAAGCGTTTTTTCCAGTATCTGCTTTTCTTGAACCTGGAGGATGTCTTTTAGAGTGTTTGTAAGAGTAAACAGTTTCCTCAGATATCTCATGCTCTCTTTTCCAGTGATGGCTTCGATCCTCCGCACACCGGCAGAAACCGAGGATTCAGAAATAATCTTGAAAAGCCCTATTTCTCCTGTGTTTCCAACATGTGTTCCCCCACAAAGTTCTTTGCTGAAGTCGGATATGCTAACCACCCGGACTTTATCGCCATATTTCTCTTCAAAAAGAGCGGTAACGTCCTCAGATTTTGCTTCCTCAAGCCTTTTTTCTTCAACTGTTACCGGCAATGCAAAAAGGATGGCATCGTTTACAGACTCTTCAATTTTCGCTATTTCTTCAGATGATAACTGGGCAAAATGCGAAAAGTCAAATCTCAAACGCTCCGGTCCAACAAGAGAACCTGACTGTTTCACATGATTCCCGAGCGTTTTTCTTAGAACAGCGTGCAAAAGATGTGTGGCTGTATGGTTTCTGGCAGTCGCTTTCCGCTTTTCCGCATCAACAATCAGCAGAGCCTGCTCACCCTCTTTTATTGTACCTTTGGTTACTTTTATTTTGTGCAGGAATATGTCCTGATGGGGTATATAAACGTGTTGAACCTCTGCAACTCCGGACGGTGTTTCAATAATTCCAACATCAGAAACCTGCCCGCCCTTTTCCGCGTAAAAGACCGTCTTATCGAATACGATTTCTCCTTCTTCGCCAGTGGAGAGTTCCTTTGCCTGACTTTCCTCTCTAATGATTGCTCTTATTTCGGAATGAGTTTCCAGCATCTCATATCCTATAAATCTTGTACCGCCGAATTTTTCATACAATACTTTTATAAAATTCGAGACAGCAGAGTATTCGCGATTTCCCGCAGCTGCTCTTGCACGTTCCTTTTGTTCGAGCATTAAATCCACAAATCCGTCTTTATCAATGCTTATGTTGCTTCCACTCAGCATCTCTTCTACGAGCTCAACATGAAAACCATAGGTGTCATGCAGCATGAAAAGATCATTTCCGGTAAGTTTTCCCTTTGTATTAATTATTTGCCATAAACGTTTTGTCCCGCGATCAAGATTATCACGGAATCTCTCTTCCTCTTTCAGGACTACCTGTTCTATAAGTTCCCCTTTGTTTTTGAGTTCAGGGTAAATAGAACCCATTTTTTTGATCAAGGGTTCCGTTAGCAAATGAAGAAACGGACGATTGTTTCCCAGAAGTGAGGAATGCCTTACAGCACGTCTTAGAAGCCTTCTGAGCACATAACCCCTGCCTTCGTTTGAAGGCAGAACACCATCTGCAATCATGAAGGCTACAGCACGAGCATGATCTGCTATGACCCGAATCGATATATCCCTTTCAGGGTTGCTTCTATATCTAATGGAGTGAATATCTTCTATTTTTTCTATAAGAGGAAGGAATATATCCGTATCGAAGGTGGTTTCAACCCCTTGCATAATTGCCGTAAGCCTTTCAAGGCCAAGGCCTGTATCGATATTCTTCTGGTGCAAGAGAGTGAGATTTCCCTCCTCGTCCTGGTTGTATTCGGTAAAAACAAGGTTCCAGAATTCCAGAAAGCGACCGCAATCACATGCCGGGCTGCAATTTTCTGTATCCGGGCAGTTTTCCTTGCGCCCGCTGTCAATGAAGATTTCGGTGTCAGGACCACAGGGACCGGTGGGTCCTGCGGGTCCCCACCAGTTATCTTCTTTGCCGAGTTTGACTATCTTCTTTTCAGCAATCCCTACTTCATTTTTCCAGATTTCATATGCTTCATCATCTTCTTTGTATACGGAAACCCACAGTTTTTCCTCAGGAATTTTAAGTACCTCGGTTACATATTCCCAGGCCCATTCAATTGCTTCTTTTTTAAAATAATCCCCGAAAGAGAAATTGCCCAGCATTTCAAAAAACGTTTGATGTCTCGGGGTCTTGCCCACATTGTCTATATCCACTGTTCTTATGCATTTCTGGCAGGTTGCAATTCTGGGGTAAGTCGGCTTGATTTTTCCCCAGAATATAGGTTTGAAGGGTACCATTCCAGCAACGGTAAACATAAGCTGCGGATCATTCGGAATGAGCGATGCACTTGGTAAGATAGTATGATCTTTTGATTTGAAAAAATCCAGAAAACTTTGCCTTATTTCTTCTGAAGTCATGTATCTCATCTAAGACCTCCTCAATTGTTCAGCAAAATCATAAATATATAAAATATTGGTGTTACAAATAGTAGACCATCAATCCTATCTAACATACCTCCATGACCAGGCAAAATACTACCCGAATCTTTCAAGTTGTGAAATCTTTTAAGGGCTGATTCCGCTATATCACCAACGGTGCCAAAAACTGCCACTACCATGGGAAGAAGAAGAACTTCATCAAGACCGATCATATGAAAGTTAGGATCTATCAACGTCACCACTGATCCATAAAGCCAGACAAAAAACACGGTAAAAAGATATCCACCAATTGCTCCTTCAAGACTCTTCTTCGGACTATATGAAGGTGAGATCCTGATTTTGCCAAATCTGATTCCTGAAAAATATGCACCCGCATCGAAAACCCATACTGAAAGAAGGTTCAGCAATGCTATAAAGGGGCCGAAATGAATGTACAATGGAAAGAAAAAAGAAAGGCAAAGCGAAATGTAAATCAGAGGCAAAGAGCCATTCACAACAAATAGCTTCGCTTTTCTGGTATCGTTTACCGCAAGAATCGTAAGGGTGACTATTGTAATAAAGGCAAGGCTGAAGAGAAGCTCGGGCCTGCGTTTGGTGTCGCCAAAAAGGTTAAGTTTATCCAGCAGCAGCCCGTAAAGCACAGTGGTTAGCGTAATTATAGCCACATAAACCAGCCTTAAAAGGGGGTGTTTCAATTCTTTGAGACTAAAATTGATATATTCAAAGCTTGCAAACATAACGACAGTTGCCACCAATCCTATGAGCGAATAATAATTTACAAAGCAAAGGACCACAAAGGGCCCCACAAGAAAAGCCGTAACCAGTCTTATGCCAAGCTCTTTACTCCTCATCACTTATCACAGCCCCATATCTACGTTTTCTTTTCGAATATTCCTCAAGAGCCTTTTCTAATTCTTCTCTGGAAAAATCCGGCCAGAGGGTGTTTGTGAAATAAAGCTCGCTATAAGAGCTTTGCCACAAGAGGAAATTACTCAATCTCTGTTCACCGGAAGTCCTGATTATGAGATCAGGATCAGGCAAATCGGGCAAATACAGATTTTCTTGAATCACGTTATCATCTACGTGCTTTAATCCTTTATTCAAGATTTTTCTGGTGGCATCTACTATTTCAGATCTTCCGCCGTAATTCAAAGCAATAATAAGGTGTAGTCTGTCACATTGAGCTGTCTTGTTTTCTAAAAATCTGCAAAAGCTTCTTGTTTCCTCAGGCAGTTCTTCGATTCTACCCAAAAAACTGATTCTAATGGATTCGTCTATAAGGAGATTCAGCCTGCTCTTCAGATAATTGACCATTAGCTGAAAGAGGAATTGTACTTCCTCTTCCGGACGTTTCCAATTTTCGGTTGAAAACGCATAGAGAGTCAGATATTTTATTCCAAGGTCAGCACACCATCTGGTAACTTCTTCAGCTGTTCTGGCGCCTATTTTGTGGCCTTCAATGCGGTTCAACCCTCTTTGCCTGGCCCATCGGCCATTGCCATCCATGATAATCGCCAGATGCTTCGGAAGTTTTATGTTCATTTCAAAACTCCATTATTTCCTTCTTTTTCTTTTCGAGCTGGTTGTCCATTTCATCGACGTACTTGTTGGTGAGTTTTTGTATTTCTTCTTCAAAGCGCTTTAAATCATCCTCCGTCATTTCTCCCTCTTTTTGCAGTTCTTTAGCTTCTTTGATGAAATCGCGCCTGATGTTTCTTATAGCAACCTTTCCCTTCTCAGCGATTTCTTTTGCCAGTTTAATCCATTTTTCCCTTTGCTCGGTGGTAGGAATGGGAAAATTTAACCTGATGACATTTCCATCATTAAGAGGAGTGAGTCCAAGATTTGAAGCGAGTATTGCCTTTTCGATGAGAGAAAGCATGTTCTTTTCCCAGGGTTTGACAATCAAAGAACGGTCTTCAGAGACATTTATCGTGGCAAGCTGGTTAACAGGCGTCGGAACGCCGTAGTAATCAACTTTTATTTCTTCGAGCAATGAAGGAGAGGGTCTACCAGTTCTCATATGACTGAACTCTTCCACTATCTTCTCAACGCTCTTTTCCATTTTACTTTCTGCCTCTTTTAACATGGCGTTTTTCATTTTTTATTCCTCCTTTGACTATCTCAAATTCCTATTATCGATCTGGTATCAGTGTTTTCCGCATGAGTTCTGTTAAGCACTTCAGATTACGCATTCCAGTGGAAATTATATCATAGCATTCTTTGGGTTTTAACTACTTAGAGTCCGGATGCTGTGAAAATCAACTTAGCTCCTTTTACAGAACATCAATTCGCAGGTTGAATTGAAATAAACGATCTGGTAAAATCGTTATCGAGCTTAAATTTGACAGGAGGTATAGATATGTTTCCATTTTTGGGATTTGTAACCTACGCTCCGGTAACATCAGAACCAGCTCCCGCTGCCCCAACATCCAGTGTTGGCGGACTTTCGGGAATATTTGTCTGGCTTATAATAATGGTAGCTCTCTTCTATTTTATGATCATCATGCCCCAGAGAAGAAGGGAAAAACAGTTTAAGCAAATGATGTCACAGTTGAAAGTTGGAGATAGAATAGTCACCGCTGGTGGAATATTGGGAAAGGTCATCAACATTAAAGATAATACAATAAGAGTTCGAACCGGTAACGGTTCAGAAATCGATGTGACACGCCGTTCCATAACAGCGATTATTGGAAAAGGCGAAAACCCCAATGAGGTTGATGTAGAAAAGAAATAGGTTCTAATAATATATCTTGAAAGGGGGTGCTCTGTCCGTTAATTGCGGGCATAAGTCATGAGAGCAAACCAGAAAAGGCTTATAACTAGTGTAATTGTTCTGATTCTTGCATTGTTGCCTCTTCTCATCCCACGCGGTGGAGCGGAAGGCGATACATTTCTCTCCAAAATTGCTGCAAATATCAGGCTAGGGCTTGATATCAAAGGTGGAGCATTGCTCGAATATCAGATGGTAACTCAGGCTCCAAAGGAAGAACTCAATTCCCTTGCGGATAGAGTCATCGAGGTACTCAGGCGCAGGCTTGACGCTGCTGGCTTCACAGAGGCTACCGTGGAGAAAGTAACAGCGAAAATCGAGTATGGACAGGATATACCGCCTGTCAGAGTAAGAGTGGAAATACCCGGTATTACTGATATTGATAAAGCAGAACGTTTGATAGGAAGCACCGGTAAGCTTTATTTTGCAGATGTTCTGGCTATTGAAACTGGTGAGGCTACCCCTCAGATCCCCTCAGATCTCCTTTTTGAGGTCAGCAAGAGGAAACTCCAGGGAGCTGAACCTTACTGGCTTCGCGATATTCATTTCGGAAAACTTGAAAATGGTATCAAAAACCAGATTTGGTACCTTGTTAGCCCGAAGGTACTGGTTGGAACGCAGTTTATCGAACTCAATGGGAGCTCTGTTACCGAAGCCCAGCCCGGTGTGAATCCAAAACCAAATCCGGGACAGGGGAAATTCATGGTAACACTTAAATTCAACAGCGAAGGCGGAAATACATTCTATAAGATAACAGCCGAAAAAGCTAGCTATTCTTCCGGTGACGTGAAAAATCGATTGGCAATTGTTCTTGAC
The DNA here is from genome assembly GCF_001636545.1 of Kosmotoga arenicorallina S304. GTDB lineage: Bacteria > Thermotogota > Thermotogae > Petrotogales > Kosmotogaceae > Kosmotoga_B > Kosmotoga_B arenicorallina. Next base: position 106,568 of record NZ_JFHK01000004.1, on the reverse strand, counting down.
GAAAGCGTAATTATAGCTCCTGGCGTAAACGAGCCCATTACAGGAGGAAGTGCAGTAATCACGGGACTCCAAACAATTGATGAAGCAAAAGAAGTCGCCATTCTTGTTGGCAGTGGCAACCTTCCAGTTGAACTGGCATCTTTCAATAAACAGATACTTTCCCCAACTTTGGGCAGAGACATAATAATGGCCGCCCTTTGGGCCGGAATAGCAGGACTTATTGTAGTCATGATATACATGGTGGTTTTCTATGGAGTAATGGGGCTTGTTGCCGATGTAGCTTTGATTTATAACAGCATATTGCTGTTTGGTTTGCTTTCAGCTACAGGCTCGATCCTTACATTGCCCGGTATAGCGGGTATTATCCTTACTATAGGAACCACTGTTGACGGCAATGTGCTGATATACGAAAGAATAAAGGAAGAACTCAGACTCGGGAAAACTCCAGAAAATGCTATTGACAGCGCTTTTAGTAAGGTTTTCTGGACTATTTTTGATGCTAATCTTACAACGATAATTGCCGGCCTTGTCCTGCTATACTTTGGTACGGGCACGGTTAAAGGATTTGCCATAACACTTATTCTCGGAGTAATAGGTGCTATGTTCACCAACCTGGTGGTCTCAAGAACAATGCTTACCGGGATGTCCGGTAGCATAAAGCCTTCGAGATATGTCAAAGAGGCCCGCACCGGAGGAGGCGAGGCAAGATGAGGTTCAATGTAGATTTTGTAGGAAAAAGGCGTGCATTTATATTTTTATCTATTTTGCTCATCCTCATTTCCATCGTTCTCTTCTTTGTGAAGGGATTCAACCTCGGTATTGACTTCACCGGTGGTACTGAGGTCAGCATTCTCGTTCCTGATATCAATTTCAGTGTTGCTGATATGCGTTCAGAACTTTCCGCTGAAGATCCTATTTTCGGATCTGCAAGGATAATAAAGCAAAAGCCTCTCACAGGTGAAACCGGAGAAGCGGAAAAAGCGCGTTTCTCGATTGTCGTAAACACTGAAAGCGATGAAGAATTGGCGGATACGATACTCAAAGCTCTGGCAGACAAAGGAGTAGTTGCCTCGGACATGCTTTCAGTGAATAAAATATCAGGATTTGCCGCTCAGGAAATAAAGGGCTATGCGTGGACAGCTGTTGTAATTGCGGTTGCACTTATACTGCTTTATATAACGATTAGATTCCAATTCTCCTTTGGTGTTGGTGCAATTATTGCACTGGTTCACGATTTGCTCATTACCCTGGGCTTTTTCAGCATTTTCGGTATGGAAATCAACGCCCCGGTTATAGCGGCATTGCTTACATTACTTGGTTATTCTTTGAATGATACCATCGTTGTGTATGACAGGGTAAGGGAAAATATGAGAAAAATGGGCGGCAAAACAATTGCAGAAATAGTCAACAAAAGTATCAATGATGTTATCGTAAGATCTTTGAATACTTCCTTGACAACATTTTTGGCTGTACTTACTCTGTTCATCTTTTCCGGAGAGGTTCTTAGGCCTTTCGCCTTCGGCATTTTGATCGGTGTTGTTGTGGGTACTTATTCTTCACTGTACATTGCCGCTCCGGTGGTTATTGGATGGCTCGAAAGAAAGAAGAGATAAATTCGCAAAGGTACTTGAAAACTTTTAGTTGGTATCGTATAATTGTTCCAGAGTGGGGTCGTAGCGCAGCTGGGAGCGCGTCACAATGGCATTGTGAAGGCCGAGGGTTCGAATCCCTTCGACTCCACCAGAGGGGAACCGAAAGGTTCCCTCTTTTTATGTCTTCAATCAAGATACTTCTCACGTTCCTCGTTTTATTCTTCGGAATATCTCTTTATTCATCAACAATAGAGTATTATTCCTCAGAAAAATACTCCCTTTCTGAAAGCGTCATTCAATTGCTTGATACAGCGGAGAGCACAGTGCTTTTTGTCTCATATTCTCTTGACGAAACGAAGGTAATAGACAAATTGAATGAGCTTGTAAAAAGGGGTATCTATGTTGAAGGCATTGTGGACAATTCTTCTATTTTCCGTAGTTTATCTCATGATCTCCTATTTAAATTAGAGTGCGACAATTCACAGGCTTTAATTCATGCGAAGTTCATGATAATTGATGGTCATTATGCAGTCGTTTCAACGGGAAATCTAACTCACGGCGGATTGAGTGAAGATTCAAATATTCTGTTGTGTTTCAAGTCCGAAGAGGTTGCTCTAGGACTTATGAATTTCTATCAAGCCATAAAAAAGGGGGAAAGAGCTCCCGACTTTCAGGTAGAAAACGCCTATTTCTACCTTACGCCCCATGAAAACATTGATGAAATCATATTGAAAAAGTTGCAATCAGCCAAGAGAGAAATATTTTTTTTGATATACGCCTTTACAGACCCGCGCTTTTTGACAGTTTTCAAATATATGGCGAGCAAAGGGATCGACGTCAAAGGTGTTGTAGATGACTGGAATATATCGAGTTCTTACCTTTACAAGTATTTTTCGCCAGGGCTTGGTCTCCGCTTCAACAAAGAAAAATGGCTTCTTCATGACAAGACATTGATAATAGACAGACGATTTATCATAACTGGCTCGGCCAACTTTACTAAAAGCGCATGGAGTAAAAATAGGGAGTTAGTTGTTATAATTGAATCGGAAGATTTGGCAAAGGCTTTTATAAGCCATTTCAATTATCTCTGGGAGGTTAGCGGATATGGTGATTAGGTTGGGTCTTGCTCAAATCGATATTACGGTTGGTGACATAGATGGTAATGTTGAAAAAGTCTTTACATATCTTGATTTGGCCCGGGAAAATGATATAGATATTCTCGTATTTCCTGAATTGACCATTACAGGATATCCCCCTGAAGACCTTTTGCTAAGGCTTGATTTTATAAAGGAAAATTTGAAGGCTCTTGAGAAAGTCGCAGCAGCGACAAAAGGATCGGAAACTCTTGTCTTTCTTGGCTTTGTGGATTACGATAGCGAGATATATAATTCTGCTGCTATACTGAAAGATGGCGAAATAAAAGGCAAGTACCATAAAATGCACCTTCCAAATTATTCTGTTTTTGATGAGAAGAGATATTTTGCCCCCGGAAACAAACCGATATTGGTTGAGCATGCTTCCCTGAAAATAGGCGTCAACATCTGTGAAGACCTCTGGGTTCCCGCTGGCCCCATCATTGATCAATCCATTGCCGGGGCAAATCTAATTGTAAACCTTTCAGCTTCTCCCTTTTCGGTCAATAAGTGGAGGTCAAGGTTGAATATATTATTGACCAGAGCGATGGAGTATTCAGCCACAATAGCTTATTGCAATATGGTGGGAGGCCAGGACGAGCTGGTCTTTGATGGGAGAAGTATGCTTGTAACCCCGGAGGGGAAGTACCATATTGCAAAAGCTTTTGAAGAAGAGCTTTTTGTTGTCGACGTGGATCCTTCTGTATCTACAAGGTATAACCTATACGAAGGAAAGCGTAAAGGTTATTCAAAGGTGTCAGAGCTTGAAACCGTAAAGCTTCCTATTTCAGTGAAGTCGGCAATTGAGCTTACCCCAGAAGTTAATTTGTATGAAAGCCCCCGGGAGGAGGAAGCGTTCAGGGCTCTGGTGCTTGGTTTAAGGGATTATGTTCGAAAAAATGGCTTTGAGAAGGTAGCATTAGGTTTAAGCGGCGGGATGGATTCGTCTTTGGTTGCGTGTATTGCTTCAGAAGCCCTTGGCAGCGATAACGTCATTGGCGTTTTAATGCCATCGGAGTTCACATCAAAGGAGAGCATTGAAGACGCGATTTCATTGGCTGAAAATCTTTCGATAAATACCCTGACTATTCCCATCAAAGAAGTTTACCACTCATATTTGGATGCACTCAAAGCCACATTCAAAAATACAAAGGCGGATGTGACTGAGGAAAATATTCAAGCCAGAATTCGCGGGAACTATTTAATGGCACTCTCGAACAAATTCGGATGGCTTGTTCTTGCTACGGGCAATAAAAGCGAGATAGCTACTGGATATGCGACTCTTTATGGTGATATGGCTGGTGGGATTGCCGTTATAAAAGATGTATATAAAACAGAAGTATACGCACTGGCGAACTATTTCAACGAAATGAAGGGGAAAGAGATAATACCAAAAAGGGTATTCGAAAAAGCGCCATCAGCGGAATTGAAACCTGACCAGCGTGACCAGGATACACTTCCGCCTTATGAGATTTTGGATGGCATCTTGCAGCTTTATATTGAGGAGGGTTTGTCACAGACTGAGATTGTGGAGCATGGATACGACGGGAAAGTTGTTGATTTAGTGTTGAAGTTGTTAAGAAGGAATGAGTACAAAAGAAAACAGGGAGCTCCTGGCATAAAGATCTCCCGCCGAGCCTTTGGCAAAGATTGGCGAATGCCGATAACCAATGGATACAGGAGATGAAAATGATAGAAGCCTTTGTGATAGATATTGATGGTACTTTTATAGACTCTAAGGGAAATATTCCACAGGAAAACCTTGATGCCTTAAAGGAAATTGAAGAGGAAGGTATAATGATATTTTTTGCCAGCGGCAGAATGTTGAGCTCTGTCATAAAGTTTCAATCTTCAAAACTCAATAAAATCCATCCGATTATAGCTTACAATGGTGCGGTCGTATGGAATGGAAGAGACGTTATTTTCAGCAAAAACATCACCACAGAAATGGCGAAAGACATAGTCAGTTACAGCCTGTCAAAGGGGTTATACATTCAAGCCTATGTTAACGATGAACTTGTCGTTCCCTTCGATTGTGAAAAAGCGCGGGAGTATGCGAAGCATTCGGCTGTTGATTTTAGAGTTGAAGAGAAATTTATTGAATTTGTGACCAAAAATACTCCTACCAAGCTCCTGATAATAGATACACCTGAGAAAGTAGAAGTTTTAAGCGCACATTTCGCTGCCAGATACAATCATCTCAATGTTTTTAGATCCTTTGCTACATATCTTGACCTGCTTCCAGAAGGTGTCAATAAGGGGCTTGGACTAAAATACTTATGCGAAGATTTACATGTCGACCCTGCCTGTGTAGTCGCATTTGGGGATAATGATAACGATGTTCCTTTATTTGAGGAAGCAGGCTTTTCTGTTGCGGTTGCAAATGCTACTCCCAACGCACGAAAAGCAGCTGATGTCATTGCCTCTGCTAATTATGAGGCTGGATTTGGAAGAACAGCGATGAAATTGATAAAACTCCTGAAATAGTCACTGGTGGGTTATCTTGCTTTTCATTATTATGCTGATATCGGCAATAAAATAACCTCTTCTGTCGCGAAGCCTGAATATTATCATGGGTGCTTTGTGTGGGTTCCCATTCACCAGAAACGAGACCTCATCCAGATACACATACCCGTCCTTTTCGAGAAGTTTATTTATTTTATTTCTTTCCTTTTCAGAAGATTGTATGAAGGAAGGCACCAATTTCATACCCATAATGTTATTCATATCATTTATCCCAAAGGTTTCCAGCCAGCTGAAATTGGCGTAAAGAATCCTTCCTTTAAGATCTGTTGCTACGGAAGGATTAAAGAGCTTTTCAAGAAGCTCAACCCTGCTTTTTAAATTCGGGAGAATATAGTATATACCACTTATATCCTTTCCCGTGATCACGTAACCTATTACCCTTCCCTTTTCTTTAACACATCGGGAAATCAGTTGAAGCATGATCTTTGTCCCTTGCTCTTCTTCAATTTCGACCAACCTGTTAGGTGCGGTATCATTACACAACGAAAATATCCCTTCATAGAGTTTTTTGTAGAGTTCAGAAGAGAGTTCATTTAATTTCTTTCCAGAAGCTTTTCTGAAACTTATTCGGAAGAAGTCTTCTGCAGTTTTATTCATGTATAACACTCTATATGAACCGTCTATGGCTATGACGATTTCACTGACGTTATTAAGCAGCAACGAATGCAGTTTGAGTTTTCTTTCCATTTCGTGTTTTGCGGTGACATCGCGCCCGACCATGAGCTCGAAAACTCCTTTTTCTGTTTTTAGCAATTTTCTTCTTGCCTCAACAATGAAGTTTTTCCCGTCTTTTGTCAAATGTGTCTCTTTGCCCATCCATCTTCCCGACTCTTTGAGAGAGCGCGCCTTACTTTTCAGATATCTTGAATACTGCTTAACATAATTCTGTTCAGGAGTTCCAAGCATTTCCTGAATCTCATACCCATGGCTTTTCGCAGCAAATTGGTTTAAGTAAACAATATCACCCTTTGAGTCAACTGCAAGGGCAATTTCCTCTATATTGTCAAGAAAGTTCCACTGAAACTCAATGAGCTTTTCGTTCTTTATTTGCGTGGTGATGTCCATGAAAGTAACTTGTATGACCCTTTCGGCTTCATAGAGAGACATGGTGCTGTTAAGGGTAACCATTCTCTCATCCGAGAAGGCATTTACAAGGGTGCATTTCTGATTATTAATGTTGTATCCTCCGAGAATTTTATTGCATATTTCCTTCTCAATCATGATTTCCTTTAAGCTCTTGTGAAAAAGCTCGCTATCTGAAAATCCGAGGATCGCTTTCGCAGCATCGTTTGAAAATATTATTTTTCCATCTTTGCGTAGGAGCAGCATGCCACAACCCATATTGTTGACGAGTGTGTCATATTTGTTTTTCTCAAACTGCAATACTTGCTGGATTCTTCTGTTTTTAAGCATGTTATACACGATTTTGCTGAGGTAATGAAGATATCCGGGGCCTTTGAGAACATACTCTTCTTCTTTCAGGCTAAATTTATTCACATCGGCTTCGTTGCCTATCAGAAACAGGTAATTTACGCTTTCCTTTCTTGCACGTTCGATGATATCCTTTCTGATGAAGTCGAAAATGATGAGATCAGAAAAAAGCCAGAGATCATCACCTATCTCTTCTGTGTAACGAATATCAAATTTAGAGGAGAAAGCATCAATCAAACGCCGAGCATCCCGTTGCCCTCTTCCAACAAGGACCACTCGATAACGTGAAAGCATTTCAAGCAAAAAGACCCCTCCATACTGGATCAGCAGAAATAAACTATCTGGTCTTGTTAAATATATTAACATAAAGGTAATCCCATTCCAAAATAAAAGGCCTCTAAAACGAGGCCTTTGGAGCAGGCGATGAGACTCGAACTCACAACCTCCGCCTTACCAAGGCGGCGCTCCACCGATTGAAGCTACGCCTGCACACCAGAAATATAATACCATAAGGGGGACAATCTTTCAAGGAGAGAAAAGAAAAAATCCCCCATGGTACGGGGGATTTTCAAGGGTTTGTGTCTATTCTTTTTCGTAAGGGACACCATCGGCTGCAGGTGCCCTGGTCTTGCCAATAAATCCACCAACCACAATTAGCGTGACAACAAAGGGAAGCATGTTGAACAACGGTTTAATAGTGGCTGAAACCGAAACAATAGAACTGCTTTGCAATTGAAGGTTCATGGCTTCAGCCGCGCCAAAGAGCAAAGCTGCCCACATTGCGCCAACGGGGTTCCAGTTACCAAGTATCATAGCAGCCAATGCTATAAAGCCTCTGCCGTGAACCATGTTTTCAACAAATCTTCCAAGTTCTCCAACCGAAAGGAAAGCTCCACCAAGACTTGCGAGTATACCACTCATAAGGACCCCGAAATAACGCGTTTTGTAGACATTTATTCCCAGCGTATCGGCAGCTTCGGGATTTTCACCAACCGCCCTCATTCTCAAACCCAATGGAGTTTTGTACATGAGGAACCAGCTAAATGCCACAAGGGCAAGGGCAATATAAACAAAGGGGCTTAGTTCGCCAAAGATTTCTCCAATAAAGGGAATCTTTTCCAGAAAAGGAATATGAAGGTCGCTAATTTTGCCGATAAAGTCTGTTTGCCCTTCATGTCCAAAAATTGGCTTCATAAGGAATGAAGTTATACCCTGAGCTATAATAATCAATGCAGTTGCACTTACGATTTGATTTGCGGACCAGCGTATACTTGCCCATGCGTGCAACCAGGAAAAGCCAAAGCCTATGACCACGGCAGCAATCACACCTATCCATGGATTTCCGGTGATCTGTGTAAAAACAATTGAAACAAAGGCTCCCATAAGCATAATTCCTTCAAGGGCTATATTTGTTACGCCAGTGGATTCACTATAAACACCGCCGAGTGAAGCAAAAATCAAAGGTGTAGCAGAAAGCAGCATTAATTTATAAAATAGGGGGTTTACAAGAATAGAGAATATAGCTTCAATCCAACTCATGCGAGTTCACCCCTCTTTCTTTTCCAGTTGATGATGGTGGCTACAATCCTTTCAGCAGCTACAAGGAAGATAACGATACCCTGAATGATTATGACAATGTCATCGGGTATCTGTGCACTGATCTGCATAGCGTTTGAGCCCGTCCTGAGAGCTGCAATGAGAAGGGCAGCAAAAATAATACCGACAGGGTTATTTCTTCCTATCAGCGCAATTGTGATACCGTCGAACCCTCTACCACCTGTCAGTTCTCCAACAAATCGATGTGGCGGTACTCCCATGATATCTATAATACCGGCCATTCCAGCCAGAGCTCCACTTATAGCCATGGTTAAGATGATATTCTTCCTTATGCTTATTCCACCGTATTCCGAAGCATAGGGATTGAAACCGACGCCCTTCAGTTCATATCCCATGGTTGTCCGTTCAAGGATGATCTGCATAATAATCGCCACTATTACAGCGATAATTATGCCTATGCTGAGCTCTGTGGCCTGAACTTTCATCATGATGGGAAGTTTTGCTGATTCAGCAATTTCCGGGCTTTTTGGTGTTCCGGATCCCACAGCCAGAGGTCCGGTGACCATAAAAGAGGCGAGATTGGCGGCAATCCAGTTCAGCATAATAGTTGAAATGACTTCATGTGCTCCCGTGAAGGCTTTCAAAAAACCGGCTATTGATGCCCAGATAGCTCCTCCCAGCATCCCAGTTACTATAACAACTGGAATGGTTATCAGTGAAGGAACCGCTCCCATATTAATAGCTACCATTGAGCCAATGAGCGCACCGATTGCCATCTGACCTTCTGCACCGATGTTGAAAACACCAGCTCTAAAACCGAATCCCACTGCCAATCCGGTGAGTACAAGCGGGGTCATTTTGACAATGGTATTCGCCAGCTGCTCCGATCCGCCAAAAGCACCTTTGATCATTACCGCATAAGCTGAAATAGGATTTTTCCCAATTATTATTATGATAACTGATGCTATTGCAAGCGCTATTAAGACAGATACAGTAGGAACGAGCAAAGGATAAATTTTGCTTCGATTCATTTCACATCACCTCGTTGTTCACCCAGCACTTCTGCTTTTTTGTGGCCTGCCATCATGAGACCAATTTCCTCTCTTGTGATTTCTTCTGGTGTGACTTCACCCATTATTTCACCTTCGTAGAAAACCAGTATTCGATCGGATAGAGAGAAGATCTCATCAAGTTCCATTGATATAAGAAGGATGCCAATTCCCTGATCTCTCATGGAAATGATCGTTTTGTGTATAAACTCAATGGCGCCTATATCAAGACCTCTTGTGGGTTGTGCAATGACAACCACTTTTGGCTTGACTGGTGTTTCATCTAATTCCCTGGCGACGACCATTTTTTGCTGGTTACCACCTGAAAGATTGCCTGCAAGCATGTTTATATCACGTGGCCGAACGTCGAAGCGTTCTATTAATTTGCTTGAATATTGTTTGATTTCACCAAGGTTTAAAATGCCATTTCTTGCAAAGGGTTCTTCGGAGTGCTTTCCAAGGATTACATTGTAATAAACAGGATATTGAGAAATCATACCTCTTTTGATTCTATCCTCAGGAATGTGTGTAAGACCTGATTCTCTGAATTCCAGAGGAGAGGCATTTGTCATTTCCTTACCCAGAAGTACCACCTTTCCTTTTTCCGCCTTTCTTAAACCGGTAATTGCTTCAACAAGTTCGGTTTGCCCATTACCGGCTACACCAGCAATTCCTACGATTTCACCTGCGCGGACTTCAAGGGAAACACCGCGTACTGCATCAAGCCCTCTGTTATCCTTCACCCAAAGATCTTCGATCTCTAAAACAACACCTGAGGGATTGGCTTCTTCCTTTTCAATCCTCAACAATACTTCACGCCCTACCATCATGGTTGCTATTTCACGGGGATTTGTGTCTTTGGTGAGTACGTTTCCTGTTACTTTACCAAGGCGCATTACGGTTACGTTTTCAGTAATGGCCATAACTTCATTCAGTTTGTGAGTTATGAAAATGATCGTCTTTCCACTGTCCTTAAGTAACCGCATTACGTTAAAAAGCTCTTCAGTTTCCTGAGGGGTCAGAACAGCCGTAGGTTCGTCAAAGATGAGAATTTCCGCTCCTCTGTACAGTATCTTCAATATTTCAACTCTCTGCTGCATACCAACTGGAATATCTTCGATTTTAGCATCGACATCAACTGCCAGACCGTATTTCTCAGAAAGTTCTTTGACCTCTTTTCTTGCTTTGTTGTAATCAAGAACAATACCTTTTCGAGGTTCAGAACCAAGTATGACATTTTCGGCAACAGTCTGGTTGTCCACAAGCATGAAGTGCTGGTGAACCATTCCGATACCATTGTCGATAGCATCCCGTGGACCTTTAAAATGCACTCTTTTCCCATTGATGTAAATTTCACCGTCATCAGGTGTGTAAAGACCATACAGCTGTTTCATGAGTGTGGATTTTCCTGCACCATTTTCTCCAACCAGAGCATGTATCTCACCTTTTTTTACGAAAAAATCCACTCTGTCATTTGCTACCACGGAAGGGAATTTTTTTACAATACCCTTCATTACCACTGCATAATCGGAAAAGTCTGGAGTACCTGACTTCAATACGGACACAGACTCACCTCCATCACCAACGATACTAAAAATCGGGAGCAAAACCTCCCGACCTTTAATATCATCAGTAATAAGGGAAATGGGGGGCATTGATACCCCCCATTATTTCAGTCAAGGAAGTGTAATTTCAGGAACTTCAAAGGCGTCAAGAGCTTCCTGGGTATCAGGAACAACGAGAACGCCTTTTTTGATTTCTTCCTTCAAGAAATCGAGGTCTTTAAGCACACTCTTGGGAACTATGTCCTTGGTGTACTTCATCGGGCTGATGCCAACGCCTTCGTCTTTAATTCCAAGAACATGGAGACCGGGTGTAAATGTACCCAGAGCAACACTCAAAACGGCCTGATAAGAAGCCATATCTACTCTCTTCATAGCACTGGTGAGGACTCTTCCGGGAGCCATGTAATCCTGATCTGCATCTACACCGATGGCAAAGAAACCTTCACCCTTTTCAGCTGCTGCCTCAATAACACCGTTTCCACAAGCACCGGAAGCATGGAATACAATATCTGCACCTTCAGCAAACTGCGCGAGAGCAAGGTCTTTACCCTTTTTGGGGTCATTGAAGTCCATGGTGTAACCTCTGAGGATTTCAATGGTTTTTCCATGAAGTTCTTCGTAAACTCTTATTCCTGCTTCGTAACCATATCTGAATCTTTCAACAGGTGGTATCGGGATGCCACCAATGAATCCAACGATATTTGCTTCTGTCATTGCAGCTGCAAGGTAGCCTGCGAGAAAAGCGCCTTCTTGTTCCTTGAAAATGTAGGTGGCTACGTTGTCAGCTTCTGCTCCTTCAGGTGGAACAATGTCGATACCGACAAAGTATGTGTCGGGGAACTGTGGAGCAACTTTGAAAAGAGCGTCAGTCATCATGAAACCAACAGCGAAAACAATGTCAGCTTCTTTTGCGGCGTTAGAAAGGTTTGGAATGTAGTCGGACATTTCATGAGACTGGACAACTTCCTTCTCAAGGCCAAGGAAATCAGCAGCTCTTACAATACCATCCCATGTACCATCGTTAAAAGACTTGTCGCCAAGACCGCCAACGTCGGTAACCATAATAACTTTTAGCGCCATAACAGGAAGCGCTATGAGCAATACCAATGAGAGAACTAAAGCAATTCTTAACTTCATGCACTTTCCCTCCCTTTTCTGTAGGATATGAAGGCAAATATTTCAGCCAAAACAATTATAACCGCGAAAAGAACAAAAAACCAAATGCTTATTCCTGAATTTACAGATAATTTCAAATGAGGAGTTCCAGCCTGAACAAAAATATCAAGCGTTTTCGTGCCCATGGTTCCTATAAAGGCTATTACGAGCAATATTCCTTCCAGCATGGACAGGACAAAATTCTTAAATATGATGGTAGTAGCTACAAGCAAAAATATCCCCAATAGGATGTAAGTGTATTTTGGTATCTTATATGGGCTGATAGAAGCTGAAACAGGTTCTGTTTTCATCTCATCGGATATTGCCTTTTCTATATTGTCAACAGCAACCATATATTCTTGCTTATTTCCGAGCGTCTTTACGAGATATTTCTCAAAATCTTCACGGAGGGGATTACCAGCATAAATAACGATTTTCTCCGCCATGTTTTCAATGTTGCCAAGTACCCTTCTGTATTGAGAATAATTTCTTTTACTGTTTCTGACAAAGCTCTTAAATGATTTCTGCAGGTCTTCAAACTGCGAAATATATTCAGGCTCATTTTCTATCGATAAATAATCGGCAAAGGAAGGCATTGAAAGCCTCAGACGTGTTCCTGATACAGAGAATGTCGTTCCAGTGTTTTTCGCAAGGTCGTTTAGCATATTCGGGATTACAACTCTGTACCCTCTTTTCAGGTCATTCAGTTCGGAAGAAATTAATGATGTCAATTTCCTGACCTCAATGTTGAATAACGAGTCAGGTGATTCGAATAAGTCATTTTTCAACTTATCATAATATATAGAATTGTAGAATTCAGGAAATTTTTCCATAGAAAGCTCAGGAACATTCCTGTAAAGCTTGACGAAGGGTAAAAGCAAAGCCAAAAGGATCAAAGCCAGCGCAAGAAGGTCAAAAACTCTCCTTTTCTTTGATAATACCCGCCCCAGAGTTATAAGGGTTGCGAAAACAAGCAGAGGGATAATTGTGATGGCATACAGCGACAGATCAAAGGCATTCTGATTGGGATTCGAAAGAAATAGGAGATAGAGAGTTTCAAAGCCTACGATAATGTAGAGAAGATATTTTTTGAGAATTTTCATATATGTAAAGCTCAAAAAAACGATTAATACATATGCAAAAATCCTCATCCATCCAAAAGATGGTTTTGCCGAGACGCTTGCAACAAATTCGCCTGACAGATTATTTCTTATCTGACCGAGGGTACTCAAAAGCGGTGCAACCATCTTTTTTGCTTCGTTGGCGATATCTGCTTCAATCAGCCCAATCGGCGAATAGACATTGTTGCCTATCATTTTCAAAGCAAAATTCAGCTGCATCATTATCAGGTTATCATTTACGATAATAGAACTTATTTTTTCATAATTGGGATCTTCCAGAGGAACGCTGTTTACAAACCCCGGAATGTTGATTTCGCTTATCGGTATGCTATCAGGATAGAATGGGGCTTCATCAATAAGGGAAAAAGCTCTATAAATCCAGAGCCTTAAAAGGTTTTTGGTTGAATCTTCCAGTCCCGCAAGGGTATCTGGTAATCTACCACTGATGAAGTTAACCCTTTCATCCACCTTATCGTTAAACAACTTGCTGACATCGTATTTCTTATTCGAAATGCCCTGAATGCTTTTTGATAATTGCTTTAAAATTTCTTCGTCGGTGATGGAAGCAATTTCCTCCTGCTCCGACCTGTCAATGGTAACGCTCAAATCAAATTCGTTGAAGGTATTTGGAATGGGAAGCTTCCCTTCGGGAAAGCTTTCGGGTCGTTCTTTCAACAATCCCAGGGAATAAGCAATCCAGCTTTCATAAACCCTCGGGGCAGCTGCCCTTATTCTTGAGGAATAGCTGTTGAAAGTCAATGAATAAGCAGGCATTTCATTGATAGTTCCTACCTGGAATTTTTTCCCCGACACATCAGTTGCGATCCATGAAAGAAAAGCGCTGTAAGCGATCTTTTCCTCTTCACTGGAAAAATAGCCTTCACCAAGGGATTTCATATGATCGGTAAGTAAATCCGGAATTGTCGTCGTGCTTTCCTTCTTTTCGACACTTCCGGCGATCTGCAATTTGTAAAGTCTATAAAGGGCAAGGTCTTCAAGATCCTCTTTCAATCTGGAGATAACAGGGAGCTGAGATTCCTCTTTCTTGAAATCCTCTACGTATGCCTTAAAAGCCTTAGTAGCCTTCGCAGCATCAAATGAGAAGGTAGTGGAAACGATGAGAATTAAAAATACTAAGACAAGAACCACGTGGCGCTTGTTCACGGCTCCACCTCCGAAAAATGCGAATTCAGGTGTTATTCACAAAAGATACAATACCATCATTTTTTTTGTAAGGCGTTACCTTCCTATTAATTAATCTCATCAATGTTCAGCGGTAAGATTTTAACATATTTTCTATGGCGTTGACTATGACTTTGAGTCCGATTGCATTTTCAACTCCATCGGGAAGAACGATATCACAAAAATATTTCTGGGGTTCAATAAAGCTCTTAAAAGAAGGGGCGACGAATTTTCTGTACTGGGTTATTATGCTTTCGATAGACCTGCCCCGTTCTCGTGTATCCCGCTCAATCCTTCTTATCAACCTTTCATCAGCGGGAGCATCGATGTAAACAGAAAAATCAAAAAGCTCCCTGAGCTCTTCTGTGTGTAATATCAAGATACCTTCGACAATTATAAGGGGTTTAGGCGAAAATAATTTGGAAATTCCTGATTCCCTTCTATAAGTTACCATGCTGTATATAGGTGTGTGAATTTCCTTTCCGGCTTTGAGAGCTTTTAGATGATCGATAAATAGCTTAAAATCAAAAGCTTTTGGACTGTCGAAGTTAAATTCTCGGGGATCTACACCGGATTCAAGGTTTTTGTAATAATCGTCCATTGAAAGGATATCAGCAGCATCACCAAAATGTTCCTTTATTTTTACGGCAACGGAAGTTTTACCCGCACCACTGCCTCCAACAATAGCCACAAGCATTTGCGCACCTCGCTATCTATTTTTTTGCATATTTATCTGGAATGAAAGAGCTCTGAATGTTAGAGAGATATCTATTTCTTCCAGCGGGAAAGTTTCAGGTATATTGAGCCTGACGGGTGCAAAGTTTATAATTCCCTCTATCCTCGAAGAAACCATCAAATTGGCAACATATTGCGCACTGCTGGCAGGAACAGCAATAACGCCCATATGAATCTTTTCTCTTCTGACAATTTCTCCAAAGTTCTTTAAATCTTCAACCACAAGGCCATTTTGAAGCTTTCTGCCAACTTTTTTTGGATCAATGTCAAAAATAGCCTTTATCTTGTAACCGCTTTTGAAAAGCCCCGGATAGTTAGCAAGTGCCACACCAAGGTTGCCAGCACCAACTATGCAGACATTCCATTCCCTTTTAATTCCAAGGATCTCAGCGATGCCGTCCTGAAGGCGCCTTGTTTGATATCCAATGCCGCGTTTTCCAAACTCTCCGAAATATGAAAGGTCTTTCCGTACCTGGCTGGCTTTGACATTTAATCGATTCCCCAATTCCTGGGATGAAACTGTTTCCATTCCACTTTTTATGAGATTTTCAAGGCATCTGTAATAGACCGCAAGCCTTTTGATTGTAGGTTTTGGAATTTTCCTGTTTTCCATTATAATTTCACCCCTTTTGCAAAAAAGAGTCTCTTGCTTGTGAAATTATATCACAATATCCCGATTTTGAAATAATTCCGTAGTAGTCTAAGAATAAGCGTGATATAATTTTGTAGAAAAATATAGAAAAAGGATAGCTTTATGAGAAGTGATATTTTTTTGGTTGTTTTGCTCTTGTTGTGCATAGCGCTTTTTGTAGTTGATATTGAATTGCTATCAATAGTGAAAGCGCTAAATATAAGCATGAAAACCGTTGTTGTGTACAGCGAAAATAGCGATGTCAAAGTGGAAGCCAGAGGTGAAATTCACGGAATTTCCGGGGGAAAAAGTAAGGCATTTACTCTTTTTGTTGACGAATCGCTTAACATAAAAAGCAATGGAGAACAATACACTTTGCGGTTTTTGAACAATGTATATGAAGTATCAATGAGGGAAATTGAGGTGAGATTGGGAAAATGGGACAGGTGAAAAGAACAGAAATGGTAAATCTTGTTATGTTTATTTTTTCCTCTTATATAGATTATCGGTTTACAGAAATCGAACCGATACTCGAAAAAGAATTTGGCGCTATAGACTACCTGTCGTGCACCCTTGATTTTGACAAGTACACCTATTTTTACAATGAAGAGATGGGACACAAACTTCAGGGAAAGCTTGTGAGTTTTGAGCCTTTAATTCATCCTTCAGAACTTGCAGAAATCAAATTGAAAACAAATGAGATCGAAAGGGGATTTTCAATAGAAGGCAAAAGGAAAATCAACATAGATCCCGGTTATATACATCACGCACAGTTTGTGCTCGCTTCCACTAAACACTGGGCAAATAGAATATATATAGGAAGAGGGATAAACGCCGAAGTGACTTTGATGTTTTTGAATGGCGCTTTCAGACCTCTTGAATATACATATCCCAATTACAAAGACAAAGAATACATCGATGAATTGACGAAAATACGGGAGCTTTACTTGAAGAAAAGGAAGGAATATTACAGATGAACATAGGCGTTCTCACGTTGGGCTGCCCAAAAAACGTTGCCGATATGGAGAATTTCAAAGGGATTATGAAAAGAAGGGGACATCAAATAGTGAGCAATGCCTTAATGGCAGATGCGATAATCATTGATACCTGCGGCTTTATAGGAGAAGCAAAGAGGGAAAGCGTTGAAGAGATTCTCAATTTTTGTTCGCTCAAAGAGGAAAACCCGTCTTTGAAAGTTATAGCCATAGGTTGTCTGGTGCAGCGGTATTTCAATGAGCTCAAAGAAGAAATCCCTGAGCTTGACGGACTTATTGGAGTAACTCCTCCCGACACATTGGCTGATCTTCTGGAGAGAGAAGAAATATTCTACCTCAAGCAACCAACAGGAGTTTACGATTTTTCGGGTAGAGAGTCAGGCAACACTTACGCCTATGTGAAAATAGGTGATGGCTGTGATAGAAATTGTGCTTTTTGTTCAATACCTTCTTTTAAGGGAAGATCGCAAAGCAGAAAGATGGAAGACATTGTTTCAGAAGTTCAGGCACTGGTTTCTGGTGGAGTAAAAGAGATAATACTGGTTTCGCAGGACAACACACAATACGGAAAAGATCTTTATGGAAAACAAGCGCTACCAGATTTATTGAGAAAACTCGATGACATCAAAGAAGATTTTTGGGTAAGGGTAATGTATTTGCATCCCGATCACCTTAATGAAGAGATTATAGATTCCATAGCCCTTTCACGAAACACCGTGAAATACTTTGACATACCGGTGCAAAGCGGCTCAAATAGTGTGTTAAAGGCCATGGGAAGATCGAAAAACCGTGAAGAACTCATAGAGCTCTTTAGAAAGGTAAGGTCTAAAATGCCTGATGCTGTTTTGAGGACGACGATAATGGTCGGATTTCCCGGGGAAACATCAAAGACATTCGCAGAAACACTCGACTTCATCAAAGAGGTTAAATTCAACAAACTTGGGGGCTTTGTCTATTCTCCGGAAGAAGGCACACCGGCTTACAGTGAAAGGGTGACTATTTCCAGAGAAAAAGCCCAGGAACTTCTTGAAGAGCTCCTGGACGAGCAGGATCGGATTTCATATGAACTCAATCAGCAATTTTTGAACAAGAAACTCAAAGTACTTATAGAAGATGAGACAGAGGAGCTTTCAATTGGCAGGTCCTGGCATTTTTCTCCCGAAATCGATGGCAATATTTATGTCAGAGGCAAGAGCAAGTCAGGGGAATTAATCGAAACGGTGATTACTCAAGTTTACGAGAATGACATGGAGGGATTTATTATAGATGAGCATACCTAATTTGCTTACTCTATCTAGAATAGTACTAACAATTCCATTGGTGGCTTTGCTGTACTACGAACCCAAAGAATGGGCGATCTGGTCATTCGCAATTTTTATCATTGCGTCTGTAACAGATTACCTGGACGGAAAGCTTGCGAGAAAATTAAATCAGGTATCGACTTTAGGGAAATTTTTAGACCAAATCTCTGACAAAATTTTGATTACATCACTTTTCCTGGTTTTCATGTTCATCGGCAAGGTGAATTTTTGGCTGGTGTTTTTAATCATCTTCAGGGATACCTTTGTTTCAGGAATAAGGATGCTGGCAGCTTCAGAAGGGGTGATCATAGCAGCCAATTATTTCGGAAAGTTCAAAACAGTTTCCCAGATAATTTTATTATGCTTTTTATATCTTCAGGTTATTACGAACTGGGATATCACAGCATTTGTTATATTGCTTCAGTGGATTGTTGCGTTGATAACCCTTTTTAGCGGCATTGTATATGTTTCTGGTTATCTGCGCAATAGCGAAAGGGGGAAATAATTTGAGAACCTTTATTGCCATTGATACTGGCCAAAAAATTTCCAGCATTGTGGATACAGTTGTTGAAAGGCTTAAGCGAATGGGATTCAAAGCTTCCTGGGTAGTCGGAAATAATGCCCATTTGACGCTGGCTTTCCTTAACGAAGTGGATAGAGAAAAAGTGGAACTGGTTGCCTCAATGTTATCAAAACGTCTAAGGGGTTTTCCAACTTTTACTTTTTCTACGGGAAAACTCGGTTTTTTCCGGCATAAGAATCTTCCAAGGGTAATATGGATAGGTGTAAAACCCTCGGTGGTCTTGAATAATCTTTTTAGAGAAACAAGAGTGGCTTTAGAGAGCCTGGGGTTCAATGTTGAAGAGAATTTCCACGCTCACATAACAGTTGGACGTATGAAATTTAGTCCACCATACTGGAAAAAACTCATAGAAACTGTTGAACTCGAAGAAGTGATAGTGCCTGTAAATGAAATATCCTTGTTCAAATCTGAACTCTCACCAGAAGGAGCCAGATATACAAAACTTTTTTCCTGTAGTTTTGAAGGAGGTCTGATAAAACATGATTTCTAAAGAGAAGAAAAATGCACTTGAAAGAGCCATAAAGGAGATTGAAAAGCAATACGGTAAGGGCTCGGTAATGCTTTACGGTGATCAAGAAAACAGAAGCAATGTAGAAGTCGTATCAAGTGGATCTCTTTCCCTTGATATTGCACTTGGTGTTGGAGGATATCCAAGGGGAAGAGTCATCGAAATCTATGGTGCTGAATCAAGTGGCAAAACAACTATTGCGCTTCATGCTATCGCTGAAGTTCAAAAGGCGGGAGGGATTGCAGCTTTTGTTGATGCTGAACACGCTTTAGATATGAGCTATGCCAGAGCACTTGGAATAGATGTTGACAGTTTGCTCATTTCCCAGCCGGATTATGGCGAACAAGCTCTGGAGATTGTCGAGGGGCTTGTTAGATCAAATGCCGTGGACCTGGTTGTTGTTGATTCGGTAGCAGCACTGGTTCCAAGAGCTGAAATAGAAGGTTCTATGGGTGAATTGCAGGTCGGTCTTCAGGCGAGATTGATGTCACAAGCCCTCCGAAAGATAGCAGGAACTGTTAGCAAATCCAGAAGTATAGTCATGTTCATTAATCAGACCAGAATGAAAATAGGTGTGGTATATGGAAATCCTGAGACAACAACCGGGGGCGTAGCACTGAAGTTTTATTCATCCGTGAGGTTGGAAGTCCGAAGAAGTTCGGCTCTTAGAGAAGGCAACGAAGTAATAGGCAATGAAGTAACAATAAAGGTGGTTAAAAACAAAGTAGCACCACCTTTCAAAGATACCAAAGTCGATCTCATATACGGTAAAGGTATTGATCACAACAACGAACTGTTCAATCTTGGTGTCAAAGAAGGTATGATAGAGAGAAAAGGAGCATGGTACACATACATTTCAGAAGACGGCAAAGAAATCAGCCTCGGGCAAGGAAAAAACAACGGAGTGGAATTTCTGAGCAGCAATCCACAGCTTTTGCTTGAAATTGAAAACAGGATTCGTTCAAAATACGAACTTCCGCTTGTTAAACCCGAGGGAGAAGGCAAAGAAGAGGGCAATGGCGGGAAATGAAAGGGAACGGGACTTTGAAACAGCAAAGGCCTATGCTTTGAGATTGCTCAAGTATCGTTCAAGAGCAGAAAAGGAATTAATTGCAAAACTCAAAGAAAAAGGTTATTCTTTTGTATTGATAACAGAGGTAATTAACTGGCTAAAAGAATACGGATTTGTCAACGATGAATCCTTTGCATGGTTATATGCCTACGATTCATTGACAATACACTTTAAAGGACCTCACAGAATAAGAAGAGAATTAATAAATTTCGGAGTGGATAAGGATATAGTTGAAAAAACATTAAGAAAGCTCGAAATGGAAATAGACATAAACTCAATACTAAAGCGGTACGTTGAAAGGGCAAGGACCGATTTTAAAGATGCAAAATCGTTGGAAAAGCTAAAAGCCAAGCTATATCGGAGAGGATTCACTAACTCCATGATAGTCACTGTTCTTAAAGAAGTTTCAATCTCACAGGATATGTAGAAGGAAGGAGGGAGCTGGAATATCCCGAATGGGTTTAAATACCAGCGTGTAATATGACAATTGGAATTCTCATTGGTCTTGCATTGGGAATAGCAATAACCTTCATAGCTGTTCCACTGGTAACAAAAAGAGTAAAAAATAAACTGGAGGAACATTTGAAGGCTTCCAAGCAGGACGCTGAATCAATTAAAAAGAGAGCTTTGGAAGAAGCGGAGCATTTGAGGAAAAAGGCTCTGATAGAAGGCAGAGAAGAGCTTCATAAGTTCAGAGAAGAAATGGAGAGGGAGATTCGGAAGGAACGCGAAGAGCTCAAACAATGGGATGAAAGGCTTTCAAGGCGTGAAGATAATCTCGAGAGAAAGGAAGAAACCCTTGAAAAAATGAAACGAGAGCTTGAAAGCAAGACTTCTGAAATTGAAAAGCTCAAAGAAGCTGCTGAAAGGAAACTGTACGAGCTCTCCGAGCTTACGCCTGAAGAAGCCCGCGAACAGGTGTTAAGAAGAGCTGAGGAAGTTTACGAATACGAAATTGCCCAGCGCTTTAAGCAGATAAAAGAGCAATATGAGGAAGAAGCTATGAAACACGCTAAGTGGGTTGTTGTTAGTGCTGTCCAGCGCTATGCGGCTGATATAACCGGAGATATTACTGTGAGCACTGTTAGCCTGCCGTCGGATGAGATGAAAGGCAGAATTATCGGACGAGAAGGAAGGAACATCAGAGCCTTTGAAAAGCTCACGGGTGCTGACTTGATTATTGATGATACGCCTGAAATAGTTGTTGTCTCCTGTTTCAACCCCCTTCGAAGGGCTATAGCAAAATTAACGCTCGAAAGGTTGGTAGAAGATGGGAGAATTCATCCTGCAAGGATCGAGGAAATTTATGAAAAGGCTAAGAAAACTATATATTCAGAAATAAAGGAAGCTGGACAGGAAGCCCTGATGAAAGTGGGCATCCCCTCTATGCATCCTGAATTAGTAAAGCTCCTTGGACGTCTTAAATACAGAACAAGTTATGGTCAAAATGTTCTCGACCATTCAGTAGAGGTAGCTCAAATAGCAGCTCTTATGGCTGCTGAACTTGGCCTTAACGTTGACAAAATCAAGAGAGGCGCATTGCTTCATGACCTTGGTAAAGCTGTGGATCATGAGCTTGAAGGATCTCATGCTATAATCGGCGGCGAAATTGCCAAACGGTATGGAGAGAAGCCCGATGTTGTAAATATGATTCAATATCACCACGGCGAAACGGAAGCAACTTCTCCGGAAAGTGTGCTTATTGCTGCAGCAGATGCAATTTCTGCTGCAAGGCCCGGAGCACGACGTGAATCCCTTGATATGTACATCAAACGCTTGGAAAGACTCGAAGAAATAGCTATGCGTTTCAGTCACATCGAAAAAGCTTACGCAATTCAAGCTGGAAGGGAATTGAGAGTCATAGTAGAACCTGATAAAGTCGACGATATCCTTGCAGAAAAACTGGCAGCCGACATAGCAAGGAAAATTGAGGAAGAAATGGAATACCCTGGTGTGGTAAAAGTAACTGTGATAAGGGAAAGGCGTAGCGTTGCATATGCAAGTTAGCCATTTGACACTTTTTGCTTGCTAAGGTAAAATACTGCTGAGTGCCAACGTAGCTCAATCGGCAGAGCGGCTCATTCGTAATGAGCAGGTTGTGGGTTCAAGTCCCACCGTTGGCTCCAGCGCCCTTGGGGGCGCTTTAATTTTAGTATAGGAAGTGATTTAATTGGCTTCCGCATTTGAAGAAAAAGTACTTGAATTTATCAAAACATATGAATTGATCAAACCGGGCGAAAAGATTCTCATAGCGGTATCTGGCGGTAAGGATTCAATGGCTCTTCTTCACTTTCTTGGTGCAAACTCCACTTTGTTAAAATGTGAAATAGTTGCCGCAAACCTTGACCATGGTCTTAGAGGTTATGAAGGTCAAAGGGAAGCCGAAATGGTCAAGGCATTTTGCGAAAAAAGAAAAATAGCCTTTTACCATGAAAAAACTGATGTGAAAAAATTCATATCTGAAAACAAGGGGTTGTCCCCTGAAGAGGCAGCAAGGCTAAAGCGAATGGAGTTTCTAAAAAGAGCAAAAATGATCCTGCAAGCTGATAAAATTGCCATTGCTCATCATTTGAATGATTTAGCTGAAACTATTTTGATGCGACTGATTCGTGGAACAGGTCTTAGAGGGATGTTGGGAATGAAGCCAATTGATGGAGACATAATACGCCCATTCCTTTTCATACCGGTGCATGATATCAAAGATTATGTTACAATTAACATGGTTCCTTATAATAGCGATAAAACAAACATTATTGAGGATTACGACAGAAATTTTATCAGGCATCGAATAATGCCATTATTGAAAGAGCTAAACCCATCATATGAAGAGGCTTTTTGGAGGTTTTTTCTGAATGTTTCAGAGAGTTATAGTTCTTTGGAAAAAGATATTACCAGATTGCTGGAATTAACTTTCTGGAAGAATGGGAAAGCACTTATTGAAAGGAAAGCTTTAACATCCAGTGAATGGGCAATAGTTGCTGAATACGTGAGAGCGATTGTTCAACGTCTTTCTGAAAAAGGTTATCCACCAACCCGGGAAAGGGTGATGGCCTTTAAAAGGCTTCTAATATCATCAACGGGTGGCTGGAAAATCCAATTCGCAGATGGTGTTGAATGCGTAAGCAGAGGGAAGTATATTGTGTTTAATAAGGTATCTCTGGCAGGCAATATCTGGTCAAAGGTAATTGAAACATTACCTGTGGATATTGAAACGGAAACAGGCAAAATAGTTATCAGCGTGGTTAAAAACATACCGGAGGACATAGATGGAGGTTATAAAGCCGTATGTCCGGCAGATATAATCAGCTTTCCCCTTTGGCTAAGAAGTGCGAGCGAAAGTGATAAATTTATGCCCTTTGGGCTGAACAGTATGAAAAACGTTATATCGCTAGCAGCCCGGGAAGCCCCGCCTGATGTATTAGCAGGTCTTATGGTTCTTGAAGACAATGAAAAAAGGATTTTATGGGTTCCCGGAGTTAGAGCCAGCGAGCTTTGCAGAAGCAGCAATAAGAGAAGTGAACTTCTCCTCTTTAAGTTCGAAAGGAGGTCAACACGTGGAACGTAGACCCAGATTTGGTATGATTTTATTTTATCTTGTTTTTGGCATTTTTCTCATAATAGCACTTAGGGGTCTCTATCCTAGCAATGAAATAAACACGGTGCAGTATAGCGAATTTATTCATGAACTTGAGCTGAATAACATAGAAGAAATGGTCATATATGATGACGGTCGGGTTGCTTATTCAAAGTTCGTAAGCGGCAAACCCAAGGCTTATCAAACCTATGTATCTCCGCAAACTCTCTCCACTGACCAGTTTCAGACTCTTATTGATGATCTGGTAAAGAAAGGTGTAGAGGTCAGATACGAGAAAGGCAATGATTCTATGTTCTGGGTTAACTTGCTCGGGACAATAATCCCCCTCGCAATTATCATCTTCATCTGGTTCTTTGCCATGCGTTCCTTATCAGGAAGGAGCTCGCAAGCTTTTACATTTACAAAGAGCCCTGCGAAGAAGTACATAGCTTCAGGAAAAAAGGTGAGTTTTAAAGATGTTGCTGGGGTGGATGAAGCTGTTGAGGAATTAAAGGATGCGGTCAGTTATCTAAAAGACCCAAATGTCTTTTCTGAAACCGGTGCAAGGATGCCCAAGGGTATTCTGCTTGTGGGGCCTCCGGGAACAGGAAAAACCCTTCTTGCAAGAGCTGTGGCAGGAGAAGCTGATGTTCCCTTTTTCTTCATAAGTGGCTCTGACTTCGTTGAGCTTTTTGTTGGAGTTGGTGCAGCTCGGGTTAGAGACCTTTTTGCTCAGGCGAAAGCAAACGCCCCGTCAATAATTTTCATTGATGAAATTGATGCTGTTGGCCGTCATAGAGGCGCAGGACTTGGCGGCGGTCATGATGAGAGAGAACAAACCCTTAACCAGATCCTCGTTGAAATGGATGGCTTTGATGAAAAATCAGGTGTTATCGTGATGGCTGCAACGAACAGACCTGATATTCTTGATAGAGCGCTTCTCAGACCCGGAAGATTTGACAAGAAAATCTCTGTCGATCCACCAGATGTAAAAGGAAGAGCGGAAATCCTGAAAATTCACATGCGCGGAAAACCAGTCGATCCAGATATAGATGTATGGCTGCTCGCAAAAAGGACTCCCGGTTTTGTTGGTGCAGATCTGGAGAACCTTGTAAACGAAGCTGCCATACTCGCAGCCCGGCGAAAGAGAAAACTTATAGGAGCGAGTGAATTTGATGAAGCTATAGACAGGGTTATTGCAGGTCCTGCAAAGAAGTCGAAGGTAATGAATCCCAGAGAAAAGCGTGTGGTTGCATATCACGAACTGGGGCATGCCCTTGTTGGATTGACGCTGCCAAATGCATATCCTGTTCATAAAATTTCAGTAATTCCCAGAGGTGTTGCTGCCCTTGGCTTTACACAGAGTTTACCTGCTGAAGACAGATATCTCAATTCCAAAACAGAGATGTTGGATAACCTTGCTCAAATTCTTGGAGGCAGGGCTGCTGAGGAAGTTGTGTTTGGCGAGATTACAACAGGTGCGGCTAACGATCTTGAAAAAGCCACCACTATTGCCAGGGCAATGGTTTGCCAGCTGGGTATGAGTGAAAGGCTTGGACCGATTGCCTGGGGTAAAGAAGAAAGCGAGGTATTTCTGGGACGCGAATTAACGCGCATGAGAAATTATAGCGAAGAAATTGCGAGCGAGATTGATAACGAAGTTAAAAAGATAGTTTTGAATGCTTATGACCAAGCAAAGGAAATCATAATAAAGTTCAGAGATAAATTGGATGAAGCCGCAAACGATCTTATAGAGAAAGAAACAATTACCGGCAAGGAGCTTGCTGAGATTGTAGGGCTTGTCGAGGAAGGCAATTATTACCGTGAACCAGAGGTCGAAGACGAAAATGAAGCAAATGCCGACAAGGAGCCAAAGGCTGTTAGAAGCGAAAGGAAAGAAGTATGAGGCTCGAAGAATTAGATGGAAAGCAATTTACCGCAACTCTTGAAATTGATAATACCGATTTTCTGTGGAAAGAGCGTTCAGATATTGAAGGGTTAAATCTTTTGTCAACTAGCGGTATGCAAAAATTACTGCTGAACTTCTCACGTGAAATGCTGAGCTCTTTTGAATCTGAATCGGAAGTATTTGTGGTTACTTTTGTCAAGTTAGAACATCTTGATATCGCATTGATCAAAAGACCTTTGGAGTTGAATTTCACTGTCAATGTGAAGGGAAAGAATGTTGTATTTGACGGTACCGCAAAGCAGGAAAGCAATCTGGTGGCAAAGTTTACTCTGGTAAGGCGAAAGGTTTCGCTTGAAAGCATCGGGAGGAAACTAAGTGAGAAAGCCTAGGACTTTGGATTCGTGGCGCGAATACAATAAAGTCCTGGCTTTGAAAAATGGGGAGAACTTTCTTGAACCCATTGATTTAAATGGTTCACTGGAAATCGCATTGATTTACCCGAATGTATACGAAGTTGCCAGCGCGAGCTTATCTTTTCACGATTTATATGCGCGCTTTAATGCTTTACCAAATGTGAAATGTGAAAGGTTCTTTTTTGATAGATCATTCAAAAAGTTCTATTCAATAGATTCCTTGAAACCGCTGGATGAGTTCAGAATATGGGCTTTTTCTATTCACTTTGAGCTGGATGTACTTAACATTATCGATATCCTGCGCAGTTACAAAGTGCCAGTACTATCCAAAAAAAGAAATGGATTTCATCCAGTGATTATTATCGGTGGAGCTCTAACTTATTTCAACAATGCGCTTTTAGGCTTGGTTGGAGATGTGGTTCATTCGGGGGATTTGACTGACAGATTTTTAGCAATTTTGAGGTCTTTGACAGGGAAAGAAAGCCGGCAAGAAATAGTAGAAGCTCTCAATGAAGATCCCCATGCAGTTAAAGGAGAATTGTTTTCCCCCGCCATATCTCAAAAGCTTTCAAGGAGCGTTTTTATAACAAACAATTCCGCTTTTGGACCCAGGTTTTTAATCGAGATTGGACGAGGATGCAAGAGGGCATGTAAGTTTTGTGTGGCTGGCCATGCTTTTGGCAAGGAAAGATTTCTGCCCGTTGAGGAATTGAAGAAAAGTCTTGATCTTCTCAAAGGGCGCATTGAAAATGTTGGCCTTGTTGCAGCAACCGTTACTGACTATCCCTGGCTTGAGGAAGCTATAACCTATCTCAATGAGCGGAAGTTTAAGGTATCAGTTTCCTCGTTAAGGCTTGATTCACTTTCAGAAGAGTTGTTGCTGTTGTTAAGAAATTCCGGCCAAAGCCAGTTTACCATTGCCCCGGAAGGTGGGAGCCAGAGGATAAGGAATAAATTTTCAAAGGGAATTACAGAAGATCATATACATACGGCTTTGGAAATGGGCCTGGTTGCCGGCTTTAAAAAAGTGAAGCTATATTACATCTATGGAGCAATTTTTGAAACCGGAGAAGATAGAGAAGGCATTGTCAGGCACGTACATGAGGCAAGGAAAATGGGATATTCCCAGGTGATAGTTAGTTTGAATCCATTGATACCAAAACCTGGAACTCCTTTTGGAAAGTTGCCAATGCAAGATATGGACAAACTGCGGAAAATTGAGTTTGAGTTGCGAAACTGGCTCAATATGAAAAATGTAAAAGCGGATTTTGAAAGTGTGAAAGAATCAGTTATGCAATTCAGCATAGCCAATATAACCGGTGATGATGCCATTGAATTTCTTGAAAATAAATCTTTTACATCTGAAAGAAAAAAATATCTATTGGATCTTGCAGGAAGAATTAATTCAAAGCGAAAGGAGTGGTGAGAATGGCCAAGAAAAACATCCTCGTGATTGATGACGAACCTTCCATAGTTGAACTTCTGGCTTTTAATCTGAAAAAGGAAGGCTACGATGTTTTCAAAGCTTACGATGCTGAGGAAGCACTACGGGTTTCTGAAGACAATGAAATCGACATGTTCATAGTTGATATCATGCTTCCCGGGATGGATGGCTTTGAACTCGTTAGAAATCTGAGGAGCTCAGAAAAGTACAGACAGGTCCCTGTTATTTTCCTAAGTGCAAGAAGCGAGGAATTCGATAAGGTACTTGGACTCGAACTGGGAGCGGACGATTATATAACAAAACCTTTCAGTGTAAGAGAGGTATTGGCAAGAATTAGAGCGGTATTTAGAAGAATTCAGCAGAGCATTCAAGCAAAAGAAGAGAGGCCAAAAAAGATTACAGCAAGAGATCTTGAAATCGACACGGAGAAATATGAAGTAAGGGTTCGTGGAAAATTGGTGAGCCTTACTCCTCTGGAATTCGAATTGCTGAGATTCCTTGCAGAAAATGAAGGTAAAGTCTTTAGCAGGGATGTACTTCTCGATAAGCTGTGGGGTTATGATTACTATGGAGACACAAGAACTGTTGACGTGCATATCAGAAGGTTGAGGACAAAAATTGAAGAAGACCCGTCAAATCCCAAGTACATAATGACAGTTAGAGGAAAGGGGTACAAATTCAGGGATCCTGGAAAGGAAGATTGAATTTTGCTTTATGCTATAACGATAATGGCAGCGCTTTTAGCGCTGCTGTTTTTCCGATTTTTGGCATGCAGAAAAGCATTGACGAGATTTGTGAAAATAAAACATCGTATTGCTCAGCTAACAGGGTTAGACGAAAGAGCTGAGATTATCAGCATTTATGATGCGCTTAGAAAACTCATCAACGACAAAGATAAAAATATAGAAATGCTAACGTGGAAAGTTAAATACATGCAGAATGTACTCGACAATATGACCGAAGCTTTTTTTATCATCGATGAAAATGGGAAAATTGAATACATCAACAATGCCGTCAAAAAGATTACGGGCACTTCTGATATAATTGGCAAAAAGCTAACGGATGTGTTAAACAATTTCTTCATAAATGACCTGTATGAGGAAATGATTGAAACAAAACAACCTCAGCACAGCGAAATTACTCTTTTTGGTGCCTATAGGGAGTATTTCGTCTGTGAGATGATACCCGTTTCTCACGCTGGCGTGAACCACGCACTTGTTATTTTGAGAAATATAACGAATGAAAAGCAGTTAGAAGCAATCAGAAGAGAATTTGTTTCTGATGTGTCCCATGAATTGAGAACACCTCTCACTTCAATTCATGGATATGCAGAGACACTTCTTGATCATGACCTTAGTGATAAAGAAACAGTTCGCCATTTTCTTAATATCATTGAGAAAGAGTCTGCGAGGATGACAAGATTAATTAATGACCTCCTTGATGTAGAAAAACTGGAATCGGGAGACGCGAAATTCGCTATTACCGATGTTGAGCTTACAGAAGTTGGCAGATATGTTTTGAAGATAATCGGCCCTCTTGCAGATGAACTTGGAGTTAAAGTCATGGATGACATTGAAGAGGGAATATTTGTGGAAGGTGATTTTGATAGATTAGTTCAGCTCACGCTAAATCTTGTTGATAATGCAGTCAAATACACTGCTGTCAAAGAGCATGGCCCCAAAGAAGTCTGGCTGCGCATATATGCCCTGGCAAATTTCGCCTTTATTGAAGTCGAAGATACTGGAGTAGGCATTCCGGAAGAAGCGCAGAAGAGGATATTCGAAAGGTTCTTCAGGGTTGACAAGGCACGTTCGAGAAAGATGGGGGGAACGGGCCTGGGATTGGCTATTGTGAAGTTCATTGCCGATAAGCTGAATGGAAAAGTTGAGCTTGAGAGTGAATACGGTAGCGGCACAACTTTCAGAGTAAAAATTCCGCTTAAGAAGGTGATAAAGTGAGGATTTACGATGTTATTCTGAAAAAAAGAGATGGTTATCCCAACACAAAAGAGGAAATAAAAGCCCTTATCGATGGTTATGTAAAGGGAGAAGTTCCAGACTATCAAGTTTCAGCGTGGCTTATGGCGATTTTTTTTAATCACATGACCGATGAAGAACGTTCTAACTTAACAGAGGTTATATTGAATTCAGGAGAACGGATCGATCTTTCTTCAATAAAGGGGATCAAAGTGGATAAGCATTCCACAGGCGGCGTAGGTGATAAAGTCACCCTGGTCCTTGGCCCTATTGTTGCGTCTCTCGGGTTGACTTTTGCGAAGCTTTCCGGAAGAGGGCTTGGACACACTGGCGGCACAGTGGACAAATTAGAATCCATTCCCGGTTTTAGAACAACTCTTGAAAAAGATGAATTTTTCTCGATAGTTAATGACATAGGCATTGCGGTGGCTGGCCAGACGGCTAATATAGCCCCTGCGGATAAAAAGTTATATGCCCTGAGAGACGTCACTGCGACAGTTGATGAAATATCACTCATTGCATCAAGTATAATGGGCAAAAAGCTTGCAGTTGATTCTGACGTAATAGTTCTTGATGTAAAAACCGGTTCAGGTGCTTTCATGAAAAAGCTTGAAGATGCAAAAGCACTTGCGATTGCCATGCTGGATATTGGGAAAAGGCATGGAAGAAAAATGTCCGCTGTTGTCAGTGATATGAACCAGCCTTTAGGAAATATGGTAGGAAACGCCCTTGAAGTTAAAGAAGCCATTGAAACATTAAAAGGAAAAGGACCTGATGATCTTTTTGAATTGACGGTTGCCATTGCTGAAAGAATGGTCATTTTATCGGAAATAGGCAAGCCGGAAAAAGCAAGGGAAATGATTCATGACACCATTAAATCTGGTAAAGCGCTCAAAAAATTAAAGGCTCTAGTTGAAGCTCAAGGCGGTAATCCGGAAGTGGTTGATGACCCGGAAAGAATTCTTCCCTCTGCCCGCTATAAATTCGAAGTAAAAAGCCCTTATGAGGGATTTGTGGAAAGTATAGATGCTCAGGAAATAGGGATTTCGGCAATGATACTTGGCGCAGGGCGTGAAAAGAAAGAAGATGGTATAGATCCAGCTGTTGGCGTTGAGGTATTGAAAAAAGTAGGAGACAGGGTGCAACGCGGGGAACCCCTGGCTGTAATTTACGCGAACGATATAAACAAATATGAAACTGCTGAAAGAAGATTGCTTGGAGCGTATAGATTCTCAAAAACAGCGGTTCAAAAACTCAAATTAATTCATGAAATATTTTGAGGAATGAAAATGCAGAAGAAGATTTTAGTCATCATAGTAATAGCGTTCCTGTCAACGTTGCTTATCTCCAAAAACATAATATTTTCTTATAAAGGTGAGATATATAGGTTCTCTGAGGATATGTTGCTTGAAGAAGATTCCCGCAGTTATGTGTCAGTCGATTTTATTGAAGATGTGGTGGAAGATAGCATAGTCTCAAAATCTGCGAGCGGGAAAGAGGTTTTCGTAATTCTCTCAAACGGAAAAATGTTGTCTTTTTACGCTGACTCTGGAAAAGCCCTTTTAGATTTCAGTGAAAGCTTTGAACGCGTAGTTGCCTTTAAAAACTCCAAGATTTATATAGATTCCAGTTTCGTCTGTTATTTTTTGAATCTTTACCAGACGGAGACAGATGGAAGTATTATTTTCTATGATGAGCCTTTCAAGCTTTTAGACATCAAAAAGAGCGAAGATGAAGTAATCTTTGAGTTCGACAGATCTGTGCCCATGGAATTTATGAACTATTGGTACACGGAAACCGGGGCATTAATTGTCACATTCAAGCCCGCATCTTCAAACACCGATTGGGTTAATGAATTTGAAATTTATGTTGGCAAACAAATGCTTAGAATTTTGCTGGGCGGGAAAAGCGAATGGTATCAAGCTTATCCTGTTTTTGATGGCAAACGGGTCGTTATTAAAAAATCTGCTGGATGGGGAAAAGTTTTATCTGCCTCCTCTGGCCCTGGATATAAGCTAAGCAGCATTGAAGGGATAGTTTCCGGAAGAAAATTTGTAATTACGCGCCTTGAAATCGAACCGGAAATTTTCGAAATCAACCTGGCTTATGGTGGCGAAGGGATCCCATCGGTTGGTGATATACAGAAGATTGCAGAAAAAAGCGACGCATTTGCCGTGATAAATGCCGGATATTTTGACCCATCAAACAATTATCCTATTGGTTTGCTGGTCGACAAAGGTAATATTGTCAGCCTCCCTTCACTTGGAAGACCTGTCTTTTTTATTACAAAGGATGGCAAAGCGGGCATTTCGAGAATGGATGTTGAATTGTTTCTGAAGGTTAATGGAAGAAAGGTAAAAGTCAAAGGTGTTAATACAGCTTATAAAGGGGAGCTTCTCCTTTATAATGAGCGCTTTAGCGGCATA
This sequence comes from Kosmotoga arenicorallina S304, assembly GCF_001636545.1. Classification (GTDB taxonomy): domain Bacteria; phylum Thermotogota; class Thermotogae; order Petrotogales; family Kosmotogaceae; genus Kosmotoga_B; species Kosmotoga_B arenicorallina. Next base: position 74,690 of record NZ_JFHK01000004.1, on the reverse strand, counting down.
ATTCCATACTACAACGATTTCATTTATTTAAAAATAAAAAATGGTATTGTGGTAAGTAAAGGATATAATGAAAAGGTGGAGAAAGGGACCCGTCTGCTGTTGATTTCACCGACGGGTCTCGAAAAAACCGGTAAAATCAATGTTGGGCAAAAAGTCGAATTCGAAATCTATAACAGCTACGGTTATGACCTCGAGTTCGCAGTAGAAGGCGGTCCATTGATAATATCTGATGGGCAACCAGCAAGTGAATATGAGAGGAATTTCTACAATTCTTCTCTGCTTGATAACAGAGCACCAAGGACCTTTGTGGGAATAACAGAACACAAATCGTTAGTGATTATGATTGTCGATGGGTATCAGTCGAAAAGCTATGGATTAAGTTTCAAAGAGATGATAGAATTTTTTTCAGACAAAGGATTTTCCTATTTGATGTGTTTGGACGGTGGGCGAAGTTCAGCGATTGTTGTTGAGGGCAGACTGTTGAATTCACCACCCTCTGGATCGCCTATCCTTCCTGTTGCCATAATGATAGATTATAAATAGTTTTGGAGGTGGAGTTTATGGACAGAATCAATCCCAGGGACAAACGAAATGTGGTTCTTTTGGGGCATCACGGCTGTGGGAAAACCCATTTGATCGATTCCATTCTTTTTACTTCGGGAAAAATCGACAGAACGGGTGTATTTGTAACTGATACTGAAGAGGTCGAGAAGAACCGAAACGCAAGTTTTTCTCTTGGAATTACTGGTTTAAGCCATAAAGGCGTGAGAATAAACTTGGTGGACACCCCTGGCATGGCAGAATTCCATGCCGAAACTGTGAATGGCCTCTATTCCTCTGAAAATGTTTTAATGGTTATTAACGCCGTTTCTGGTATGGAAATTATGACGGAAAGGTTCGGGAATATAGCCAAGGAGTTAAACAAAAGCATAATGGTCTTTTTTAACATGATGGATAAGGATCGCGCAGGCTATGAAGATGCTCTTGAAGAAATCAGGGAAACCTTTGAGAGAACTCCTGTCTTGTTACAGCTTCCCATAGGAAACGCCTCGGAATTCAAGGGAATTGTAGACCTTGTAGAAAACAAGGCCTATGTTTATGAAGGTGAAACTGGAAAATTCAGCGTAGAAGAAGTTCCAGCTGATCTTCGAGACGCCGTGGAAGAAGCCCGCACAAAGATGATAGAAGACGTTGTTGAAACAGATGAAGTGCTAATGGAAAAATATTTCGAGGGTGAAGAAATCTCAACAGAAGAGCTTAAGAGCACTCTGAGAAAAGCATATGTTGAAAACCAGATAATTCCTGTACTTCTCGGATCGGCTATGAAAAACGTAGGAATCAACCTTCTCTTAGACACTTTTGTTGCATTGGGGAAAACACCTGAAGAGGCTGATAATTGGTCTGCTGAGCTTGTAAATGGTGGCGAAATACAGGTAGAACCTCTTGAAACTGAGCCTCTTGTTGGATACATTTTTAAATCCACAGTCGATCCTTTTGTTGGAAAGATCACGTTCATAAAGATTGTTTCCGGTTCTTTGAAACAGGGTGATTCCTTTGTTGTAGTGGACCAGGAATCCACTGAAAAAGCAGGCCATTTGCTTCTTGCAGATGGTACAAAAGATATAGAGATTTCAGAAGCTTCTCTTGGAGATATTATTAAACTGGCTAAATTAAAAAAGAGTGCTGTTGGCGATACGGTGACACATAAAGACCGACAGTTGAAACTCAAATTGCTTGAATGGCCAGAACCTATGTTATCGAAATCTGTTCAGCCAAAATCAAAATCCGACATTGACAAAATCAGCAATGGTCTGTCAAGACTTGCAGAATCTGATCCAACCTTTGTTTGGGAACACGATGCTGAGACTGGTGAAACGGTTATTTCCGGTCTCGGCGGCGTGCATCTTGACATCATGGTCGAAAGGCTCAAGAAGCTATTTTCAGTTGATGTGGAAGTTGGAAAACCGAAAATCGCATATCGTGAAACAATCAGAAGAAAAGTCACTGCAGAGTACAAACATAAAAAGCAAACCGGTGGACACGGCCAATACGGACATGTTCAGATAGAAATCGAGCCGCTTGAAAGAGGTGCTGGCTTTGAATTCGTTGACAAGATTGTTGGAGGTGTAATTCCAAAGAATTACATTCCCGCTGTTGAAAAGGGCATCAGGGAAGCCATGAAAAAGGGTGTTGTTGCCAGCTATCCTGTAGTTGATGTACGTGTTACGCTTGTTTATGGCTCATATCACGAAGTCGATTCTTCTGATATGTCCTTCCAGATTGCAGCCAGCCAGGCCTTTAAGAAGGGCATGCAGGAGGCAAACCCGGTTATCCTTGAACCAATCATGGATGTGGAAATATTCGTTCCTGATGAAAACGCCGGTGACGTAATGGGCGAAGTTACTTCTCGAAGAGGCAGACCTATGGGAATGGAGTCAGTTGGGAAAGGCATCAGCAAAGTTCTTGCACAGGTACCCTTATCAGAAATGCTCGATTTCTCAAGCAAATTGAGTTCAATAACCAGTGGAAGAGGGTATTTCACCATGAAATTCGCTGGCTATCAGGAGACTCCACCAGATGTGCAACAGAAGGTGATTGTTGAAAGACAGCGAGAATTAGAAGAAGAATAACCAAAGTAGAAGAGGGGGCTTAAGCCCCCTTTTTGATTGCTAGTTTTGTGAACTGAGAAATGACTTTTTGAGTCAGAGGTAAGAGGGGATAGAATGCATTTTGGGTACAAAAGTTATGTAATAAGGCTCTATGGAATTAAGTCATTGAAGGAAAAGCGAAGCATTTCAAAAAGGTTGCAAAACGACTTGAGAAAATCTTTCAACGCTTCAGTAGTTGAGAGCGGAAAGCATGATTCGAAAGACTGGCTGGAAATTTCTGTGGGAATGCTTGCAAATTCGTTAGGGGAACTGGAGTCTCTTTTTCAAAGTGTTGAAAAGAGGGTCACAGGAAATGGGTTCGATGTAACAAAAATAGATACTGAGATTTGGTAAAAAGGGGGTGTCAATGTGAAAAAGGCAATATTAATGCTAGTTGTTTTTTTGCTTTTAGTTTCGGTTCTTCTCGCAAAGGAAAGGCTGTTTATTTTCAGCAATTTTGTTGTACTCGTAGGCGAAGCTACGCCATCAACGGAGACATTTGTGGTTAAAGCTCCTCTGAACGCCAGATTGGATTGGCAAAATTTCCTTGCCACAGGATTGCCGGAGAGTACCCAAATTACCTTTGAAGAAAGGGATAATCTTGAAACTCTATACGAAAAGAACCTCGGTAAAAGAATCCGCTTTAGATTCTCATGGGGCGAAGAGAGGGAGTTGTATGTTGTTTCTACTATCCCTGTCTTAAAAGACGTTGAAACCGGCGCAATTTACTACAAACCCGAAGGATATGCGATCTTCCCTGAGACAGAATTCATTTCTGAGGATAGCTTTGTCTTTCATTTCCCAGTTGCCCCAGAAAGTAAGGTTTTTTACACCTATGTCATTACAAACGGGGAATGGAATGCCAGTTATATGATCAGATTTGACGAAGTTAGCATGATTACAGGCTATATGAGCATTAACCTTGAATTCGATCCCGGGAAGAGAGAAAGCTATGTTGTCGCAGCGGATATTCCGGAACCTGGTATAAACATGGCGCAGCTTGTGAGAGGGTTATACAAGACTGAAGCAATGGATTTCGCTGCTCAACCCGAGGCGCAGTCTCCTGATTTCATCTTTTACCAGCTGCCGGTTAATCCGGTGGAAGGCGGATCAAAAGTCGCTTTCCTGTCAAAAGAAATATCGCCTGTTAAGAGATACGTATATCGCCCAAGATTTCTCGGCTCTTTCACCGGAGTCTCTATTGATTATGAAATCGAAAACCTTCCCTTTGACTTGCCAGCAGGAGCCGTTCAGCTTTATGATGGCGATAGATACTCTGGATATACTTCTATAAACACACATGTTAAAGGAGAAACATTAAACCTGATAAATGTCGCAAAGTCCTTAGAACTTACCGCAAAATCAAAGGAAGGAATTATTGAAAGAACTTATAAATCGTTGAAATATCAGAGAGTCTATGTATTGAAAAATGCAGGTTCCGAATCCAAGGAAGTAGAAATTTCAGATGTGCTTCCTGTAGGAGCTTCGAAAGTTTCTTTGTATGTTGATGGTGAAAAGGAGAAGCTTGAAATAGCTGAAGAAGGTGATTTTGAGGTTAAAATCATCGTTCCAGGCAAGGATGAGGTGACAGTAACAGTTGAGTATTCAGTGCCAAAAAATTACTAAACTTCAAACCATTGCAAGAGCTATTTGCAGCGACTATCGGATAAAACACATTCTCGGTGTGGAGAAATTCATTGTTAGACTAGCCCGATTTTATAAACTTGATGAACAATCATGCCGGATTATGGCCTGGGGGCATGATCTTTTCAGAGACCTTGATGGGAAAGTACTTTTAAATATGGCAAGCAGTTTAGGCTATGACTTCAGCGAGCTGGAAGCCAAAAGTCCTATATTGCTCCATGGAAAATTGGCTGCATTGTATATGAAGAGAGTTTTTAATATTGAAGGGGAAGTTTTTAAAGGGATTTTTTGGCATGCTTCCGGATATCCAGAACTTCCCGAATGCGCGAAAGCCCTTATAGTAGCCGACATAGCAGAAGAAAGCAGAAGATTTCCGGAAGCAATATCAATTAGAGAAAATGCCTTTAATGATCTGGAAAAAACCTATGTAGCCGTGATAAGATTAAAGATGAACTGGGCTTTGAATAACAACCTATTTGTGCTTCCAGAAACCGTGGATACCTGGAATCGTTATTGCATGGGGGTGTTTTAATTGGCAACTATAAGAATTCGTAATAAGAAAAACAGAAGCAGCTACGGTATTATGGTCACCCTTATAGTGATTTTGGTGCTTGTTGTTGGAGCGGCTTATTTTTATTTCAAGATAACCGCAATACGCAACAGCGAAGTGTTTCTGGCAAAAAAAATTGACTATTTGATTTACGTTAATGACGATAACCCATTTTATGTTCTCGTGAGAAATAAGAAAGACAACGGGACAGTAGTTCTTGAATTGCCTGAATATCTTGTTCTTGAACCACTTGAAAAAAGTTTAACAGGCGATTCTCTTAACGAAACAAAAAAAATGATTGATTCATGGCTGGGTATAAGCAGTGATGAGTATTACTATTGGGAAACGGATCAGGATGCACTCAAAGAGCTTGCATCGGAATTTGGTCTTAGCGCAAACAACTATCAGGAACTGCTTGATGGATTATCAAGAAGGGGATTGACATTTTTTGACTATTGGAAGTTAGGCAACTATATAAACGCAATTCGGAAGCACGATAGCAACTCAAACCTTTCTAAAGCCGGATTGGCAGCGATGTTAGAGAGATTGAGCCAGGGTAGTCTTAAATTTGTTAAAGTCTCCACAATTACCCGATATCCAATCGAAGTCAGGACTTCCCTTTCTACAAGCCCGGTAAAAAAACTCTATGTTGAGGAAGAATCACTTGAGAACCTCATGTCGCTTTTTGTGGAGTGGTAATAATTAATGTTTTCGAAAAAGGGACTGACTTCTCTTGTAATTGTATTGTTGATTCTTTCTATCATCATTCTTCAACTTATAGTGTATGATGTCTTCACCCGCATTAGATCGTTGGAAAACGCGGGTTTCTTTTTAATACTCGGTACAGATTCTGGAGGCAAGAATTCTTTAGGAGGAAGAACGGATTTTATCCTCGCTCTCAAAACAGGAAAAACAGGATTGGTTGCTGTAAGGATTCCCAGAGACACTCTTGTTTCCTGGGAAGGAAAGAGCTTGAAAATAAATGCCCTACTGAATATCTATGGTATAGAGGCTTTAAAGAATACTGTGAAAAGCATCATAAAGGGTAACTGTTTTGGGTATATAATTTTGGATTATCTCAATGTGGTCAAATTGACCGATTTTATCGGCCCGGTGGAAGTAGAAATTACGAAACCAATGCATTATGATGATTTCCAGCAAAACCTTCACATCCATTTTGATCCCGGAATCTATGAGCTTTCAGGGAATGAGCTTTTGGGGTATCTGAGATACAGGTATGATGCTTCTGGAGATATAGGTCGGATTGAACGCCAGAAAGAAGTCATGGAAAAGCTCGTGAAAAATTTCAGAAGGCTATCTCTTTTAGATATGCTCAAAACAGCTCTTTTTTTTCTTAACACCACACAGACGGAATTCGATGTGATACAAAGCCTCGGATTTGTAAAGGAAATATTTAGAAGCAGTTTGTCGATTTCCTTTGAATCATTACCCTATTACCTTGATGAAAAGGGTAATGTGATTTTATCTGAAGAGCCGGAAAAGGAAGTTTCCGAACCCAGAGTGCTAATAATAAACAACATCCCTGGATTCAAGTCCTTTTCAGAGATTGTTAAAGGCCAGTGGCTTTCCAGGACAGGGCTTCATGTGGATACAGTCGATATGTACCTTCACACATATAATATCGAACAGGAAGAAACTGTAATATTCATAAACAATCCTGCTGATGAAATAATCGAATTCTTTGGGGCAGCTCATCCATTGCATAAACCAGAGGTGTTCAGAACCTATTTGCTTCAAGGCGTTGAAGAATATTATTCTCTTCTGGACGAGTATTCCAAAAATCGATATTATATTTCCGATTACGACTATATCGTTTTATTGGGGAATAGAAAATGAGAAAAATCATTCTTGCCTGGAAACTTGCAAAAAGCTTTGCTTTGAAGGAAAAAAAGCATTTTATAATACCTGTAATTGCAATAGGAATAGGATTTGCAGGTCTGATTGTTATTATTTCTGTGATACATGGTTTTGATGCCTTGCTACTTGATTCGCTGACGGGTTTTTTCCCACATTTGCTGGTAGATAGCACCTCCAAGCCTGTTGAAGACCTTGAAGGGATTTCCAGAGTATTCAGAATGGAATTGTCCGAAGGTATTTTGTCATTCAACAAGGACTTTAAAGGCGTGATCATCTATGGTGCAGATGATGAAGGGATTGATTTTTTTACGCGTTTTGTGCTTTCGGGTACTTCTCCGAAAAGAGACGAAATTTTGATAGGAAAAGCTCTTTCAGAATCTCTGGAGCTTGAGCCGGGTGATATGGTGCAAATAACGCAGGGCATATTATCACCGCTTTTTTCACGAAAAGTAAAGGTTTCTGGCATATTAAAAACAGGGGTATACCAATTTGACTCTAACATATGCATTGTTAATAGCGAAGATAATAGCGGTTTTTGGGCTATATATCTACATGATCCCAGACAGGCAAAAAAAGTTAAAGAACGGCTTAGTGGTGAAATTTCGGGAAATATCTATACCTGGACAGAGTTAAACGAGGGATTTGCGAAGGCTGTAAAGGTTGATGAGCTTTTCGCCCTTATTATAACGGTATTTGTTGTTCTTCTGTCTGGCTTTGGTGTTATGAACGCTATACTTTATTCCGTATTAACGAGAAGACACGAAATAGGTATATTGAGTTCGCTGGGATTATCTCCGGGTTATATAGCTTTTGTATTCTGGATGCAAGCGATCATTGTTTGTATAGTTGGCTTGTTAGTTGGTACTGTAACTGGAGGAATATCTTTGTTTTTCATTTCCAGAGTTAAAGTGCCACTTCCAGAGGATGTTTTTTATACAACTTTCCTTCCTGTAAAAGTCAGTTTAGCGGATTTTCTAATAGCGCTTGCCTTTGAGTTATTGTTGATAACTATCTTTTCTCTATTTCCCTCAAGGCATGCTGGAAAGATAGACCCTATGGAGGTATTAAAATATGAGTGATGCCATACTCGAAGCTCGAAACATCTCTTATTCTTATGGTATGGTAAGCGTTCTTAAAAACCTTAATGTTCGCGTGGATTCACCTGAAATCTGTGGTATCTTTGGTAAGTCAGGATCCGGGAAATCCACTCTAATTGCAATCCTTGCTGGTTTGATGAAGCCGCTTTCAGGCGAAGTTTTTTTAAAGGGCATAAAAGTTTACGAATCCCTTAGATCGGTGCTTTCAATAAGAAAGCGAACGGGAATAGTTTTTCAACTCAGAAACCTGCTCAAAGAGCTGACTGTTGAAGAAAATCTTAGAGTTGCCTCAATGGCAAAAGGGAAGGAACTGAATTCAGGAGAAATCAGCGATCTTTTATCGGCAATGGAAATATCCAGATTAGTTCATCGCTACCCTTCAGAGTTATCAGTAGGCGAACAACAAAGGGTTGCGATTGCCCGTGCTCTCGTGGGGAGCCCGGTGATTATTTTTGCTGATGAACCGACAGGAAGCGTTGATGAAGCTAATAAAAAGGGTATTCTTGCGCTTTTTCAAAAAGTCAGAGAGCGGAAAGTTCCTATAGTTCTAACCAGTCACGATTCTGAAACCTTAAAAATCTGCGATCGGGTTTATGAGCTTAGAAATGGCATATTGAAGGAGGTTCTAATAACATGAGAAGCATACTCAGGGATTTTTCGGAAGAATTCTTTAAGATCCTTAGTTTCCCAAAGGAAGAATGGTTCTCCTTTTGGCTTGAACACAGAAAAGATCACCCGAGACTATGGGAAGAATACCTTATGAAAAATTGCATGAATGAAAGGGATGTTGAAAAAGAACTCCAAAAAGTAGAAAGGCGTGAACTCGATTCACTTCATCAGTCATGGCTTTTGCTGGAATCAAATGCGAAGAGCAGTGTGTTAAAAAGCTTGAAAAACCTTTCTTCTGTGCTCGAATTATCACGGGAAGATTTTGTTGTTTTCATCATGGTGGCTCTTGGAAAGAGCGAAAGCATTATCGTTCCCACTTCCAAAGGGCACGTTATTATGATAGATTTGCTTTCCCTGTATAGAAAGGGTAAACTAAATTTCGCAGGAAACTTCATTATTGAAAAAATGAGGGAGTTCAGGGCATATTCTGAATACATGGTTTCAAAAGACGATAGCGAAGAAGAAAAGGGAAGAAAGTTCGAAAGGATTTTTGAACTTATACAATCAGCTATCAATAAGCCTTCAGGCGAAGAAGCCTTGCAGGAAATTGTGAGGATTCTTGACCATTATGTTGAATATTACAACTGGACAGGCTTTTATATTACCAGCCCGGGAGAACAATTAGAACTCGGTCCATTTGTCGGTGAACCAACAGAACATGTGAAAATAAAGTTCGGTCAGGGAATTTGTGGCCAGGCAGCGAAATTAAAGGAAGTATTTGTGGTTCCGGACGTTGATAAAGAAGACAATTACTTGAGTTGCAGTGATAAAACAAAATCGGAAATAGTGGTTCCTATTATCGATGATGATAGGATTCTTGGAGAGATAGACATAGACAGCCACCACCTGAACGCTTTTTCAGCTGCTGATGAGAAATTTTTGGAGAAAATCAGCGAGCTTGTAGTTAAAAGCAAATTATTGAGTGACCAATAATTCGCGTTTATGGTATTTATGGTAGCAAGAGCGTGGTAAAATTGTTATATATTGATTAAATTGGATTCTGGAGGAATGATGGAATGGGCTCAGAAAATCCCCTGGTTTTATATTATACCGAATCAGAAGAGGAAAAGAGAATAGTGGAAGAATTCTTCATAAATTATGAGACAATTGATTGCACAGGGCTTGAAGAGAAAAAACTCGACTCCATCATAAGCGGTGAAATTGAAAAAGCATCTCACAAAAAGTGGAGTTCTAATCACTATTCTTTCATGATTTTTCATAAGATGGAAAGCAAAGAAATACTTGAAATATTAAAGCATATCAGGCAAGTATCCAAAAGTGAATGGATATTTGCCACGACAACAGAAAATAATCTTAACTGGGTCTTAAAGGATCTTTTGAAAGAGCTCATAGAAGAGCATAGAAATATGCACAATATCAGATAATTTTTTATCTACGAAAGTCGGAAAGGCGTGAATGGCTTATGGATAAGCAATATGTGACCATTGAAGAAGTTTCGCGTATTGAGCTGCTTAACCTTATGAATGAGGCTTTCAGCGATTATGTCCTTAATTTCCGCTGGAATCTCGAAAGCCTTGAAAGAGATCTGATCGAAAATGGCATTTCGGCAAAAGACTCTGCAATTCTCAGAATATCAGGAGAAAACGTCGGTTTTTTCCTGGTGAGTTTAAAAGGTAACATCTGTCGTATAGGCCTTATGGGAATGATTAAGAAGTTCAGGGGGAGCGGTTATGGACTTGAAATGCTGGATAAAATAGTGGAAGGCTGCAAATGGAAAAACGTGAATAAAGTTATTCTTGAAGTCCCGGAAATGGATCATAGCTCTCGAAGGTTTTATGAAAGATATGGATTCAGGGTGAAGAGGGATTTGGTTTCTTTCTACAAATCTCTGAATTCAAATGAAGATATAGATATATCCCTAGAACCATTACCCCTCAAAGAAGTACAGGACATAGCTATAGAGGCATCCGGAAAATACCACCGCAAACACAATTGGTACAACGATCCCAAGACCCTATCGCATCTTAAATTCAATAATTTTTCAGGTATCTTGAAGAATGATAAATTGCTGGGATATTGTGTCTGGAGTTATAAAGATGAGTATGTCTATGTAATGGATTTTGGGCCTACAGCAGAGTCTAATTACCAGGAAATAGTTGAATATCTGGAACGCTCTTTTAATGGAACTTATGAGAAGCTCCTGATTCCCTGGGTATGTGAAGATGATGTCCTCTTTTCCATTTTGCCACCCAGAGGTTATAACAAGCTTGCCACACAGAAGGAAATGGAACTTCGGTTAACTCATTAAAGGGGTGATTTTGTGGAAGTTATCAGAACGGTGCAGGAAATGAAAGATCTGGCATATGGATTTCTTTGTAAAAGGGTTTCTCATGGCTTTGTGCCAACGATGGGTTATCTTCATGAGGGACATCTTTCTCTTGTCAGAAAGGCGAGAGAAGACAATGATATTGTTACCGTGAGTATATTTGTTAACCCGACACAGTTCGGCCCCAATGAAGATTACAGCAAATATCCCCGGGACGAAGAACGAGATTTATCGCTTCTGGCAGGACTTGGAGTGGATTATGTTTTCATTCCCGAGGTTGTTGAAATGTATAAGCCTGACCATTCAACATTTGTTGAAGTAAAAGGATTGACAGAAGGTCTCTGTGGAACGAGAAGACCGGGGCATTTTCGTGGCGTTACCACTGTAGTAATCAAGTTATTCAATATAGTGATGCCTACAAAAGCTTATTTTGGCCAAAAAGACGCACAACAATTCAGAGTAATCAGGAGAATGGTAAGAGATCTAGATTTATCTGTGGAACTTGTTGAAATGCCGATTGTTCGCGAATCGGATGGGCTTGCAATGAGCTCCAGAAATGTCTACCTTTCACCCCGGGAACGTCTTCAGGCGCCGCTTCTTCATAAAGCTTTATTGAAAGGGAACGAGCTAATAGGAAAAGGTATAACCGATGTTGGGACAATTAAAGCAAATATGAGACAAATCCTGGGTAAAGGTGATTTGATAAAGGTAGATTATGTTGAATTGGTGGATGAAGAAACACTGGCTCCGATAGATAACTTACAAGAAAAGAAAAACAAAAAAGTTATTCTTGCTATTGCAGTCTACCTTGGGAAAGCAAGGCTTATAGACAACGAGATAGTAAGAGTACCTTAGTCTTCACCGAGTAACTCCTTTTCATAGGAAAGCAAGTATTTAAGAAGCTCTATACCGGCTTCTGGAAACTCGAATATAGAGATTTTGAAGAAACTCTTTCTATCGATTGAAATCAGCTTGGTGCCTGATTTTCCAATTAAGGTTGAATCGGCCTTTGAGTCAGTTAAGACGTGCAGCTCTCCAAAGGTGTTAAATTTTGAAATCTCAGATAACTTAAAAAACTTGTTTCCCCGCTTTTTAGCTGCCCAGAGCTCACCTTCAACCACAAAATATATGCTATTGAATGCTTTTCCTTCTTCAACAAGGGGTGTGTCTTCCTCGAGAGTGACTATTTTGTCTGCATATTCTTCAATGATCTTTCTGGAAAAATTTTCAGGGTAAGCTGGTACGCCTTTTGTCAGAATAAAGGCAGTTTCATTCAGTTCGAACGCACCGAAAAGCTTCCTGACATAATCTGAAACCACGTCCTTTGAACTGTCGAGAAGGTTCGTTAAAAGCTCAGCGGCAGCATTGAAATTGGAAAGATTCAGTTCAGCCAGAGCCAAAAACAACTTCACAGGTCTTGAAAGAAGGGAATTTTGGTATTGTTTCAGATAACACTTAAAATTGTTGGCAGCATTGGCAAAGTCCTTTTTTTGAAGATATTTGACAGCTTTTCTATACAAAGGTTTCTCGCCAAAAAGCAACGGCGGGTATTTATTAAGCAAATATTGCCTTTTGGATATTAAGATAGCTGTTATTTCTTCAATTGATTGAAGCCTGTCGCTCAATTCTTCGTCAAAGAAAGGTAGTTCTTCCACAGCTTTCAAAAGCGCTCTTTGCAAGAGTTTTGGATTTTTCTTTATAAATCCCAATATTTCTTCAATAGAACCTGCGATCAATGAAGTGTGCCCAACTGCGTAAATATCACCCGTGGACTTTTTAGAGACTATGCTCACAGGATCTATTATGTCGCCGGCAATAAAGATACGGTCAGTACCGTTGCGCTTTAAAATCGCACCACCAGACTGAACGATATAGGCATTTGATACTTCTTGCCCCAGATGTGAGATCTTTTCATTAGGGTTCATCTTTACTTCTTTCACAAAGACAACTCCTTTACAGAAAAAAGTGACACCCCTTGAGGGTGTCACATATCACCAGAGATTAAGCTCGTTGAGATTTTTTTCAACAATCTCTGCTGTATCCCTTGCAATAACCAATTCTTCATTTGTAGGTACTATAAGCACCTTCACCGCAGAATCAGGAGTGGAGATGAATTTTTCACATGCTTTGCAATCGTTCTCTTTTTCGTCAAGCTCTATTCCCAGATATCCCAGATATTTATTCACTACGTTCTTTCTGAGATAAGGGCTATTTTCGCCGACACCGGCAGTAAAGGAAATCGCATCTACACCGTTCATTGCAGCAACATAAGCGCCAATATATTTTGCGATTCTGTATTCATATATGTCGTGAGCAAGCTTGCAGATGCTATCACCGGCAATAGCTCCATCCTCAATTTCTCTCATATCACTGTATTGTCCTCGTGTTAAGCCAAGCATACCGCTTTTCTTGTTCAGTATTTCCGTAACTTCTTTTGGAGACAAGCCTTCTTGCTCCTGAAGAAAAGGAACAATTGCAGGGTCAATGTCACCTGATCTGGTACCCATTACAAGTCCTTCCAGAGGCGTGAAACCCATAGAAGTATCCACCGATTTTCCGTATTTTACCGCTGCGATGGAAGCACCATTACCCACATGGACAGTGATAATCTTGAGCTCTTCGATAGGCTTTCCCAAAAGAGCAGCGGTCCTTGCAGATACGTAACGATGGCTGGTGCCGTGAAAACCATAACGCCTTACTTTGTACTTCTCGTAGTAGTTGTAAGGAATGGCATAAAGATATGCTATTGGATCCATTGACTGATGAAAGGCAGTATCAAACACAGCCACCTGCGCTGCATCGGGCAAAAGCTCTATTGTTGCCTTTATCCCCTGAATGTTCGGGGGATTGTGCAATGGTGCAAGAAAAGCGTTAGCCTCAATTTCCTTTAAAACCCTTTCATTAATTCGCACAGAAGAGGCAAACAACTCGCCTCCATGAACAACCCTATGACCTACTGCACTGATTTCAGACGTGTCTTTAATTACACCAAGTTCTTCGTCTTTAAGAGTTGATATTATCAGATTAAGCCCTTCTTTGTGGTTGGCGACATCTTTGCTTATTTCGTATTTCTCAGAACCTTTCTTGTGCTTAAGCTTTGAGCCAGATATCCCTATCCTTTCAAGAAGGCCCTTTGCAAGGACAGTCTCATTATCCATTTCCAGTAACTGGTACTTGATAGATGAAGAGCCACAATTGATTACCAATACTTTCACAGAGCACACCTCCAGATCAGGCTTTATTTGAACATCCAAGCAATCTCATTCTTTCTTTTATCAGCCCTTTTACATATTCTTTTGGTACTTTGAAGTACTTTCGTGGGTCAAATTCTGTAGGATTTCCGGCAAGAAATTCTCTCAATCCTGCTATAAAAGCCATTCTCAAGTCTGTATCGGTGTTCACTTTATTTATACCATATTTCACGGTTTCTTTCAGTATCTCAGAGGGAACGCCTTTTGCACCCTTGAAGTCAGCGCCGAATTTTTCAGCAAGTTCTACTATATCTTGTGGAACACTTGAGGCTCCGTGAAGGACAAGGGGGATTCCGGTGCGCTCTTTAACCTTTTTGAGCCTGTCAAAATCAAGTCTTGCTTCACCTTTGAATTTAAAAGCGCCATGACTCGTACCGATGGCAGGAGCGAGGAAGTCAACGCCTGTTTTTTCGACAAATTCCACAGCCTCATCCGGGTCAACTAGCGCAGCCTCATGTGCGGCGACTACTACATTGTCTTCTATACCAACGAGTCTTCCCAATTCTGCCTCAACTGAAACATTAACGCTGTGAGCAATCTCCACTACTTTTTTTGTTATACTGAGGTTTTCCTCGAAATTGTGCTCCGAGGCATCTATCATCACAGAAGAATAACCAGCTTTTATAGCCGCAATTATGTACTCGAAATGCTTTCCATGATCCAGATGGAGCGCTACAGGTATGTCTATGGTATCGGCATATTCCCTCACCATATCGACAAAGAGTTTAGCGCCTCTCATGATATTACCATTTCCCGCGTACTTTATTGCCCCTTCTGAAGTTTCAATGATCACGGGGGCACTTTCTTCAAGACCTGCTTCTATTATTGCTTGAAGAAATTCTAGGTTATTGATATTCAGTGCAGGAACCGCGTAAAATCCTTCACTTGCTTTTTCAAGAATATCTTTTGTGTTTACATATGGCATATTTACAACCCTCCTGTATAATGTTTTGTATAAGAAGATCTTATCCGGGAGATATTCCGTTTGACTACTTCTATAATCGATTTCTGTGCTGTCCTGATAAAATTATAACATTGCGTATACGCTTAGCCGAGTCATAATGGTAAAAGCTGCCATAGGCCTTGTGTTTCAGTAACATAACCCTTCAATTGCAAGTCCAGCAATTTCTCCATGAGCTGCCCATATTCAAACCCGGTTAAAGCAAGCATCTGGTTAAAATCCATGGGGCCATTTTTCAATAAATCCAGGATAATGGAATCAAAGCTCGATGTTTCTGAGCTCTCTTCGACAGCAGGTGTAAACTCCGGAAATTCCTCCATTATATCCGCAAGTTCTGTTACCGGTTTGGCTCCATTTTTTATCAGCCAGTTTGTCCCCTCTGAATTGAATCTCGTAATATCCCCGGGAACCGCCAGAACTTCTCTTCCATTCTCAAGAGCAATTTTCGCTGTGATCAAGGAACCACTTTTAATCGCGGCCTCAACAATAACAACGACTCTGGCTAACCCTGCTATTATTCTGTTACGCCTGGGGAAGTTTTGCTTTAATGGAGGCGTCCCTGGTAGGAATTCACTTATAATGCATCCTCTTTTAAGAATTTTCTGGAACAAATCCCGGTTGCCTGAAGGGTAAACAACATCAATTCCTGTTCCAAGCACAGCAATAGTCCTGCCTCCAGCATCAAGGCTGCCACGGTGGGCACAGGAGTCAATCCCTGCGGCAAGGCCGCTGACAATAACAAATCCCCTTTTATCGAGTTCCTTTGAGAAGTTCTTTGCAATATTTGTTCCATAAGAGGTTGCCTTTCTTGAACCAACGATGGCTATTGTATTTTTTTCCATGAGCAACTCTTCATTGCCCTTGAAGAAAAGAACGGCTGGTGGCATGCTTATAGTTCTGAGATAATCGGGATAAGAGCTATGGCCATAAACGAGGAAATTTTTCTCGTATTTCCTGAGCACCTTTTCCACAGAAGAAACCATCCCAATGGCTTTTTTCTGTTTGGATTCTGGAAGAAAAGTAATTCTGCTTTTCAAGAGTTCTTCCAGGCCAATTCCATTGGCCACAATATTTTCCATCTCATTTACGGTAAAATCCCCCGAAAGTGATATCAATGCGTATTCAAAGTCTTCCATTATCACAGTATAAAGGCACTTAAATCTTCATTTTCCGCAATATCCTTTATTTTAGAATCAACGTATTCTCGATCTATGGTTAGCTTCTTTGTTTCAATATCAGGGGCTTCATAAGAGATATCTTCCAGAACTTTTTCGACAACCGTGTACAACCTTCTTGCACCGATGTTTTCGAGTTTTTCGTTGAGTGAATAGGCCACGTGAGCAATCTCTCTGAGCCCATCGTCAGTGAAGCTCAATTCAATATCTTCAGTTTGAAGGAGATATTTATACTGCTTTATAATGGCGTTCTTGGGTTCGGTGAGTATACGGTAAAAATCGGATTCAGTGAGCGCATTCAACTCCACTCTAATGGGGAACCTTCCCTGAAATTCCGGAATCAAGTCCGATGGTTTCCCGACGTGGAAAGCGCCAGCTGCGACAAACAATATGAAGTCCGTTCTAACCGGGCCATATTTAGTGTTGATTGTAGTGCCTTCAATTATGGGTAACATATCGCGTTGGACTCCCTCACGGGATACATCAATGCCACCACCCTTACCGCTTCTGGAAGTTACTTTGTCTATCTCGTCGATAAAAATGATTCCCCGGTTCTGAACTCTCTCAATGGCTTCTGAGATTACTTTGTCCATGTCAAGCAGTTTCTCTGATTCAATAGGCAAGAGGATTTTTCGTGCTTCTGAGATTTTAACTCTTTTTCTTTTCTTCTTCTTGGGAATCATTCCACCGAGAATGTTCGACATGTCAATTCCCATATCCTCCATGCCGGGAATCATCACCATTGATTGTCCGCGCTCTTCCATTTCAATTTCGATTTCTAAATCTTCAAGAGTTCCCTGTCTTAATTTATTGCGATATTCCTCGCGCTTTTGCCTTATTTTTTCCGCTTCATCAGGTGAAGGCCTTTGCTGGGGAGTTCCCTGAAAGAGTTCAAAAATATTCCGTGGCTGCTGGGCTTTTGGTCTGGCTCCGGGTACCAGGGCGTCGAGTATTCTCTCTTCAACAAGAAATCGTGCCTTTTCTTCGACCCCTTTCATCTTTTCGGTCTTTACCATATTGACGCCTGCATCAACGAGCTCTCTTATCATTGAATCAACGTTTTTTCCGACATAACCTACCTCGGTAAATCTGGTTGCTTCGACTTTTATAAAGGGTGCGCCTGAGAGCTCGGCAAGCCTTCTGGCGATTTCTGTCTTACCTACGCCAGTTGGGCCTATCATCAAGATGTTTTTTGGGACTATGTCTTTTCTTACTTCTTCCGGCAGTTTTTGCCTTCTTATGCGATTTCTGAGTGCAACCGCAACAGCTTTTTTGGCATCATCTTGACCTATGATGTACTTGTTGAGTTCCTGAACAATATGTCTGGGCGTTAGCAATTCAAGATCTATCTCAACCATTATTTCACCTCCAAAACCTCAATCGCAAAATTAGAGTTCGTATAAATGCAAATTTCACTTGCTATCACCATTGCGTTACGTGCTATTTCTTCGGCATCCATGTCGGTATTCCGCATCAAGGCTCTTGCAGCTGCCAGAGCGTAAGAACCGCCAGAACCTATTGCTATAACTTCCTCATCGGGCTGTATGACTTCGCCGTTTCCTGATATGAGAAGGATATGTTCTTTGTCAGCCACAAGAAGAAGGGCTTCTAAGTTGCGCAGAATTTTATTAGTACGCCATTCTTTTGCCAGATTTACGGCTGCTCTGAGCAAGCTTGAATTGCTCTCCCGATACTTTTCCTCAAACTTTTCAAAAAGTGCAAGCGCGTCAGCAACAGAACCTGCGAAACCTGCCAGGACTTTCCCGTCACCGAGTTTTCTAACTTTCTTTGCCGTACCCTTCATAACTGTAGATCCAAGCGTTATTTGACCATCACCGGCTATAACTGTTTTATTTCCTTTTTTTACCGCAATTACAGTTGTTCCATGCATTTGTTCCATTGAGGCACCTCCTTTTCTTCCAGAGCTTCTCTTACTATTGTGTTTATAAGCTCTTCAAAATTCATTCCAAAAGCGGTAGCCGACTGGGGTAAATCACTGAGTTCTGTCAATCCTGGAATCGTATTCACTTCGAGAAAATAAAATTCATCTTCTGAAAAGATGCCATCTATCCTTATCATATGTCTGCAACCCAAAGAAGAGAAAATATCACACGAGAGTTCCTCTAATCTTCTAACTTGATTAGCACTCAAGGAAGCAGGAACGGTAAATTCCGTAAGTCCACGGGTATACTTGGCTTCATAGTCATAGAAATCTCTTTTAGGATTGATTTCAAGTATAGGCAGGACAACAGGTCTGGCGTTCATTTCCAGAACAGAAATGGACAATTCTCTACCTGAAATGAATTCTTCGAGCAATACTTCACCATATGATCTGGTAGCCTTTATCAGAGAAGATTTTAACATTTTTGGATCCCTTATTAGTTCAATGCCGATACTGGAACCTTCAGCGTTGGGTTTCACAATCGCCGGAAAATGCTTCCAGTTAGATATTTCAGCATCATTGCAAGATGAGAGCTTTATATGCTTTGGTTGAGATGTTATGCCATTAGTCAAGCGATATGTGATGTTTTTATTAAAGCAAATAGCACTTGTTAGGGCATTCGAACCCGTGTATTTTATCCCTAGCAAATCAAGGAGAGACTGCACTTTGCCATCTTCTCCGAATTTTCCGTGCAGGGCTATGAAAGCAAGATCATGCCCCTTTAGATTCAAAAGAGAAGTCAAATTCTCCCTTTGAAGGTCAAAGGCAGTCACCTGATATCCAAGCTTTTTAAGTGCTCTGGAAACTCTTTGGCCGCTTATCAGGGAAATTTTTCTCTCAAGTGAAAATCCACCATAGATAACGAGAACCTTTTCTCTCATGTTTTCACTCTTTTATTTCCTTTTTACAGCTCTCACAATAAAGTATCTTTTTCCCGCCTTTTTTTGTGAGGTACACAAGACTTTTTCCGCACTCAGGACAACTTTTTCCTGCCGGTTCATTCCAGAATAATTCGCCACAGGAAGTGCATTTAAAATATGTTTTTCCTTTTTTGCTTCGGAGTTTCGCGACCTCACCGCCGCAATTCGGACACGGTGCATCTATTGTGACATTTCTGGTATATTTGCACTTTGGATATGAAGAGCAAGCTATGAACTTCCCGTATTTTCCGTTTCTTGTAACTAAAGGTGAACCGCATTCAGGGCATTTTTCCTCTAGAAGAGTCTCTTTATTTTCAGCATTATCTATATGATTAGATAACAAAACCCTTCCATCAAGCAAGGGAGCGGTCAGTTCCATGTTCAGCTTTTCATTTTTACCACAGGCTGAACATTTCAAGTAACCACCATAACGGCCAAAGACAATATTCATTTCGCCACCACACAGGCAGCGTTTGTCAGTAGGATATAGTAATTTTAATTCACCTGATCTAATAGCCCTGGTAATTTTCGAAAGATCCTCTGCGAAACTGTCATAGAATTCTCTGATTATTTCTTTCCACTCTTTCTTGGACTTTTCTATTTCATCGAGTTCTGATTCCATAGTTGCAGTGAATCTTTCATCGATTATTTCCGGAAATCCTTTACTGAGAAAATCGGCCACAATATTTCCGAGAATTGTTGGAACGAGTTCGCGTTTTTGCTTTACAACGTATTTCCGATCAAGCAATGTGGAAATGATCGTTGCGTATGTTGAAGGACGGCCGATCCCTTTTTTTTCGAGTTCTTTAACCAGCGAGGCTTCTGTGAACCTTGCAGGCGGTGTGGTCTTGTCTTCTTCCCATATTACTTTATCAGCTTTGAACTCCGATCCAACCGGCAGATTAATATTCAGGCTCTCCTTTTCGCCTCTTTTCGGATATAATTTTTCAAAGCCTGCGAAGAGCTGTGCTTCTTTTGTATACTTAAATATATATTTGCTTTTTTCATCGGCGATTATGGTTTCTATAACTTCATATTCCGCAGCTGCCATCTGGGAAGCAATAAATCTATTCCAGATAAGATTGTAAAGCTTCAAATGGTCACCGTTGAGAAGTCCTTGCTGCTTAACGCGCTCAGGGCTTTTTTCTGGATATGTTGGCCTTATAGCTTCATGAGCATCCTGCACATTTTTGGCCTTTTTTGATCTGGCTCCTGAGCCAACGAATTCTTTTCCGAAGTGTTCCCTTATTACCGATCTTGCTTTTTCCTGTGCCAGCGTCGATATCCTTGTAGAATCGGTCCGCATATAAGTTATGAATGCTATTGTGCCTTCAGGTGTTTCAACTCCTTCATAAAGTTGCTGGGCAATTTTCATTGTCTTTGAAGCACTCCAGCCAAGTTCGTTTATTGAGGCTTGCTGTAATGTTGAAGTTATGAAAGGAGCAGGTGGTTTTCGAATGCTTTTGCGTTTCTTCTGGTCTTTAACATAAAGCGTTATATTTGAAAGCTCCTGGATTATCTGAGTTCTTCTTTCCGGACTGGTTATGGATCTGTTGTTAAATTTCTTCCCATTGAGCTCAATTAGAGGTATCTTTTTCCCCTTATATTCCAGAAAGATTTTGTAAAAGGAATGCGGCTTGAATGCAGCTCTTTTGCTTTCTAATTCAACAATAAACCTTAACGCGACAGATTGGACTCTGCCAGCGCTCAAGCCTCGTTTCAGAGATTTCCAGAGCAAAGGGCTTAATTTATAGCCCACGATTCTATCCAGGATACGCCTTGCGACCTGTGCATTTACTTTATTGGAGTCGATTTTTCGGGGAGATTTCACAGCATCTTTTATGACTTTTTCAGTTATTTCACTAAAAATTACCCGATTTTTTTCGTCTTCTGGAAGGTTCAATATTTTAGAAAGATGCCATGCGATTGCCTCGCCTTCGCGATCCATGTCAGAAGCCAGGAGGACTCTTTTTCCCTTTGCTAACCTTTTCAGCTCATTGACTACTTTGGTCTTATTTTTCAGAATTTCATAGCTGGGTTCGAAGGTTTCAAGATCCACACCAAAATCAGATGCTGGAAGATCTCGCACGTGTCCTTTTGATGAAGCCACTTCGTAACCATTGCCGAGATACCTTGCAATAGTTTTGGCTTTTGCTGGGGACTCTACAATTACAAGCGTCTTAGACAAAATACCACCTCTTATATCATATCGCGATTTTTCATGTAAATTCTTCTATTCAGGAAACGGTCGTAGTTACTCCAGCTATTTCCAGAACCATTAAACTCACGGTTTTCTATTTCTCTGAATTGGGCTATTTTAGAGTCAAGATTATCTGCCATGTGCAATACTATGGCTTCTGTGGTTTTGGGTACTACTGGTGATCCCCAATCCATCTCACCGTGATGTGAGAGTATAAGATGCTTTAATTCAGTTTTCAAATTATTCGGAAAATCCGGTATTTTTTCTATTTTTGTGCTCACCATTTCCAAACCGATTGAAATATGACCGATCAGCTCACCTTCATCTGTCTTTTCAATCCCGGAACTTCCAATCCCGTACTCCTTTATTTTTCCAATATCATGCAAAAGAGCTCCGGAAGTTAGCAAATCTCTGTCAATTGATTCGGGATACTTTGTTGACAAAAACTCACAGAGCTCAACTACTGAAAGTGTATGCTCCAACAATCCGCCTTTATAAGCATGATGGACCTTTACAGCGGCAGGAGCGCTGATGAATGCCCTTATGAAAGTTTTGTCTTCTTCGAAAAAGATCTTAAGTAATTTCTTTAAGTAATCATTTTTCAGGTTTTCTATGTATGAGAGCAACTTATTAAACATTTCGTTTACGTTGCGTTTTGTGATGGCTAAGAACCTTTGCACATCATATTCTCCTTCTTCTAAAAGCGACAATCCTTTTTGGGAATCGAGATTCAATTGCAGCCTTTCATCGTAGATAACAACTTTTCCACGCGCTCTGACAACAGCCCCAACAGGGATTATTGTATCGTTTTCTTCAGCATTGTGCCAATCTATCGCTCTTATTGCACCTGTTCTGTCGCTTAGTGTCAGCAAAAGAAATTTTTTTCCATCTTTAGCTTCTTGAAGCCTCTTTGAAATCACTTTAAGATCAGTGGTAACAATCATTCCCGGCTTCATTTCAGAAACAAAGCTCTTTTCTTTCTCACCAGAAGCGTGGTTTAGTAAATTTTTTGCATCTTCGCCCAGTATATCTCTGAGTTTCATGGTGAATTCTCCCTTCTAAGATAGATCCTTGGTACCCTGGAAGTTATCGCACAGGTTATTTCGTAATTTATTGTATCGAGTAATCTTGCAATTTCCTCAGTTGTTATATGGTCTTCTCCCTGTTTCCCTATCAACACAACCTCGTCACCCATTTTTGGCTTCTGCTTCAGGTTACTGACATCTACAACAAACTGATCCATGCAAACTCTCCCGACAATTTTGCAACGCTTTCCGGATATTAACACTTCCCCTTTATTTGAAAGACCCCTGCTGTATCCGTCTCCATAACCAACAGGCACTGTGGCTACTATCATATCACGCGGTGCAATGAAAGTTCTGCCGTAACTGATACTATCACCTTTTTTTATTTTTTTCACATAGGAAATAGCAGATTTCCAGGATAAAACTGGAATCAGATCATCAATCAGAAATTCTTCCGATGGCTGCAGTCCATAACTGGCAACTCCGATTCTGGCATAATTGAATACAGGGTAATTAAACCGCAAAGAACCAGCGCTGTTTGCAACATGCAGCATTTTTATATTAACACCTGCTTTTTTCAACTTTTCAATGAAATGCCTATATTTTGTGATTTGAGCGATTGTAAATCGCTCTTCTGTTTCATCGGCAACAGCAAAGTGCGTATAAACACCTTCCAATTCATAACCAGCTTTTAAGATATTTTCTGCTAATTCATACGCTTCTTCAACACTGGGCCCCAGCCTTCTCATGCCTGTATCCAGATTCAAATGAACCTTTAATCCATGAGGCACGTACCTTATGATTTCATTGAGTTGCTGTTTGCTATAAATCGTTATTGTCAGATTATTTTTCAAGGCTTCAGAGGCATATCGGGGATTAAAATAATTAAAGATCAATATAGGAACGTTAATTCCCTCAGACCTCAATTCTATAGCTTCTTCCAGAAAAGCAACAGCAAGCATATCAACTCCCGCTTCAATTGCCGCCTGCGAGATTTCAACAGCTCCATGACCGTATGCGTTGGATTTAACAACGGCCATTACCTTTGTCGGGAAAAGCTTTTTTGTGAAGAAGCGAATGTTATGTTGATAGGCTGAAAGGTCTATTTCCAGAAAAGTTTCTCTGCTCAGCATATTGATAAAAAAAGCGCGCTATGCGCGCCATTAAACTGCTCTCTGTACTTTGCCAGCCTTCAAACAGCTGGTGCATACTCTCATTCTTTTTACTTCTCCATTGACAAGAACCCTAACTTTTTGTACATTGGGTTTCCACCAGCGCTTATTTTTCTTGTTAGAATGACTTACAGTATTTCCGGTTGATGGGGACTTTCCACAAATCTCACATACTTTCGCCATTTCAGGTCCTCCTTCCTGATACACTCCATTACATTATAGTTTAGAAAACTCTTTATTTCAACGCATATTTTACCATTAAATTGATTTTCAACTTAAAGCAACTATGTCATTTGGTTAACACCCGTTATCAGAATTGATTTTTGAACCATCAAAAGATTTTCGTAGTATACTACTTTATGAAAATAAATTTGGAGGCTTTATTATGGTATTTTGTTATCTCTTTGACCTCGACGGGACATTGACCGAAAATTCAGATGAAGAGTTCATTCAAACATATTTCGGATTGATTTCAAAGTATGTTGGAGATTCCATGCAGACGGAAAAGATCAAAAGGGCCATATTTTCGTCCTTGAAGGCTCTTGTAGGAAAAGATGATAGAAGGAACAACTTCGACTTTTTCATGGACAACTTTGCAAAAGAAATAGGCTCCCGGAACCCGGATCACTGGGCAAACTTTTTTATGAATTTCTATAACACCACATACAATGAACTCCGAAGTTTTGTGAAGCCAAGAAAAAGAATTATTGAAGTCGTTGAGAAATTAAAAAAGCAAGGGCATAAAATCGTTCTTGCCACGAATCCAATATTTCCTGCAGTTGCTATTGAAAAACGCATTCGCTGGATTGGCCTGAATCCAGAAGTTTTTGATTATATTACTTCAATGGAAAACAGCTTCAGTGTTAAACCATCAATAGAATATTACAGGTACATATTGGAAATGATTGGATTCCCTCCTGAGCGCAGTATTATGGTTGGTAATGATGCTGTGCTTGACGGCATTTGCGCTAAAGCAGGAATCCAATTTGTTGATATAAGTTCTATTGAAAAGATTATTTGTGATAAGAGTAATTAATCTTTGAAAGCGTTATAAGTCCGTCAAGCTCCCTGGACTTTATTCTTGAAATAAATGCTTCCAGCAGGGGATACTCATCGACAATTTCAATGATTACAGGCAAGTCTTCGCTTAAAGTGAAGAAATTTGACCTTTTCAAATGGCGCTTTAAGCCAAAACCCATTATTCCGCGATAGACAGTTGCTCCTTTAAGCCCTTCTTCAAAGGCCATTTTAACAATCTCCTCATAGGCGGGTTTTCCCCCTAGTTTATCGGCCTCACCAAAATAGATTTTCAAACAGCCATATTCCATAAGTATCCCCCCATTACAAGGCTCTTCCGATCATAAATCCCAAAAAAGCTGCCATGAACCCCCCAAAAACATTCAACAGAAAATAAGAGCTAAAAGCGCCAAAAGACTGTTCCTGTAAAAGCTTCAACCCTTCATAAGTGAACGTGGAAAAGGTGGTAAAGGCTCCCAAAAAACCTGTGGCAAAAAAGAGATAGAAAACCCTGCTCACCTCTGTTTTCTTGAAAGCGAACGCCAAGAATAATGAAAGGCCAAAGCTACCTATAATGTTTACGGCAACCGTACCAAAAGGAAAGCTTAGCAATCCATATCGCTCATTTACAAGTTTGCTGAAAGCATATCTTGTTATAGCACCAAAAAAACCACCAAAACCGATTGCTAAATATCCTGTCATGGTTCACCATTGAACAAGCTGGATTGAACCCCGGCTGAAAGTTTTTTCACAAAATCTGAAATATCTTTTAATACTATTTGCTGATCTTTTTTACTTGCTATAAAATCGTGGGTATCGCCATTAATAACCAGCTTTTCTGAAGCTGTATAGCTTTCAAACCATGTATCGTAAAGGCTGTTTAATCGTTGCAGATATTCCGGTTCGATATTGCTTTCATATCCCCTTCCACGCATTTTAATCCTTTCAATAAGCGTCGGTACCGAACATTTTATGTAAATCATCCCCGTTGGCGCTTTGAGATGATCGGAAAGTGTATAAAAGGTATCACGATAAAGTCTCCAATCTCTTTCATCAATATACCCCATTAGATGAAGGTTTTTGGCGAAGATTTCCACATCTTCATAGATAGTCCTATCTTGAATGATGATTTTACCTTCATCTTCAACTCTTTTAAGAAAATCAAAACGCTTTATAAGGAAAAACAGTTGTGAATGAAAGGCCCAGCGCTTCATATCAGAATAGAAATCCTTAAGAAAAGGATTTTCGTCAACGGCTTCATAAACGGGTGTAAATCCCTGCACCCTCTCAAGGAGAGACGTAAGAGATGATTTTCCTGCTCCAATGTTACCGCAAATACCAATAATCATGATTGAAATCTCCCTTCTATCAATTCAAAGATGAAATTCAAATCATGTTCGTTCTTCACAAAATCGATGTTAGTCGTGTCTATCCGTAAAACAGGTGTGTTGGTGAATTTCTCAAAAAAGGCTTCATAAGTGTCTGCAAGGAGCTCAATATAACTGCGGTCCATACTTCTCTCGAAGGGACGGTCTCTAAGGGTTATTCTTGACATGAGTACGTCCACAGAAGCATAAAGATAAATCACCAGGTCTGGTTTGGGGACCTGCTCTTTTAGCAGGCCAAAGATTCTTTCATAAAGCATTTTCTGTTCATCTTTAAGAGTCAAAGAAGCAAAGAGATGGTCTTTTTCAAAGATATAATCTGAGACAATCCCTGCTCCTTCTTTCAGTTTCCTGGCGAGATCGTTTTGCTGATCAAACCTGCTTAATAGAAAGAATAGCTGGGTTTGAAAAGCCCACCTATCCATATCTTCGTAAAACTTCCCAAGAAACGGATTTTCCTCAACGACTTCCAGAACAGTGGGAAGAAAATATCGACGGGATAAGAACCTTACCAGTGTTGTTTTGCCTACCCCTATTACACCTTCAACTGCAATATACTTACCGGTTAGTTTTGATAGCATCATTATCTTTTTTCCTCCACTCGTTCAGCAAAGTTTTTATAGTGTTTAAAACAGGTTCCAGATACCACTCAATGCTCTCATTTTTTGCGGGGATAGAAAGAACAACCGAATTTAAAATTGTTCCGGCGGCGCAACGGTAAAGGGAAAATTCGCGATCTTTTTTCAAAGCATTGTGTACCATTGATATTTCAAGACCTTGAGCCCTCTTATCTATAAGAGAAAGCAAAGCTTCGGTGGCGATGTCTTCCCAAAGAAGCCCGGTACCGCCCATAACCACAACCAGTTCACTTTTTCTGGAAGCAGAAAATATAGCTTCCTTAAGAACGCTCATGATAGGCTCTACATTTTTCTGATATAATACGCGAAATCCATATTTTGCAAGAATTTCCTTGCAGTTCTTTGCTGAATATTCTGGATTTTCATAGTGTTCTTCCAGAACATTCAAAACAGAAGCAGTATACATAAAGAAGCCTCCCCGTTATTTATACAGTACGCAAGCACTTGTACCGGCAATACTTATCACACCTCCGGCTGTTTTTAATATCTCAGTGCCTGATTTTTCAGCGTTCACAACTACATTCCAGTCACCCTCGGGAAGATTGAAGAAAACAGGCGTTGAGTTGCCGTTGAAAATTACGATAATATCTTTCCAGGGATCGCCGACAGCTTCTCCGTTAATGCGATAAGCTACCATGCGTTTTTGCGGTGTATTGAGAAACACCAAATTCTCTTTTATGCTATCAGCAGTTCGCATCCTGAATGCATTGTGAGTTTTTCGAAGTTCAATAAGACCTTTGTAATATGAAAAGACATCATAAAACTCAGCCTTGCGTTTCCAGTCAAACATATTAATTTCAAGCCCGGCATTATAGCTATTATCATTTCCGTATTTTGTCCTGCAAAAGTCAACGCCGCCATGCAAGAAAGGAATACCCTGAGATAGCAAAATAATCGCATTAGAAAGTTTTTGAGCCTTTTTAAGGAGTTCGACATTTTCATGCCCTACCACTTCCGCATTTTTATCCCATAAAGTAAGATTATCGTGAGAACTAACATAGTTTATGGTTTCTTCAGGGTCTGAAGTGAAGTCATATATTTTGCTATCGAATGAAATACTCCCTACAATACCTCTTTTTATCCTTGTTTCTTTGGCACGGCTTCCAAGGGCAAAGCCTTTGAGCTTTTTGTTGAAAACGCTTCCAATAACTGCGTCTCTTATGCCATCGTTAAAAAGAGCTATATGCATACCTTTTTGATCGCCCTTTCCAAAGGTGATATTTGCACCCCAACCACCCCAGGGTTCTCCATAAATCAGTATGGTAGGATCTTCTGCGTGTATAGCAGATTCAATGGCATTCACTGTAGCTTCGTCAAAGAGTCCCAGAAGATCAAAGCGGAAACCATCAACATGATATTCACGAATCCAATATAAAAGCGAATCCACGATGAATTTTCGCATCATAGGTCTTTCGGTGGCTATTTCATTACCCACGCCAGATCCATTCGTGTAAGCGCCGGTATGGTCTGTTCGGTAAAAATAAGTCGGGACAGTCTGGTCAAAGGGTGAATTTGGACCTGTTTGTGCTGTATGGTTGTAAACAACATCAAGAATAACCCTTATACCACTATCATGAAGTGCCTTTACCATTTTCTTGACCTCGATTATTCTGGATAAAGGATTTGAAGGGTCAGTACTGTAATGGCCTTCCGGAACCCAGTATAAGTAAGGGTCATATCCCCACCCATATTGGTCCTCTTCGCCTTCTCTGAAATAATAACTATCCTGAATAGGCATTATGTGAACATGGGTAATGCCCAGCTCAACAAGGTGATCCAACCCAACTTTTACTCCAAGCGAGTTGGAGGCACCTCTTTCCGTTAAGCCCAAATACTTCCCCTTATTGATTATTGTAGTAGAAGGGTCTCCTGTGATATCGGCCACATGTATTTCGTAAATGATGGAATCTTCATAGGCGTTCAACGATGGTCTGATATCTTCTTCCCAACCGCTGAAATTTGTGCGCGAAAGATCAACCACTACCGATTTTTGCCCGTTTTTTGTTACAGCTTTTGAAAACATATCAACCGTTTCCCTTATCTTGCCATATGAAATGAATCTATATTTGTATGCTTTCAAATGCAAATCACCGGATACGGTGACAGTCCATACCCCTTTGCTGTTTTTAGCCATGGGGATTATTTCAGCAGGCTTAGATTCATTGTAATCATTATATAGAAGCAAATAAGCTGAGCTTGAAACGGGAGACCAGATTCTGAATTCAGTGCCATTTCTTTTGTAAATAGCTCCCAACTCATCAGAATAATAAAAGGCATCATCGTCAAGGACTTTTCTACATATAACAATTCTTTCTACATAGCCATCGATATTCAATTGAATGAGTTTAGAAATGTCTTCAGGAAGCAACGCTTTGCTCAGGGAAATTTTTATGTACTTAGTAGTTGAAATATCAGTTGGATCGGCCTTTGTTACACTCTTTATGGGGTAACGTTGCCCATCAACTGCAACCTGAACCTTTTCCTTCCATTCCTTGGTGTTAAAGGGTGTTGAGAGATAGGCGTAGATTTCTGTGAAATTATCAAGGAAAGCCGCTTTTATTCTGGGGCTCAAATCAACTTCGTCGGGATCGATGTAAAAATCCATTTCTCCTTCAAGAACCCAGATTTCAGCAATACCGTTTTCGGGGATCTTAACAAATCTATCTGCGTTTACATCTTTCTTTTCCCACTCTCCTAGCCTTACAATGAACCCGAGCTCTTCCCATTTTTCATCAAAGGTGATAATTGCAAAAGGTCCAAAGTCATCTTCATGGTCGAACTCATAGCTTTTGCCAGCCAGGCTTTCAGGTTTGTGGGGCCATATCCAGAGATTCCAGCCGTCATAATTTCCGTCATATCTATGATAATGGAGTATCAAAACGCTCTTTCCACCAAAATCTTCAGCGGTCTTTCCAGCAGAATAAGCTGTAAAGGAAAATACAGAAGCAGAGATTAATACGATCAAAAGAAGCCAAAAGACCTTTTTGAACATAAATGCACCCCCTAAAAGATGTTTTTTTCCTGTTGTGCAGTAACTATCATTGCCAAGGTGATAAATATTTTCTGAGAAATAAATTTTGCAGTCCTGCTATTGATTGAGACATGTCTTATACTCTGTTTATCAGGTATGGCCTGAAATGAGAGCTACTTTGGATAAATGTTTTGAATTCAGTAAACCCACTAATGTTTCCATCTAGGGTTAATATCTTAGATGTCCTTAAAAAAGTATATCATTAGAAGTTGCTAATAAACGATCGATTTTTAAAATAACTTTTTGGGGTTCATAATTGTTACAAATTGACGAACTAAACAATCAAAAAACAGTTTATTTTTATTCTTTATCATTGACTTGTCAATTCCTTTTCTGGTATATTTTTAATTGTGCAGGGCTCCCGAGCCCTTGGTTTTTATACAAAGGATTTAATATGACATACAGGGGGTGTAGTTATGCGAAAAGGAGCAATAATACTGGCTTTGGTTATACTCATTGTCAGTGTTGCATTTGCCATTGAGATTAAAATCAACACGGTTTCTGCAAAGCCTATGTTAACAGGGCCAGGCGGAAGAGTATTTTTGAGATGTGATGCGGTTGGCAACGGAATGCTGTCATATATATGGGAACCTGAAGAAGGAAAGATCATCAGGGACTATAAAAATGGGACAGCGGTCTGGAGGGCTCCTGAAGAGACTGGCGTATATTCAATAAGAGTAAAGGTTTCTTCAAATGAAGGATTTGTTGAAGGCGAGGTAGTTGTTAAAGTTATGAGACCTGAGGACCTTCCAAATCATCCACCGGAAATCCAGCTTCTTTACCCCGATAATGGAAAAGAGCTTTCCATTGAAGATGATAAAGATGGGATATTGCTTTTGTGGTATTCCGAAGATGAAGACGGGGATTTCTTGTTCTACGACGTTTACCTCAGCGATAAGCTTCCTTTCAATACACCCTGGATGACAGATCATGATAGGCTCGATATAAAAGCAAAAGATCTCAAAGGTAACACCCACTACTATTGGAAAGTAGTTGCAAAAGATGGAAGAGGCGGACAGACTGAAAGCGAAGTATTCACTTTTAAGACAGCCAATCACTCACCCCGGATAAGCTTACAGGATGTAACAATTGATGAAGAGCACCCGTTAAGAATCAACCTTCTTGATTTTGCTTCTGATGAAGATGGTGATCCATTAAGCTTTGAGCTATTTCCGGAATCCGTTGGAGAAATTCAAGGCTCTGAATATATCTATACTCCAACATATGCTTCTTCAGGAACATATAGGGTGGCTGTAAAGGTCAGTGATGGGGAACTCACCTCATCTGATGACTTCATTCTAACAGTGTACAATGTTAATAGAAGGCCAGAAGTGGTTTTAAATACCCCTGCAATTGATACCGAAACCTCTACCGAAGTCACGTTCTCCTGGAATGTATCAGATCCGGATATAGAAGACGGTTCAGACCCTAATGATTTAGTCAAATCGACTATATATTACGGAACATCTGAAACAGAAATGGATTCCTTCACTACTGAAAATACAGAATTTATAGCTGTCCTTGCCCCTCATACTGACTATTTCTGGAAAGTAAAAGTAGAAGATGCTTATGGACTTACATCAGAATCAGATCTTATTCATTTCAGAACGAAAAACAGCTTGCCTTATGTATCTAATATAGTTTTGGAAATAAAAGAAGCGGAAGAGAAGAGTATAGACCTCAGCGCTTTTGCTCATGACCCTGATGGTGATGAACTTGAATTTGCACTTTCTGGTGACGGTCCAGAACATCTGGGACTTTCTCTTGAAAACTCAACTTTATCTGTATATCCAGATTACGAAGCGGTGACAACACTGGAAGGCGTTAAGGAGTTCAATGTTAACCTGGTTGTGTCAGATAAGAGAGACAGCGTTGATTTCTCCATAAAAGTCATTGTGACAAACGTTAACAGGCCTCCAATGGTTGAATTGGCCACACCTGAGGACGGCAGTGTGATTGATGCAGAAGAAATTACGCTTTCATGGGAAGCCATTGACCTCGATAATGATCCGCTCCATTATGACCTGTTCTTCAGGGCAAATGAGCAGCCAGTGGACGCTTTTGATGGCTTTACAAGGCTTAATGAAACATCAGCCACTGTAAAACTTCTCCCTCATACAAAATATTTCTGGAAAGTAGAAGCCACAGATGATGCCACGGTCGTATCGAGTCAATTGTGGAATTTTACAACTGCGAACCATCCCCCTGTTGCTATGGAGGCGCAGTTTAAATTGCAAGAACCAGATGAAGCCGATAAGCACCCAAAGAAGTACAGGATAAATTTCGGCGGTTATTTCCAGGACCCTGATGGGGACAATTTGAGTTTTGAAAAGAAATCGGGTATTGGTATTCTTGATAAAGAAGGTAATTTCTGGATTTACGTTGATAACCTTTCTGAAAATGGTGCTGATGGGTCAATGGAAATGCCCGTTTCGGCCGGTGAATATGCAGTTACTGTTGTTGCAGATGATGGTTTTGGTGGTGTTACCGAAATCACTTATCCCATAATCATTTCCGATACAAACGTTTCACCGGTGGTCACCACTCCTGAAATGTCCTATGTATCTACTGAAACTGAATTTGTATTAAAAGCCTCTTTTAGCTGGACTGGCAGTGATCTCGATGGTGACGAACTAGTATATACCTTCCATCTCAAAGACGTTGAAACAGGCGAGACAATCACTATTGAAGGCCTTGAAGAAAGCCAGTACACTCTTGATATAAAACCCCACACCAGTTACGAATGCTGGATAGAAGCTACTGATATTAGAGTCACTGGTGATTCGCGCACAGGCAAAAGCGACTCTCTCTTCTTTGAGAGTATCAACCGGTTATCAGTTCAGCCAGTTAGCCTTACTACAGTAAATGAAGGCTCGGAAGCGGAAATCCTCCTTCCGGAGCGCGACATCGATGGTGATGTAATAAGTTACTCGATAGAAGGACTGGTTGTAAGTGACAACAAAATTTTCTACAGACCCGATTATGATGTTGTTTCCCATGACAACCCCGGGATAAATTCAAAGGACATTGTCTTTGAAGGAACCGCTTCTGATGGATTTGATGAAGTGGGAATTTCCATACCATTTAAAGTTGTTGATGTAAATAGAGCACCGGTAATTGAGCTGCTCTCACCTGAACAAAACGCTGAAACAACTACAGATGTTATCTTTAAATGGAAAGCAACAGACCCGGATGGAGACGACATGAAATACATCGTATCCTATGGTCCATCAGAGGAAACTCCAGTAGAAATAGAAACCTCTGACACCAATCTTGCTGTTGCTGATCTTAAATTAGGTCTGAATTATTTGTGGAAAGTAAAAGCAGTAGATCTTTGGCCTGTTTCAGAGAGTTCAGAATCGGAATTCTGGAGATTTGCTACTGTGGTACTTGAGCCAGAATGGCATTTGAAAGCCGATGACCTGATTTACTCAAGTGCAGCGGAAAACGATTCGTCAATTTTTGTAGGAGTTGGCAGAAAGCTCTATGCGTTGGACAAAGAAACCGGAGCTGTATTATGGGATTTCAAAGCGAATGACAGCTTCAAATCCTCACCAGTTGTTGATGACTACGGCAATATTTATATCGGTGACAAATCAGGTTATCTGTATTCCATTAAATCCGACGGCACTCTTAACTGGACGGTAATGTTGAATGGTGGAATTGAATCAACTATTGTGATTAATGGCGATAGGAAGCTATTCCTCGGAACAACCGGAGGGTTATTCTATTCCCTTAATAGTTACGGCGAAATACTATGGCAGAAATCTCTCGGAAAAATTGTATCCAGCGCAGCAATTGGCGAAGACGGCACTGTGTATGTTGGAACATCATACGGAAACCTGTACTCACTTGATTCTGATGGCAATGTAAACTGGACATTCGAAGCCAGGGATTGGATAGAAGCAGATATTTCTATTGCAGAAAACGGCGACCTGCTCTTTGGCTCCGATGATGGTTATTTATACAGGGTTAATAAAGACGGACAGCTCGTCTGGAAATTCTATACTGGAGATCCAATTAGAGGAGGAGTTGCCATATCTGAAAATGGCACTATCTATTTTGGTGGATACGACAACAAATTACACGCCCTTAGTAGTGATGGTGATGTAATGTGGAGCTTTGAGACCAATGGTCCCATTCACTCTACACCGGCTATTGCAGCTGACGGAACTGTAATCTTTGGCTCCCTCGATGGCACTGTTTATGCCTTGAAAAAGGGCGGAGAACTCTACTGGAAATGGAAAACTAATGGCTGGGTATGGGCAAGTCCGCTTATTACGGATAATGGAATGGTATATATAGGTTCTCATGACAGGAATTTCTATGCTTTTGATACAGAATGCGGTGGCTTAGCCCAGGGGTTCTGGCCTAAATTCAGGTTGAACACTCACAACAATGCTAACCTTATGAAACCTACAATATCGACATTTACTGAAGGTCTTTTTGAGAAAGCAGGAGCTCTGTATTTCAGTGACCTGGAAGGTATAAAAATCGATATAAACAAAATTCCTGGTGCAAAGGTCTTTGTGGATTCAAAAACAGGCGAAAAAGTAGCATTGTGGGAAATTCCAGCCCGGGAGCTTGAAAAACAGCTTGATGAGCCATCGGGAATTGACCTGACAGGTATTGACCTCCTTTTCGGCACAAATGGCAGCAATCTATTCTTTGGAGTAGTTGGAGAGGATCAGTTGAATCTTCTTGCTGTGCCTGCTAACTCAAACGCCTATGACTTTGATGGAAAACTACTTTCGATGGATACGATAGGTAAATTGATAGACGCTGTAACTGTAACTGATGTTAGAACAACGCTTTACGGGGCTCTAGCCTTCCAGGAATACGTAAATCTCTTCAAAGCTGGTGCTGTATTGGATGGACCATCAAATTACGCAGAACTTTTCGCGCAGCCGTTAAAAATCAACAATATCTCAGGTGAAGAGATAACTCTTGCAAGGGTCTGGCTGATAAGCATCAACAGTGAAGACAGCAGGTTGGAACCGGAAATGGTTGCCATTTACAGCCAGTGGAATGCCTTGTGGCAACCCGATATCGAAACTCAGAAATTCGGACGTGTGGTGAACTTTGAAAGCTCAGATTTCCTCAATTCCTCTGTTTATGTAAAGGCTTTTAC
The DNA here is from genome assembly GCF_001636545.1 of Kosmotoga arenicorallina S304. Lineage (GTDB taxonomy): Bacteria > Thermotogota > Thermotogae > Petrotogales > Kosmotogaceae > Kosmotoga_B > Kosmotoga_B arenicorallina. The sequence continues at coordinate 40,069 of NZ_JFHK01000004.1, read as the reverse complement.
TGACAATATCGAAGCGCCATACATAAAAATCAATAACATAGAGGAAAAGGACGATGCTATTTTTGAGAAGGTAGCTCTTTTAAATAGTGAAATACCAAAAAATGTTGAACTTGGCTCGGTTTACAATCTCACTATCACAAAGCATGTTGTTTCGGGTAGCTTCTTAGGTGGAATCTTACTCGCAAAAACAGCTGAACTTCCCTCAGGAGCACCTGTCGAACTCTATCAACCTCAAATTTTCACGATTAGAAGGGGCATATCGGAAATAAAGTGAATCCTCAAATACAACGGGGTCTTATGACCCCGTTTTTTTTCTGGAAATATAGTTAGGAATCCTGATTAATGGCAAGGAGAGATTAACTTGAGTCGGGTAAATATACTTAAAGAAGATATGACAGCCGCTCTGTTCAAATTAGCTTGGCCAGCAGTGCTGTCAATGCTCTTGCAGACTTTATATAACATTGTAGATGCTTTCTGGTTAGGTAAACTTGGAAAACTCGAAATCAGTGCTCCGACAATCGCCTGGCCGGCGATATTTTTAGTCCTGTCAATTGGAGGTGGGATAACTGTAGCAAGTTTAGCCCTTGTTTCTCAATATACTGGAAAAGGAGAAAAGGAACTCGCAAAAAGAGCTGCAGGACAAACACTCAGTGTGGTTTTTTCCTTTGCGATAATTGTTGGAGTCTTTGGAGGAATATTTAGTGAGGGGATTCTCAAATTGCTAAAAATTCCTTCTGAAATGATTCCTTTTACAAAAAGTTATATGTCGACTATATTCTTTGGGACCCCCTTTGCTTTTGGAATTTTCGCGGTAAATTCAATTTTTATTGGCTGGGGAGACGCAATTACACCAATGAGAATAACCATGATTTCAGTTTTGCTTAATGCCGTACTTGATCCAATGATGATTTTTGGGATAGGATTTCCCGCAATGGGAGTTTTCGGTGCTGCCCTATCAACGGTTATTTCAAGGGGGGTTGTACTTGTTTTTGCTATGTACCTACTGTTTTCTGGCAAGAAAGGTTTTGCAATTGGCATAAAGCATTTAATTCCTTCAAAAAAGATGGTAACAAAGATTTTGAAAATTGGTCTTCCTTCATCATTCGGAAATTCCGTAACTTCACTTGCTTTTCTAATAATCACAGCAATGATCGCGCGATATGGTCCTGTTGCAACAGCAGCAGTAGGTGTTGGAAACAGGGTAACATCCCTTGCCACAATGTTCTCCTTTGGTCTTGCACAGGCTACATCGACAATGGTTGGGCAGTATCTCGGCGCTGAAAAGAAATCAGATGCTTACAGAGTTGTCTGGAAATCATCAAGCTGGAGTATGCTTATTGTTGGAGCAATATGCACGTTGACCTTTTTCTTTGGAAGAGAGGTAACGATGATTTTTATTAACGAGCCTGATGTTCTTGTTGAAGGGATAAAATATTTCAAAATTGTCTCGTTATCGATTCCGTTTTTTGCTACTTTTAACATATTTGATGCAGCTCTTAGAGGAGCCGGACACACCATACTGTCGATGATCGTAAACATTTCCCGTCTCTGGTTAATAAGAATTCCTTTGATCTATTTTTTCGGCATATCTATGGGGACGACAGGCATCTGGTATGCAATGTTGATCAGTAACCTGGTAATAGTAACAGTTGCAGCGTTGATAATTGTGTCCAAAGTCTGGTTACATAAAGTCGTGTAGGCCAGCAAGCTGAAAACTTTTGATAGAAAATCTTAACGTTATAAATTTCACATCCTTATTTATATATGCTAAAATCTGATTGACAGAAAATTCACAATCTCGTGCTTGGTTGCTACCGAATGGAGGTGCTTGTGTTAATGCCTGTTACAATTTTTGTTGACGGTAAAGAGTACCAGGTGAATGAAGACAAAACAATACTTGAAGCCTGTCGCGATATTGGGTATGACATTCCAACCCTTTGTTATCACCCGGCACTTTCCGTGGTTGGCTCTTGCCGTGTCTGTGTTGTTGAAGTTGAAGGTGCAAGGAATCTTGCACCTGCCTGTGCAACAAAAGTGGCAGATGGAATGGTAATCAAAGTCAATTCTGACCGTGTTAAGAAAGCTGTGAAGTTCAATCTTGGTCTGCTTCTTTCCAATCACCCGAATGATTGTATGACCTGCGACGTAAACGGGCGATGTGAATTCCAGGATCTCATTTATCGATTTGATGTCAAAGATATGTTCCCTAAAGAGTTGAGGAATACACCCTATGATGAATCAAGCCCTTCGCTTTTCAGGGATATGAACAAATGTATAGCTTGTGGTCGTTGTGTGAGAGCATGTGAAGAACTCCAGGGACTCTCCATTCTTTCAATGGTCAACAGGGGGCATTATACACTTCCCCTTCCAGCATTGAGCGCTCCTATCGCCGCTACTGATTGTATCAATTGTGGACAATGTGCCACAGTATGTCCCGTTGGCGCAATTACAGAGAGACCTGATTTCAGAAAAGTTCTCGAAGAAATCGACAGACACGAAAAAGTCCTTATTGTTCAAACTGCACCGGCTGTAAGAGTTGCCCTTGGTGAAGAATTCGGCGAAGAACCGGGAACAATAACCACAGGAAAAATGGTTGCAGCTCTCAGGAGGCTTGGTTTTGATTATGTTTTCGATACAAATTTCGCTGCCGACCTGACTATTTTAGAAGAAGGTTCGGAATTGCTTGATAGGGTCAAAAATGGTGGAAACTTCCCCATGTTTACTTCCTGTTGTCCAGGTTGGGTAAATTTGATGGAGAAACTCTATCCTGAATATACGAAAAATCTCTCGAGCGCTAAATCACCCCATGAAATGCTTGGGGCACTTGCAAAAACATATTTTGCTGAAAGAATCGGGAAGAAACCTGAGGATATATTCGTTGTTTCCATAATGCCCTGTACCGCCAAGAAAGATGAGGCTACCCGGGAACAGCTAAAGGTTAAGGGTGTTGATGGTGTCGATGTGGTACTTACAACCCGTGAATTGGGAAAACTCATAAAAATGAAAAAGATCCCATATGAATCACTTCCAGAAGAAGAATATGACAAACCTCTCGGTATATCAACGGGGGCCGCAGCCATTTTCGGGACAACAGGCGGCGTTATGGAAGCTGCATTGAGAACTGCCTATGAAATCTATACCGGCAAAGAACTTCCCAGAGTTGAATTTGAAGATGTAAGAGGTTTTACAGGAGTCAAGGAGGCTGTTGTCAACCTGGGCGATAGAGAAATAAAGGTTGCAGTTGCACATGGTGGCTCAAACGTGATAAACCTGGTTGAAAAGCTACGAAGTGGTGAAGCTTATTATGACTTCATTGAAATTATGGCTTGCCCCGGTGGTTGTATAGGTGGTGGCGGACAGCCAAAATCAAATAAACCTGGATACCTGGAAAGACGTATGGAAGCCATATATGCAATTGATGAAATGTCAACTATCAGAAAATCCCATGAGAATCCCGCAGTCTTGAAATTATATGAAGAATATCTTGGACAACCGCTCAGCCATCTCTCTCATGAATTGCTGCATACTCATTATAAGGACAGAAAAGAAAGCACTCTGGAAAGAAAAAAGGAACTTGAAAAAGTTGAATAATTATAAACCGGGCCAGGTGGCCCGGTTTTTTCATAGTTTAGTGTGTTTCTTTACTGCTTCAAAGAATTCTTCAAGAAGAGTAAATGGGGTTTTCAAGATACACTTCAAATCAAGGATTAAAGAACGGTTTTTAACATAAAAAAGATCGTAAGCCGTTTTTATTTTGTATTCTTCCAAAGTTGTTGTGTATTTGTAATTTATCTGAGCCCAGCCTGTTATTCCCGGTTTAACCTTTAACCTGCACGTATAATTAGGAATATTTTCTTTAGCCATAATATGAAATTCTTCCAACTCAGGTCTTGGTCCAACAATGCTCATTTCCCCCTTTAAAACATTGTAAATTTGAGGAAGTTCATCAAGCCTTAAAGGGCGAAGGATCTTTCCTATAGGTGTGACTCTTTTATTGTTTTCGCCATTTGTGTAAGTTCTAAACTTGTACATGTCAAAAGATTCACCCGATAAGCCTATTCTTTTTTGGGTTATTATTATAGGTTTGCCGCTTGTTAAGAGCATGATCAAGCACAGCAAAGCCATTATCGGAAGAGCAGCAATAAAAAGTATCAATCCAAAACAAATGTCCAGAAACCTTTTGACCCTGTCGTATTTTCTAAACTGTATCTCATCACATAGAAAAGAAGATGGTTCTATGAACTCTTTACGCCTTGGAACATATCTTGCGATCAAATGCGAAAAGAAAAATCTGACTGCTGTCGCTGCAAATGCTGGAAATGCAACAAGAGCATTAAAAGGCAAAAAACAAATCAATATCGCAAGGAATATCGACCCAATAATAGATACAATATGCTTTGATCTATCGGTTAATACATTATATTCATAACCTCTCATGATAATTGCAATAAGAGAACTCATGATACCGCCGAGAAAAAAATTACTCCACCCGATGGGAATCAATACAAGCGACAAAAGCCAATCAATTATTAGCATAAACACCGACAACACCTCAGAGTTATTGTCTCATAATTTTATAAAAAATTGTACAAACTCCCTAAAATTGTTGAAAAACAGGAAATTGTCCAAGGCTTTATAGTATGATAAAATTTGTTGGGGATATGAAAAAAGTTTATATAAGTGATTTGCATATAGGTGACGGGAAGGGGAAAGATGATTTTAGCTTTGACGCCGAGCTGATTGAGTTTCTTGATCAGCTTATTGATTTTGGGTGCGATGAGCTTATCATAGCAGGTGACGGTCTTGAGCTTGTGAATTCATCCCTGGCTATGTCTTTTGGATCCTCAATTTTCGTCCCCGATACCCGGGGAATATCACGTGATCTCATTGATTCGATAACAAAGCGGCATGAAGGTGTATTCAAAGCCTTCCAGCGATTTAGCAAAACAGGCAAAATAGTATATGTTATAGGCAACCATGACTATTATCTGCTGTTCGATAGCGATTTGAGAAAACATCTGGCAGAAGCTTTTGGGGGATTGGAAAGAGTAAGTGTCCTGCCATATTATTTTGATCCTGAAATGAGAATTCTTACCCTTCACGGAAATCAGTTTGATGCCGTTAACAGGTTAAGTGTAGACAGAGAAACCAAGGAGATATTGATTCCCTTTAGTGAATATATGTCACGTTACATGCTTGAGCATTTCGATAGTAATTTGCAGCGTATCAATGTGCCAGAGCACATTTTAAAGGACTATCACAATGTGAGCCCGGTTTTGGATGTTTTTAACTGGTTTCAATATATCCGTGATTTCTACGATCTCAAACTTGATCTGATGAATCTGTGGAACGAGACCTTCGTAAAGATGTTGAAAACAGATTTCTCGAAAGCCTGGCTCAAAGCAAATTATCCTTATATGAGGTTTTTACCGGATTATTCGTTAATCGGTATGGGGGGATGAAAATTGGTGAACGCATAGTGAGATTTATTATGGATATCAGAACAGTTAAGCGAACGGATTATCTTTTCAGAAGTGCTAAAAAATTTCTCGGTGCTTTCCGGGATAACGGTTTTAAGAGTATAATGGATAGTAGATATTTTGTCGGATTTGATGAACTTCCAAAGGTTGTTCCGACAGAGATTAACGGATGCATAATGGGGCACAATCACAGAAGCAGTTTGAGGATTGTCCATGTAGATGGAGAAAAGAAGTTCTATGCTAACCCTGGAACCTGGAAACCTGTTGTTGAAGCGATAGACGGCAGCAACAAAAGGGCTTTTGAGAAGAGAATTGAGCTCGGCTATGTGATTGTGGAAAAGGAAGGCAATAGGTTTCACATAGAGGCTCGTCAGGTTAGGAAATTAAATGATGTAAAATTATAGGTAGATAGTAATAAAAATCGTGTCTGAGGAGGGATTAACGTGTACACCACCAGAAAAAGAAAGGGTTTCACCTTGCAACAGCTGGCGATCGTGGCGTCTATCATCGTTGTCGCCGTGATTTTGGCAATTGTTTTTTGGCCTAAGCCAATACCGATTATCGATGAAGGCTCTTACAGGCCTTATGCCGGGACCAGCTTGGAATACAGCGAGCCCATTACATTGAGTTTTCAGGCCAATTATAAGAGAACAAAAGAACCTTTGTACGCTGACATATTCATTGGCAAAAGCTCTGACTCGCTTGAACTGGTAGCGGAGAAAGTAGAAGGAGTTCTTTCATCCGCAGCCGAGAATCTATATGACTTCAACTATGATATCAAGTTAGAACCCCACGGAAACTATTGGTGGAAAGTCAAAGTCTATAACAACAGAGGGAAATCAGACGAGACAGAAGAACCAATATCTTTTACCTTCAAGAATTCTGAACCTGTGGCACCTACACTTTTAACTCCCGGTAGGGGAGAAGAAGTTCAGCTTGTTGATATTGCATTCAGCTGGACTGATGCAAAAGATGCTGATGGAGATACCATTTCATATGACCTCTATATCACAAGCGATCTAAGAGGTTCTCAGATGGTTTTCTCACAGAGAGATATAACCAATAACAGTTTTAGGCTGAATGCTTTGGATAAACTTGATTTTGGGAAAACATATTACTGGCACGTTGTTGCCAGAGACGGACATGGCGGGGAAGTGAGCTCTGTAACAGGTAGCTTCAAAACAGAATCTAAACCCGCACCGGTTATTAGTCTCCTTTCACCCGTTAATACGGAAGTCGATGCTACCAAACCTGTCATCTTCAGCTGGGAGCAGTCAAACAAAGGTTATTATTGGTCTCTGAAATACAGCTTTGTTTTGAAAAAGGGTGCAGAAGAAGTTCTCAGAGAGGAAACGGAAGCTAACACCTTCACCGCCCCCAGCCTTGAAGGGCACACAGAGTACAGCTGGTATGTGGAAGCAACTGACAAAAATGGAAGAATTGTGAGCTCAAAAGAAGCTACCTTTGCTACGTTGAACCATGCGCCAATAGTTAAAATTACAGAGCCGACAGGTGGCTTAATCACAACAGAAGCAACCCTTTCCTGGGAAGCTACCGATCTGGAAGGGGACGAATTAATCTACGATATCTACTTAGTCACTGGAGGAATAGAAACCAAAGTTGCAACCGATTTGACAATTAACACTTACATTCTGAGAAATCTTGAGAGTGCTACTGACTATATTATCAGGGTTGTTGCGAAAGACGCTTTTGGAGGTCAGAGTTCAGAGGAATTAGCAGTTTCTGCTACAAATAATCCTCCTGTTGTTGAACTTTTGACACCCGCAGCAAGCGAAATTGTAAATCCTCTTGATGTGAAATTCAGCTGGAAAGCCGAAGATCCCGAAGGCGATGACATTATCAATTATCAGCTGGTGGTAATTGATCCTGAAGGAAACGTGACACAGGTTCCTGTGGTTTCTCCGGCATATACCTTTGAGAAATTGAGATCTCGCACGACATACAGCTGGTATGTGGAGGCTGTTGATGAAAAAGGTGCGAAAGACAGATCAGATACCTGGACCTTCTTCACCTCAAATAATGCACCAAACCCTGTGGCATTAGTGCTTCCAGAAAATAATGCAACGGAAGTTGCCTTTGACCCGGGTGTTACTGTGGAATTTATGTGCAGTGACCCTGACAACGATAAACTCAAGTATGAAATAGAAATTTCAAGAGATTCAAGCTTTACGGAAATTGTTGCGAGAAAGTCTGGAGAAGAAGTATCAGAAGAAGGAATAACAAAAGTTTTGGTTGAAGGAACCTTTGAAACCAACACCACTTACTACTGGAGAGTTACAACCTTTGATGGTGATGCCTCCACAACCAGTGACATCTGGGCTTTCAATACCTTTGACCAGGCCCCGGTTGTGAACGATGTAGCAGTGAAAAAGGATCAGAACGGCATTGTAAATCCTGTTGGTACCGCTTTCTCATGGTCTTACAGTGACAATGACGATATAGTGGTTGAAGCAGAAATTCATCTTAAACCGGAATTCGGCGATGAAATAGTAGTTCCGGCTGGAGTGAACACAACGGAATACATGCTAGACTTTGCTCTTTCTCCTGATGCTACTTACACATACTGGGTTGTAGTAAAAGACCCTGCTGGCAAAACGGGAATAAGCGAAGCCGATACGTTCATGACTGGAAATAACCCACCGGTTATTACCTTTGACTTTGATGAATTGAGGCACTACGGTGTTTCCACTCCTGTTGAATTCACCTGGAACGCCGTTGATCCGGAGAATTCTGATGTAATTGTGAAAGTATACTTCGGGACAAACAAGAACGCATGGGAAGAAACACCGGTTGCAACCGGGATTAATTTAAACAATTACATTTATGATGGTGCCCTCAATCCAGATGAAAGCTATTACTTCTATCTAGAAGCCGAAGATGCACAGGGAAATCAAACAGGTCTTGAATCACCTGTATTGATTACTCCGGCATCTCCCAGGCTTGTATACACAAATCCTGAAAACAACAGTTATTTCGATGGCAAAGCACCTTTAAGCTGGAAATACACTGGTGAAGCGACACCTGTAAACTACACCCTCAGGATTTTTAATGAAAAGGGAGAAACCATATTTGAAAGATCAACCGGTGGAGAAAGCTTCGTTCTTGCTGAGGGCTTGAATCTGCCCGGGAACAGAGATTATCGCTGGAGAGTTGTAGCTGAAATGCCGGATACCACGAAGGAAGTAGGACCACTATATAAATTTGAAACGCCGGATTCTCCAACTGTAATCGCATCTCCTACACCAACAAATGGTATGGTTGGTGTAGATACGAGAAATGTTATTCTTTCATGGGAATATGAAGACCCTGACAGCAGCAATGTACTTTTCGACCTTTATCTGAACGACACACCAATTGTGAGGGGTCTTACTACCAACTATGCAACCATAACAGATTACATGTCCCTTGAAAGCAACAGCACTTACAATTGGTACGTGGTTGCAATAGATGAATTTGATAATAAAGCAACTTCTACAACATGGACTTTCACGACGTTTAACAACAGCCCTGTTGTAAGCCTGCTTGGACCTTCAGATGGTGCAACTGATCTAACAGATGGCATCAGGCTCAGCTGGCAGGGTGAAGACCCCGACAATGAAATGTTGTATTATGATGTGTACCTTGGAACAACCGAAGAGCTGGACGATTCTAATATAGTCCTTTCAAATGCAACCAGCACATCGTATGTATTCAGCTCTTACAAAGGGAACAGCACTTATTACTGGAAGGTTCAGGTAAGGGATGAACACGAAGGTGTTGCGAATTCCGATATTTGGTCTTTCAGCACGGGTAACGCAAATCCCAAGAATGCTGTTATAGTCAGTCCGGAACCTGGAACACTTGGAACAGTGTTGAACCCTGTCCTCAAATGGTCCGGAGAGGATCCTGATGGTGATGCTCTAAGCTATGTTGTTTATATTGGTGAAAAACCAGAAGTGATGACTCAAATCGCAAGCACAACCGAAACAACAGTAAAACTCGGAGGAATACTTGAAGGCAATAAGACATATTACTGGAAAGTAGATTCCTATGATGGAAAGGGCGGCTTCTCGGAAAGCGCAGTGGCTTCCTTCACGACCATAGGCATTCTGGACAAAGTTGCATATGTTGAAAATAATGCACTGAAACTCGCCATTGTCACAGAAGATTACAACACCCAGACCTATACACTGGTAAATACCGGTATAAGCAATAGTGTCAAGCCTGTTATTTACAAGAATACAGTTTATGCCTTCAAGACCGATGGAACGTTGATTTCTGTTAAACCGGGATTGGTTATCAGCGAGATAAAAGGAGACGCATTCATCAATCCTGAAACATTGAAAAACTATGGCGATTATCTGTACATAGTAAGCGCAAGTAGATTCGGTAAAAGCATTTACAGATTACCGATTCAGAAAAATGGGTTACCCGGTGTGAAAGCTGAGCTTTACAGGGATGGTAAGATCGTAAGCACTTCTGACCTTGCAGTCTCTGAAGATGCCAGCACGATTCTCGTAGCAGACACCCTTTACGGTCTGGTTATGCTCCAGTGGAATGGAGTGACATATGCTGATGAAACTCCGGAAAACATCACAGACCAGATAAAGGGTATTGCGAATTCCATAGAAATCAGAGATGATGTTGCATACATTGGTACAACAGGTTTTGGCGGTGGCATAGCTTATGTATCTTTTGATGACCTTGAAACATTTAAGAATATTGATGGTTATTATCTGGCAAAAGATATGGTTCTCATCGAAAATACGCTCTATGCCGCTACTGACAAGGGATTATCTGTTGTTGACCTTGAAGTGCCTGTTAATCCCGGCGTTACCGCCGATATAAACATCTCTGGCAGGATCGACAAACTCTTACCAGGCGAGAATGGAAAGATCTTGTTGATTGTGACTGATGAAGGCTTGAGGTTCTTTGATGTTCAAACAGGAAAGATAATGTGAAAGCACATTGAAAAGCGGAGCCCGTTGGCTCCGCTTTTTTCATTATTTGTAGTTCCACAGTTCTTTTTTGCTTGTTGAAATCGCATCAACGCAATCGAGCAGCTTTCTTACCTCGATTTCGTTGTCAACAAGACCGGCTGCGACTATTGTTATATTTCTCTCAACAGCACGAAGTTTTTTTGCAACTTTGCATGCGGCAATTCCCGGCAGAATTTCGACTGCATTTACCCTGTTTCTGATAATCTGCTCAATACCCTTTTCTACCGCTCTGGAATCAAGGGCAAAGAAACGTAAGATCGCAGAAATACCAGCCTCGTTGGATAGACGGTAGGTGTGCATTTTCGCTGTTATTACACCTGTCACTCCAAGATTTTTCAAAAAGCGTATCCCATAACGATCGGGATTCAATCCAGCAACGAAATCGATATCCACGTATACCTTTTTACCTGCTTTGATAAATTTCTTTGTTACATTTCCTATCTCCATGATGTTTCCTGTTAAAAGAAATATGGTATCTACAGGAATCTCTTCGGGAGGTATGGAACTTTCCCAAAGTGCAGCTATGATTTTTGTCAGCATTAAATCCCTCCATAATCATACGACAGAATACGTACTCCCTTTGTTTGCTATATTAACACATATATGGTAATATAATATATGCAGTGGTAGAGGCTGAGAGAAAACCACGCCTGTGTTGGCGTGGTTTTTTTATTGGAGGGATAGTGTTGAAGATAGCAATTATTGGTGGTGGCGTAATTGGTTCGCTTCTTGCTTATGAGCTTTCGCATTATGAAGTAAATATAGTTCTGATCGAAAAAAACCATGATTTTGGGCTTGGAGTTACAAAAGCCAATTCAGCTATTGTCCACGGAGGATATGATGACCCACCTGGAAGCCTTCGTGCGGAACTGTGTTATAAAGGGAATCAACTTTATGAAGAATTAGCCGAGAAACTTAAAATTCCACTGAAAAGGACAGGCTCATTTGTAGTTGCCCGGAACTGCAAAGAAGATCTGGAAAAACTCGAAGAACTGCTTAGCAGGGGCGAAAAAAATGGCGTGAAAGGCATCGAAGTTGTTGGAAGGGATTTTCTTGAAAAATACGAACCCTATCTTTCGGAGGAATTTGAATATGCACTGCACTGCCCGCATACGGGAATAACAGAACCCTGGATGGTTGCCATTACCGCTGTTAAAGAAGCAGAAAAGTCTGGAGCGGAACTTGTCAGAGGTGATGCTGTTGTCGGTGGAGAGGTGAGCGAAGGTAAAGTGAAATATTTGCAGCTTAAATCCGGAAGAAAAATCGAGGCCGACATAATAATAAACGCTGCGGGTCTTTACTATCATGAAGTTGCAAATATCTTTGGAGTTCCTACTCCCCAGGTATATCTGAGAAAGGGACAATATATTTTGCTTGACCACAAGGCTTCTGAAATGGTTAAGCATATCATATTTCCGCTTCCAAGCGAAAAAGGTAAAGGAAAGCTTGTTGTGCCGACTATTGATGGGGGCGTGCTTCTCGGGCCTACTTCGGAAAACCTCCCGGAATTTACTCCAGAAGATGTCTCCACAACTCTGGAAGGCATCAAAGAAGTCATTATTGCTGGAAATGAACTTGTTCCCGGCATTGCAAAACCAAACTGGATAATCAAATCCTTTGCAGGCTTGAGACCTGAAACTCAGAAAAAAGATTTTTTCATTGAGAACAGTGACAGGGTGAGAAATTTTGTAACTGTAGGAGCTATAAGATCTCCAGGTTTAACTGCGGCTCCATCGATTGCTCGATATGTGATAGAGGAAATTCTGGAACGCCGCATGTCTATAAATCTCACAAAAAGAGTTTCAGATAAGAAAAGCGTTCCGGATAGTTTTAGAGTAAAAGAAAGTGATCTTGATGAAATTGCTGCAAAAATCAGGAACGATGAGAAATACGGAAGGATCATTTGCCAGTGTAACCAGGTTTCAGAAGCAGAGATAATCAAGGCTATTCATGAAGGAGCAAGGAGTATTGATGGCGTTAAATTTAGGACAAGAGCGGGGTTCGGACGTTGCCAGGGAGGATTTTGCACCTGGAAGATAGCGAAAATTTTAGCGAGAGAACTGAAAATACAGCTTTCAGAAGTCAGATTGAATGAAGAAGGAACTGCTCTCTTCAATGGGAAGGTGAGAGTATGATTGAACATCTTGAAACCGATGTACTTGTTATTGGCGGAGGCGCTGCGGGAATGGCTGCTGCTCTTTCAGCTTCGCGAGCTGGCGTAAGGGTAACTCTGCTCGAAAGGGAAAAGAAAACCGGTGGTGTATTAAATCAATGTATTCATCACGGTTTTGGCCTGCAATTTTACCAGCAGGAATTAACTGGCCCGGAATTTGCCTTTAGACTACAATCAGAGATGAATGAGCATTCTGTAAAGGTCATAAGCGAATCCTATGTAAGGCATATAAATACGAAAAGCAAATATGTAGAAGTTATCTCGCCTGAAGGAGTTTTTACGATACAGGCAAAGGCTATTGTGCTTTCAACAGGTGCGAGAGAGCGACCTTTTGGTGCTTTACAAATTCCAGGAGATAGACCAGCAGGCATATATGTAGCCGGACTGGCTCAGAGAATGGTCAATCTTGAAAACACATTGCCGGGAAGGCGAGCTCTTATACTTGGCTCTGGTGATATTGGATTGATAATGGCGAGAAGACTGACTCTGGAGGGTATGGAAGTTCTCGGAGTGGTAGAACGCCTTCCCTATGCTGGAGGGCTTACAAGAAATGTCGTGCAATGTCTTGAGGATTATGATATTCCTTTGTACCTATCACATACAGTTGTAGAGGTAAGAGGAAACAAACGCCTGGAAAAAGTTCTGGTTTCAGAAGTGGATGAGAATTTCACTCCCATTTCAGGAACACAAAAGTGGTTTAATGTCGATACCCTCATCCTGTCAGCCGGACTTATCCCTCAGGTAGAAGATCTGGGTGAGAACCTTGAAATAGATGCTATCAACAGGGGATTTGCTGTTTCAAATACCTGTGAGACAAATGTTCCGGGAATATTTGCTGCGGGTAATAATGTGGCTGTTTTCGATTTAGTTGATTACGTTGCAGCAGAAGGCTGGATAGCCGGGCAAAACGCTTCGAAAATTGTCAAAGACCAAAAAAGAGAATCAAAACGTATTCCGGTAATCAGAGGGAAAAATGTTGGAGTTCTCGTTCCGACATATATAACCCCCGAAGAACACCTGAGAATCTATATAAGATTGAAAAAGCCCATGGACAAAGGAACTGTGATAATAAAGAAGCTGGGGATAGAGAAGCCGTTCAATTACGGGGTTCCCAGTGAAATGATCAACTTTGTTGTCAATCGTGATAAACTTCAAGAATTAAAAGGGCCTGTAAAAATAGAGGTGATAGAATGAAAGGTCATATAACGTGTACTGTATGCCCTGTCGGTTGTAAGATTTTCGTCGAATCAAAACCTGAAGGTGGATACGAGATAAGTGGAAATCGCTGCCCCCGCGGAGAGCAATATGCCAAAGATGAACTATTTAGCCCGAAAAGGATTTTAACTACCAGCGTGAAGGTTTTATGTGGCGATGTCCCGCTGGTATCGGTTAGAACCGATTCCCCAATCGAAAAAAGCAGAATTTTTGACGTGATGAAGAAAATAAGAAGGATTTCTGTACAGGCACCGGTAAATGTTGGAGATGTTTTAGCACGTAACATTGATGGAATGGGAACTTCCCTGGTTGCGACGAGAAAGGTTGAAAAAATTAGTCACCCCCTTGAAAACTGTGAAGTTTCAGGTTAAAATAGTTGTGCGTTCCAGCGTGGCTCAATCGGCAGAGCGTCCGGCTGTTAACCGGATGGTTGGGGGTTCGAGTCCCTCCGCTGGAGCCAGGCTCCCGAAAGGGAGCTTTTTTTCGCTATAAGCGAAATTGGGTTATAATATTCATATGAATATCATTCCATTGTTTATTCCACATGCAGGCTGCAAGACAAGATGTATCTTTTGCAATGAATATAGCGCAACGGGGCTTCCGAATTTCCCCGAATTCGAGAAGCTGTATGATGTTGCAGTTAAATATCATGGATACTTTAAGGATAAGACGAATGTCGAAATAGCCTTTTATGGGGGCACCTTTACAGGTCTACCGATAGAAGTAATGGCTGCTTATCTAGAGTTTTCTATGCGTTTTATTCGTGAAGGTTATGCGAAGGCTATCAGATTTTCCACATCTCCCGAAGAAATAACTTCCGAAAAACTTTCGCTCTTGAGCAGATACCCTATTTCTTTGATCGAAGTGGGTGTTCAGTCCTTTGACAAGGATGTACTAAAAGCCTCACGACGTCCGCATGATGTCAACGATGTTTATAACGCTACAAAACTATTGAAAAGCTTCGACATGCCCTTTGGAATGCATCTTATGACAGGTTTACCCTACGATACAGAGGAAAAAGACCTTATCTCTGCTATTGAAGTGGCTCAGCTCGGCGCTTCAACCTGTCGTATTCATCCGGCTGTTGTTCTTAAAGGAACAGCACTTGAAGAGATGTATCTTAGAGGCGAATATAAGCCACAAAGTCTTGAAAATGCTCTGGAAATCACATGGAAAATGTACGTTATTTTGACCTCAAAAGGCATCAAAGTAAATAGAATGGGATTGTGTCTTTATGGTGATACAGTCAAAGAAGTAGTTGCGGGACCTTATCATCCTGCCTTTGGCGATCTGGCAAAAAGCAAAGTTGCACTGGAAATCCTTAGACTAATTTCGAGCAAGAATTCTTCCAGAAAATTGCTTTTACCAGACAACGCTAAATACAGGCAGTTTTTTACGGGATACAAAAGATATGTTGTTGATAATCTTCAAAAAGAAGGGATAACTCTGGAATTCTCAAAAAAGGATTCTCTGGCAGTGGATATAGATAAATATATCGATGACTTATGTGAAAGAGTTACGGCAAATATGGGGGTGTTTAGATGAAATTGAAATCGTTGTACATAAGGGGTTTCAAAAGTTTTGCCTTCCCCACAAAAATGAATGTGGATTCAGGAATCACAGCAATTGTAGGCCCAAATGGCAGCGGAAAATCAAATATCGTCGACGCCATTAGATGGCTTTTTGGGGAACAATCGATGAAAAGCATCAGAGCGGATAATAGGGAGGATGTCATCTTTGCCGGGTCGGAAAAAAATCCACCCGCCAATGTCGCCGAAGTAAAATTGATCTTTGAAACTCAGGAAGGTACTATAACTGTTGGGCGTGAAGTTTCCCGGGAAGGGCTATCCAATTATCTTTTGAATAACAAACCTGCAAGATTAAAAGACATAAAGGAGCTATTTAAGGGAACGGGCGTCGGCAGGGAGCTCTATTCAATAGTAGGACAGGGACAGGTAGATAAAGTAATAACAGCTTCTCCTTATGAACTAAGAAGTTTGCTCGAAGAAGCTGCCGGCACGGCTATTTATAGGGAAAAGAAGAAGGAGGCTTTATCAAAACTCGCTCAAACAGAGAGTAATCTTGAAAGGGTGGAGGATATACTCTTTGAGCTTGGAAAGCAAAGGAAATCTTTGTACCTTAAAGCAAAACGTGCAGAAAAATATCTGGAATATAAAGATTCATTGGTCAGGTTGAATAAACACTACTACGGAAACATTCTCCGAATTGAAAGGGAAACACTTAAAACTCACGAAGAAGAACGCGAAAGAATTTCCGAAGAACTCAAAAAGATCCAAAGAAAATTAATTGAAGAGGAATCACGCTGGAGTACTCTAAGACAAGAATTCTCTGAAATGGATAAGGAAATCGAGAGCTTTACTCAGCTACTTGAAGAATACAAGAAGCGCCAGAACGATCTGCTGGAACTCAAAGAAATGTACTCCCGCAGGCTTAGCGATAAAGAAAACAAACTCATCGAAGTAAGCACAAAGTTGGATTCGCTAAAAGAAGAGATCCATAAACTGGACAAGCGCAAAGAAGAACTTAAAATGATCAGCGACAGCATGCTCAGAGAAATCGAAGAAAAGGAAAATCAGCTGAAATTGATTGAACAAGAGCGTGATGAAATAGTTAGAAAATACAGCGAAAAAGAAAAAGACTGGCTGAAAGAGCAGGAGAAGCACGAGTCTCTTATCAAAAGGATTAACAAAATCGAAGCAGAGCTCGAAAAGCTCGAAGGTCTTCGTGAAGATGCCACAAGAAGGCTTAACTTAATCAACTCCCAGATTGATTCTAAAAATGAAAGATATGATGCCTTGAAAGAAGAAATAGAGGGGCTTGCTTCAAAAGGACGTGAGAGTTCTGAAAAGCAAAAGGAGCTAGAAGAAAATATAAGTTCTGCAAAGGAACAATTGAAAAACTATGAAACAGAGCTTGAGGAGCTCAAAGAAAAATCTGCACTCCTCAGTGCTGACTTAAGAAAAACTCAGATTGAGAGAACAACCCTTGAAAGGCAACAGCAAGAATATCAGGGCTTTTCAAGAGCAGTTAGAGAAGTGTTCACACGCAGGGATACCTTTGAAAACCTTGTGGATGTTGTGGCGAATGTTATAGACGTACCTGAAGCCTTTGAAACCGCCATTACTGTTTTACTGGGTGGGCACATGCAGGATATTGTAGTCGAAGATTCAAACACAGCTAAGCGAATTGTGGAATTCTTGAAAATGAGCAAAATCGGTCGTGCAACTCTCTTGCCTCTTGATTTGCTCCAGAGCAACTTTCGCGAAGATTTAGAGGTTAAGAAGCATCCGGGTTTTCTCGCTTTTGCTGCCAAAGCTGTAAGAGTCAATAAAAAATATTCTATAATACCGGAATACCTCTTTGGCAATGCAATAATCGTTAGAAATTTAGACGATGCAATCGATATACGAAGAAAAACTTCCTTCAGAGGTAGGATTGCTTCTGTAGATGGTCAATTGCTGTCTGCTGGTGGAAGTATAACAGGTGGCTATCTTGGTGATAGCATCAGATCTGATTTGATAGCCAGAAAGAGAAAAATTCAATTTCTTGTGGAAAAAGAAAAGGACATACAAAAAGACCTGCAATTAATAGCAAAAGAAATCCAAAGGCGTAAAGACGATATTATGGAATTAAGGGGCTACCTGAGGGTTTTACAGGAAGAACTCAATGAAGTGGTATCAAAGGGTGCAACTATAAACCGCATGATGCATGAACTACTGAAAACAAGCGAAGGATTGAAAAGAGAACTCGAAGAACTGAATAAACTAAAAGAGGAATACACAACAAAGCTTAATTTTAGCCATGAAAAGAGAGAATCCTTGACCGATGAACTCCAGAATCTCTCTAAAGAAAAATCTTCGCTTGAAGAGCACATGGCAAGCTTTTCAGAAGAGCTAAAAAAGGAAAAGAAGAAACTGGAAAACATCCAGAACAACATAATTGACTCAAAACTTCAGCTGGCCTCCCTGTATGAAAAGAAAGAGCAATATTCAAAAGAGCTTACAGAAATAACCATGAAAAAAAGAAGCAATCAGGAAGAAATAGGTGTCCTTTCAAAGGAACTAAATCAGCTGGAAACAGATTCTGAGAGGCTAAGAAAACAGGTTGATGAGCAGAATCGGGAGCTCGAATCCCTTAAAAAGGAAACTCAATCTCTTTTCGATAACATAAGATACCAAAGGGAAGGCAAAGAAGAAAGATTTAATCGGCTTCAAGAAGCTGAAAACGGAATAAACGCTTTGAAAGAACAGCGAGAAAAGAAACGTGAAAATATGCATCAAATGGAGCTTCTGATTCAGGAAACAAAATTGCGCATAGAGCAGATCCTGAAAGAACTTGAAGGCGTTGATACCTCAGATATCCCTGAGTTGACGCGTGAAGAGATCGACAACGTCAAAACAGAACTGGACGACGTGAAGAACAAATTGAAATTTTTAGGGACGGTTGACCTTGATGCAATAGAAGAATACAAGCTTGTTGATGCCGATTTTATGGAGCTGTCGAATCAGAAGGCAGATCTTGAGAAGGCAAAGGAAAAGCTCTCTGACCTCATTGAAAAAACTGACAATGAAGCAAGAACTATATTCATGGAAACTTATGAAAAAATAAATGCCAGCTTCGCCAGATATATTGAGGAGATATTCGATGGGGGGATAGGAGAGATAAAACTGATGCCCGCAGAAGATATTCTGGAAGCTGGTGTGGAAATTTCTGTGAAACGCCCTGGAAGAAAATTTCAGAAATTGCAACTGATGTCTGGCGGTGAAAAAGCCCTCGTTGGAATTGCACTGGTCTTTGCGCTATTAAGCATAAAACCCAGCCCTTTTTATGTTCTTGATGAAGTAGATGCACCCCTGGATGATTTCAATGCAGAACGTTTTAGAAGAATGCTCAATCGCCATGCGGAGGAAACCCAGTTTCTGGTTATCACCCATAACAAAATCGTCATGGAGGCAGCCCGGGTACTTCATGGTATAACAATGACCGATGGTGTTTCAAAAATAATCCCCGTGGAATTCAATGCCCTTGAAACGATTATGGGATAGCGCTTGATTCAGGGCTTTCGTAATTTGTGATAACCGTGCAGCAACCCGGGTCAGTCTAAATGTGTATGGTGGTTATGAGTTATGAATTATGAGTTATAAGTTATGAGTTTACATACAATTGTTAATAGACTCGTTTAGCGGATTGGAAGATTAGAGCTTTGGCAGATAATGCGAATTCAACAATTCATTCGTTGAAAAACAAGAAAAGAACCGGCAAAATACTAAAAGCTAAATTGCCGAACTACCAATCAGCTCGTAACTTGAATTTCATTACTCAATTAAGGAGGAAATCAGAATGATAGAGACAGGAATAATCAATATCTCTCCGGGTTCAGTAACACTCACAGTGGATAGCGGAAAACTCATTTCGGTGAAACTCTCAAAGGAACTCCTTCCTGAAAAGGTTCTGAGCCCTTTTACTGATCAATTCATGGAATATTTTTCAGGAAAAAGGATGAGATTTGATTTGCCTTATTTGCTTGAGTTGCCTGAGTTTTCAATGAAAGTGCTTGAATTCATAAAAGAAATACCCTATGGCAGCTGTCTTACATACAAGCAGGTTGCTGAAAAGATCGGTAAACCAGGTGCAGCAAGAGCTGTTGGACAAGCAATGAGTAGAAATCCCTTGCCAATCTTCCTTCCCTGTCATAGGGTTGTTGGGAAAAAAGGCCTAGGTGGCTATACAGGGGGACTCGAATGGAAAATCTATTTGCTCAATCTGGAAGGCGCTGCAGTTGCCGCAAGATAACAGTTACCATTCCCGTGCTTACTGCCAACGCACCAATTATAAAAAATGTTCCAGGCCTGTAATGGAGGACGAAGATATCGCCTATGATAGTGAAAATGGGTATTGTATAAACCCACAAAGTGGCTGCTTTGCCTCCCCAGAGGTGTATACCTTTACCCCAAAGAAAGTATCCAAGTGCGGAAGCGAAGATACCTAAATACAGAACGCCACCAATAGCTGATACCGAAAAATGAATGCCTGCCGGGTCCGATAAGACTTCGAAAAGCGCGAATGGAAGTGTGAATGCTATTCCCCAGAGCATAACTTCTATATTTGCAGTCAATGAAGCATCTCTTGTTCGGTCAAAAAAGTAAGTATACCCTGTCCAGGAAATCGCTGCACCAAAGGCCAGAAAGTTACCTAAAAGTGATGAGCTTTCAGAGAATTTTCCATTGTAAATTATCAAAACAACGCCAACAAAGGCGATAAACGTTCCCAGGTATTCAGGGAAATCAAACTTTTTGTGGAGTATATCATAGAAGATCAATGTCAATATTGGAGCGGCAGAAACGATAATCGATGCATCAGAAGGACTTGTATATTTCAAACCATAATTCTCAAAGAAAAAATAGAGGGTAACTCCAAAACTTCCAGCTAACATTGTTGAAACTCTGAATTTAAGCCTTTTTCTCTCTTTGAGAGATAAAGGATACAGAATGCTTACTGCAAGCAAAAATCGCAGCAATGCAAGAAACATAGGCGGCAAATTTTCAACCGCTACTTTCGTGAACAGGTAAGAAATCCCCCACATAATGGCAGTGGTTGCAAGAAAAATGGTGGCAACGACTTTGCTTCCAGCGCTTTTCATTTATACCCTCTTATAAGGTGAGTAATTATCGTTGGCTCTTGTAATCTCTGGCATCAGAAAAAGAAAGCTTCTTCCTGGAATATTTACTTCCAATTTTCCTGTGAATGTGTTGAATTTTTTGTTTGAAATGATATCTACCATCTGTGTGCCATTCATTAATAAACCTTCGTTCATGTAAACATGGGCATGCTGCTCTTTGTCCGAAAAGTTGAAAATTAATACCATCAATTCATCTATAATACCGGTACTCCTCTTGAAAGCAAGAAGCTCATCATTAGAAACCGGTTGAATCTCAAAGTTTCCTTCTCTGATAGCCCTGTGTTCATTCCAGATCACTCCCAGCTTTCTATAAAATTCAAGGCGTGAGGGATTTTCGGAAAGTCTTTCCCATTCCATTGGACCACGATTTTCCGGGTCGATGCCTCCTGACATCTCCAGTTCTTCGCCATAGTATATCAACGGAACGCCAGGCAGTGAAAACTGAAGGGTGATGGCAAGCTGTGTATCCTTTCCATCCTTGAATTCCGAGGAAAGTCTTGGAACATCATGGGAAGAAAGTATGTTCCAGCATTTGTTAAGATAGTCGATACCACAATCTTCAACGCTTTTTTGGATTATCTTGCCGGCCATTGCGGGACTAAGCTGACCCCGTATAAGATCAAATACAACGGTTCTGTAATAATAATTCATCAAGCCATCTAAATCGCTATGAACATTCCAGCCCTCTGGATAATTCCAGACTTCTCCAATGATTAACGCATCTTCTTTGACTTTTCTCGCTTCGCGCACTATCATCCTGTTGATGTCATAACCGAGGTCAAAGGCACAGTCAAGTCGCCAGCCATCCGCACCTTGTCTTAGCCAGTACTTGATTACAGAATTTTCGCCTGTAAATAGTATTTCTTGCAGCCTACTGTTTTCAAGATTCAGCTCCGGCAAAGTCCTTGCATTCATCCAGCCACGATAGGTGTCGCCGCTGAAATAGAAAAAATCCCGAAATTCTGATTCAGGGTCATTATATGCACCAGTGTCTTTTCCGAATATTCCGTATTTGTTAAACCATTCAGAAGCATCTCCCATATGATTAAAAACACCATCAAGAATAACCTTTATACCAAGAGAATGGGCTTTATTGCATAATAAATGGAAGTCTTCCAGTGTTCCAAATAATGGGTCAATCTTGAAATAATTGATTGTGTCGTATTTATGGTTCGATCTTGCGTAGAATATAGGCGTTAAATACAATATTCCTGTGCCCAGGCTCTTTATATACTCCAGCTCTTCCGTAATCCCTTTAAGGTTGCCGCCCCAGAAAAGGTACTGATGACTTCCATCGTTCGACCTTTCCGGTTTGGTGCTCCATTTTACCCTGGTTTGTCCTGGAAGAAAAAAAGAGCCGGCTTCTTCATTTTTTGAAAGATTACTATTTCTGCCTATTTTGAATCTGTCAGGGAAAATTTGGTAAACTATACTATTCTTCCAATTGTGCATTTCATTCTCCTTTCATCAACTGTTCTCTGGCATATGCAAGGTAAACCATTCCCAAAAAAATGTTGTTGCGAATGTTCCAGAGCTCCTCAGGTGAAATGTTTATACCGTTATCTGCAAGCCAGGTGTTGAGTGTATAAAGTGTTTTCTGGTATATTTGCATAAGGCCTCTCGAGTACTTGAACTCCGGAATCTCTCCTATTACTTCACCCAGAGCAAAGGGATTTAGACCTGATTCTTTGAAACAGATAGCGAGAACGATTTCTGGCTCAATTTCTGAAAGGTCCAAAGTCAAGCTTTCGCTACCTACGGAGAGCTGTAACTGAATAGACGAAAAATCTGTCAGAGCATTGTAGATAGCGTTAGAAAGCTGCTCTGGATCAACATCATACATATTAGTAACTGAAGCTAATCCAATTGCTTTAACAATTCTCTCCTTTAATAGGGGATTCTTTTTTTTATGAGAATCCCTTACCAGAGCTTCAATGGAGGGATCTCCTCCTTCGTAAATATCGAGCAGGACATTTGTCGCTACGCGACTTACGGAAAAACCGTGAAAGTCTGATAGCTCCCGGCCTTTGAAAAAGTTATAAGCGGATAGGACATCCTGCGGATACGCGTAATTCGAATCGTTCAGATATTCTGTGAAATTTGCATTTAACCCCTTATTGTACAAGACAGCCAGCTTCCTGACAATTTTCGAAGATGTATAAGGGTTGAAAATGATTATTAAGATTGATATTAAGATGATTAAAGATAGAAGCAGAGTAAAAACCAGCATATCAGAATTGCGTTTATTCATAGGATCCCCCTCTTGACCCATAGGAAAGAAGATTCTTCATTCCATGGTGTGCTCACGAGAAATTATACCAAAGAAAAGAGTCGGGAAATGATTCCCGACTCTTCAATTTTCCATAAACTTATTTTCTAACTTTTTTCTTCTTCTTATCAAATTTACACACGCCGACAGGACAGGCATCAACACCAACGTGCGCTTCAAATTCGTCTCTGAACCTATCGAGCATAGAAGTCAGGGGAACTGGAACGGACTGCCCCAGGCCGCAAAATGCTGAATTTTGCATTGTATAGGCTATGTTATAAAGGTTATCAAGCATCTCACGTGTTCCTCTTCCTTTGCTGAATTCCTTTAAGATGTTGACAATTAAACGTGTTCCTTCGCGACATGGCGTGCATTTTCCGCAGGACTCATGAGCGAAGAATTCCATTAAATTAAGGGCAACATCAACCGCGCAATGAGAGTCGTCAATGGCCAAAATAACACCTGATCCCAATGATGCGCCATGATTCTTAAATGAATCGAAATCAAGAGGAACGTTTATTTCATCAGCTCTTATAAAGGTACCTGCAGCACCACCTGTTTGAACCATCTTCAATTTTTTGCCGTTTTCAATTCCACCACCGTATTTGAAAATGAGATCTGCAACGGTTGTTCCCATGGGGGCTTCCACTATACCTCTTCTTACTATATTTCCACAGAGTGAAAATACTTTGGTGCCGGGTGAAGAGGGGGTTCCAATGCCCTTAAACCAGTTGGCTCCCTTCATAACGATTGTTGGCACGCTGGCAAAAGTCTCTACGTTGTTTACAACAGTTGGCTTCTGGAATAATCCCTTAACAGGCGGATATGGTGGTTTCAACCTTGGACGGCCGGATTTTCCTTCAATAGATTCTATCAGCGCTGTTTCTTCACCACAAACATAAGCGCCGGCACCAAGCCTTACAGTAAGGTCGAAATCGAATCCTGAGCCCAGAATATTCTTTCCAAGAAGTCCGTATTCATAAGCCTGTGCAATTGCATTGCGAAGATTGTCAACTGATTCAAAATACTCTCCACGGATATAGACATACCCTTTGCTGGCACCAACAGCATAACCAGCAATTAACATACCTTCGATGACTGAGTGGGGATCGCCTTCCATTATCAATCGATCTTTGAATGTTCCAGGCTCTCCTTCATCAGCGTTACAGATCACAAACTTCTCAGGAGCATCTACCTTCATTGTGAATTCCCATTTTAATCCGGTTGGGAATCCAGCACCCCCACGACCTCTTAATCCGCTGGCCTTAATCTCTTCAACGACATCAGCCGGTTTCATTTCCAGAGCTCTGGCAAGGCCACGATAACCGTCAAGGGCAATGTACTCTTCAATGTTCTTAGGATCGATTTTCCCAGCCCGTTTTAGCACTATTCGCTCTTCTTCAGTTACTTTTTTAGCTTCAACAGTTTTGGGTGGTTGGATTTCCTCGATAATTAGATCTTTTACAGGTCTGCCTTTCAGGAGTTGCTCCACAACAAATAATTCAATATCATTCGTATCTTTAATGCCATATAGCCTGTTATCCGGCAATAAGAGAAAGAGGACCCCCTGGTCGTATCTTCCCAGGCTGCCCGTTTCAAGAACATCAACAAGTCCGGTGAGATTGTAGTGTTCAAGTCTGTTTATCAGGTAATTTTTCAAATGCCTTGCTCCAAGAAGCAAGCTGTTTGAATCAATAGAAACAAGTATGGTGATAGGTTTTCTCATTTAACACCACTTCTTTCTTTTTCTTTAATTTCTTCAATGATTTCTTTGACTTTTTCAGGGGTTAAATTTCCATAGGCTTCGTCGTTGATAAGCATAACGGGAGAAACCCCGCAAAGTCCGAGACAACTGCTTTCTTCCAGCGTAAAAAGACCATCCTGAGTTGTCTGACCATAATCAATTTCCAAAGCATCTTTAAGTGATTCCAACACAGCGGCTCCGCCGGTAACATGGCACGGTAGGCTTTTACATACCCTGATAACATATTTCCCTCTTTTATTTGTCGAAAACATGGTGTAAAAAGTCAGCACTTCGTATATCTTGGAAAGCGGCTTTCCTGTAAGTTCTTTCAATACTTCCGCAGCTTCAAGGGGAATATAATTACCATAATATTCCTGGATAGCGTGCAGAATGTTTATTAAATTATCTCTTTCGTCTAAGCTTTCGGAGTTGACTTTTTCATAAATCTCTTTAATTGTGTTTCTGACTTCCTCAAATGACATTCTACTTCTCTCCTCCTTCCGCGGAGTTGCACGTTTCTAAGCAAAAAGAGGCCTTGAAAGGGCCTCGTATTGTAATTATGGGGAAACTTTGCTTATTGCACCAAAGCGGCAAACTTCAAGGCAGCTGCCACAGCGAGTACAAAGCTCAGGATCTATTTCATGTGGCTGTCTAACGCTTCCGGTAATAGCGTTGACGGGACAAACCCTTGCACATGCAGTACAGCCAACACACTTTTCCCTGTCAATAACAATTCTGGTGAGCTCCTTACATTTCTTAGCAGGACAGCGTTTCTCTTTGACGTGGGCTTCGTATTCGTCCCAGAAATACCTCATTGTTGATAACACCGGTTGAGGCGCTGTTTGCCCGAGACCACAAAGAGAAGTCTTCATAATGTGTTCGCCAAGTTCCTTTAGCTTTTCAAGGTCTTCTTCAGTGCCTTCGCCCTCAGTTATCCGTTCGAGAATTTCAAGCATTCTCTTTGTTCCATCGCGACATGGAGTACACTGTCCACAGGATTCTTCAACTGTAAACTCAAGGAAAAACTTTGCAACATCTACCATACAGTCATCTTCGTCCATTACTATCATTCCACCTGAGCCTATGATGGTCCCCAGTTCTTTTAGCGTATCATAGGTTATGGGGGTATCGATGTATTTTTCAGGGACACAACCGCCACTGGGGCCACCTGTTTGGACGGCTTTCAATTTTTTCCCATTCGGTACACCGCCACCTATTTCATTTATCAATTCCCTTAGTGTTATTCCCATAGGCACTTCTACAAGACCGGTATTGTTTACCTTACCTGCAAGGGCAAAGACTTTCGTGCCTCTTGAGCCTTCCACGCCAAATTGCGCAAACCAATCTCCGCCATGAAGGATGATAGGGGGAATGTTTGCGTAGGTTTCAACGTTATTTATGAGTGTAGGTTTACCCCAGAGGCCTTTTTGGGCTGGATAGGGGGGTTTCACGCGCGGGATACCGCGCTGGCCTTCAATGGAGTTAATCAAGGCTGTTTCCTCACCGCAAACGAATGCGCCGGCCCCAATTCTTATTTCAATATCAAAGGAAAAATCGGTTCCCAGAATATTTTCACCTAAAAAGCCGTATTCCCTCGCTGTTTCTAAAGCCCGTGAAAAACGCTCGATAGCGAGGGGATATTCCGCTCTAACATATATAAACCCTTTATTTGCACCAACAGTATAGGCGGCAATAGTCATTGCTTCAACAACAGTATGAGGATCTCCTTCTAAAATCGCCCTATCCATGAAAGCTCCAGGATCACCTTCATCGGCGTTGCAGATCACATATTTCACATCGCCTTCAGCCTTTTTTGCAAATTCCCATTTAAGGCCTGTGGGAAATCCTGCGCCACCTCTTCCCCTAAGACCTGATTTTTTAAGCTCTTCGATGACTTTGTCGGGGGACATATCCTTTATTACTTTGGTAAGAGCAAAATAACCATCTCTGGCAATGTATTCTTCGATGGACAATGGATCAACAACACCGAGATTTCTTGTTGCAATCTTGATCTGTTTTTTGAAGAAGGGCAGTTCTTCCTGGGGTTTTTCCTTTACTTCACCAGTTGGTCCTGTGTAAAGGAATTCTTTAACTACCCTGCCTTTAAGGAGATGCTCTTCAACTATTTTCTTGACATTTTCACTATTGAGTTTCTGATAGAATATACCTTCCGGATAAATCACCATGATTGGCCCAAGGTCACAGGCACCCATACATCCGGTTTCAACAACCTGCACTACTTCTTCAAGGGCATACTCTTTCAGAGTATTTTCGAGAGATTCTTTGACGCTTATCTCGCCAGCGGAGATACAGGCACCACCAGCACAGATAACGATAGTATTTTCAACAGCAGGCACCAGTAATCACCTCTTCTCAGAGTTCTCCGCGTTTTACAACAAGGTCGGAGACTACTTTTCCCTCCAAAATATGCTGGTCAATTATTCTTTTTGCTTGATTTGGGGTAACATGACCGTAAATGACCGGTTCATTTTCCCCAATCCTTACTTCTATTGTGGGTTCTACATCGCATAGGCCAAAGCAACCTGATTGGACGACAGCTATATCTTCAATACCTTTTTCGCTTAAAATGTCCACAATAGCCTTCAATGTTTCTTTCGCACCGGCAGCAATTCCGCAGGTACCCATAGCAACGATTATCTTGCCACGTTTGTCAGTATCGCGCATTTTGAGATCCTTTAAAGTGCTTTCCTTGATTTTCATTAAATCTTCAAGGCTCTTGATCTTACCCACGGCTCATTCCTCCTTGTATTTATTGATAATTTTGCTAACCTCATCAGGTGTTACCTTGCCATAAAAATCTCTTTCGCCAACGAGCACGACCGGGGCCATGCTACAGGCACCAAGACACCTTACGGCATGAATAGAAAAATTCCCGTCTTTTGTAGGTTCATCAAGTTCCACGCCAAGCTCTTCCTTCAGCCTTTCAAGCACTCTGTCCGCGCCTTTGACATAACAGGCGGTACCAAGGCAAACCTTTACTTGGTGTTTCCCTTTTGGTTTTGTGCTGAAAAAGTTATAAAAGGTTACAACGCCATACACCTGGCTGAGAGGAAGGTTGAGCTTCTCGGCAACGTACTGCTGGGTTTCTTCGGAAAGATAGCCAAAAAGCTCCTGGGCTCTGTGAAGCACGTTGATAAGAACTCCTGGTTGGTCTTTGACCGAGTTAATGTATTTATCCAACTCGGCATAAAGCATTTCATGTCCCTCGCATTTTGTTGAAGGCAAATGAGGCACCTCCTTCTATGTGATAAGTTATTTTTTTCACTTGGATTATAACATGAAGACTTAGAAATAGTTCGGAGCTTATGTTAAAATAAGCGTTGTTGGTAAAGACATCCGAGGAGGAGATAGAATGGATTTAAAGCACTTCATTCGTGATATTCCGGATTTTCCAAAACCGGGGATTATTTTCAAAGATGTCACTCCATTGTTAAGGGACCCTGAGGCTTTCAAGGAGAGCATCGAACTGTTGAAAAACGCGGCATCTTTTTGGGATTTTGATCTAATAGTAGCGCCAGAAGCACGCGGCTTTATCTTTGCTGCCCCGCTTGCTCTTGAAATGGGAAAAGGATTCATTCCCATTAGAAAACCCGGTAAACTCCCATACAAGGTGATATCAAAGTCATATTCCCTTGAATATGGGGAAGCAGCCCTTGAAATGCACAAAGATGCCATTGTAGAAAGAAATAAAGTCCTGATTCTCGACGATGTCCTTGCGACAGGTGGCACTATCAAGGCGATTGCTGAGATGATTGAAGAAGCTGGAGGAGAGGTTGCCGGAATTCTTACGTTAATTGAACTCTCATTCCTTGAACCCAGAAAAAAGCTTAAAGACTATCAGGTGAAAGCCTTGATAACATATTGAGGGAGTGGTAATGTGTTGAAATTTGATTTTTCTCTTGCTTTCAAAGAAAACATTGGAACAGGCCCCACATATGAAGAAATATTGGAAAGGGCAGATATTGCACTAGGGGCGCTTAACAAGGTAATCGATAACCAACCTGGATTCATCAGAATTCTGGGAACGGAAGAATACATTGAAGAAGTGCAAAAATACGCAAGCTGGTTTAGCAGTTTTGAGAATATTGTTGTTTTGGGGATTGGAGGTTCAGCGCTGGGAAACATAGCACTCCACAAATCCCTGAAACCTATTAACTGGAATTCTCCCAACTTTGACAGAGAAGGTAAAGCACGCGTCTTCGTTGTCGACAACATAGACCCGGAATTTGTCGATGCGGTGTTATCGAAAATAGACCTATCAAAAACGCTCTTCAATATCATTTCGAAATCAGGCACAACAGCTGAAGCGATGGCAAATTACCTGATTGTAAGAGGAATGCTTGACAAATCAGGTTTGGCGTCCGCTGAGCATTTGCTTTTCACAACTGACCCTGAGAAAGGTGTTTTGAGGGTCATTGCAGAAAGGGAAGGAATAAGAACCCTTACTATTCCTCGCGATGTTGGGGGCAGGTTCAGCGTGTTAACACCAGTAGGCCTTGCATCGGCCTTTGCCGAAGGCATAGATATAAAGGCTCTGCACCGTGGGGCAAAAAAAGGTTTAGAACGTTATAAAAATCAAAAAGCTTCTGAAAATCCACTGGTGCTAAATGCCCTTTTACATCTTGACGCTATGAACAGTGGAAAACGTATTTCAGTAATGATGCCTTACTCCAATAGACTTTACTTATTAGCTGATTGGTACCGCCAGCTCTGGGCAGAGTCTCTGGGAAAGAAATTCGATAAAGATGGCAAAGAAATTTTTGCCGGTCAGACACCGGTTAAAGCCCTCGGTGCAGTGGATCAACACTCCCAGATTCAACTCTACAATGAAGGACCTAAAGATAAAATAATAACCTTTTTGAGACTTGAAACCTTTTCAGTAGATTTTGAAATTCCGGCTTTGCACAATGATATAGAAGCTCTTTCTTACCTTGGCGGGAAAGCACTTTCTACATTACTGAATTCCGAACAGTATGGAACTGCATTGGCTTTGGCAAAAAATGGAGTTCCCAGTCTCACGATTACTTTTCCTGAGTTAAACGAAGAAAACGTTGGAGAATTCATACTTTACTACGAACTTCTAACAGCGACAATGGGGGAATTGCTACGTATAAACCCCTATGACCAACCGGGAGTAGAACTCGGCAAGAAAATCACTTATGGGCTTATGGGTAGAAAAGGCTATGAAGGCTTCTTGAAAGATTATATTAATGATAACTGGAGGCTGGAACTATGACGGATCTTTTGGAAAAGCTGAAAGAATTTGAAGTAGAAGGGATATATGTTGTTGAAGGGGAAGAAGTACCATTTTATACCATCATCACCAACGACCCGGAAGAATTAATGAAATTTCTTGAAGAACGGGACGATTTTGAAGGTGACGTAGCTGTATTGTCTCCAAGAGAGCTGGAATCACTTAGAGAAGCTAAAAGCGAGATAGCCATAACAGTGATGAATGCGATAGAAAAGGGGACAAAACTCCTCTAATGATTATCGGCATTACAGGGAAAGCAGGCTGTGGTAAATCTACGATTGCCAAAGCTCTAAAAGAGCGGGGTCTTGAAGTCATATATCTTGATAAACTTGGCCATGAAGCACTGGAAGAAGAGCGGGAAAAACTTAAAAAAATCTTCGGAAAAGAGATTATTTCAAAAAAGCGCGTTAACAGGTCGGCTCTTGCAAAGATTGTTTTCAGCGACCCCGGAAAGCTTACAGAGTTAAATGGAATAATTCATCCTCTGATCAAGAAAAAAGCAATAGATATCCTTTCAAAGTCCCGCAGGCATGTTGTGATTGACGGGGCTTTGTTACATCAGATTGGACTTGATAGCTATTGTGATCTTGTCATATTTGTCGATTGTCCCGAAGAAATCGCTCTAAAACGCCTTGTTGATCGTGGGGTTGATAAAAAAAGGGCGATTAGTATTTTGAAAGCCCAGAGATCCCTCACGAATTGCATTAAAAGAAGCGATTATTTAATTACCAACGATAAAAGTCCCACAGAGCTAATCAAGCGTGTATTGGAAATTTTGTCAGCAAATAGCGTGGTGATATAATTTGTATGGTAAACACTTCAGATAAGGGAGGTATGGGAATGAAAAAACTTCTGGTTCTCATCGCTGTTCTTTCTCTCTCGGTTTTGACCATGGCAGCAGTTGAGATTGAGTTCTGGCATGCTATGGGGGGCGGACATGGAGCCACTTTGGATGAAATTGTCAACTCTTTCAATGAAGCCAACCCCGATATTGTGGTCAAACCTGTTTATGTAGGAAATTATGGAGCTCTATCTCAGAAACTCCTTGCGAGTGCTGAATCTGGAAATCTTCCCGCTATATCGCAGGCTTATGGTAACTGGACAGCTATGCTTATTCCACGTGGTGTGGTTCAGGAACTGAATAGCTTCATTGACAATCCGGATTATGGTTTCACCTCTGAGCAGTGGGAAGCAGTATGGGCACCTTTTAAGAAAATGATTACCTGGGGCGACACTATTTACGCTGTTCCTTTCAACAAGAGCACTTATGTCCTTTATTACAATACCGACGCTTTTGAACTTTACGGACTTACACCACCCAAAACCATGGAAGACCTTTTCTTTGATGCCATGATGCTTACAGAAGACAAAGATGGTGATGGAGAAATAGATCAATTCGGTATGGGCTTCAGGACAACAATTGACCATTTTGTCGTTTTCCTGAGGGCAAATGGCGGGAAAATATTGGATCTGGGTCCAGATGGCAAGTACAAAGTTGTCATTAATTCACCCGAAGCCCATGAAGCTCTCCAGTTCATGTATGATATGGTTCATACCTACAAGATCGCTTATGCCCAGGGTGGTTATCTTGATGGCCCCTTTGGCGATGGCAAAATCATGATGTTCATTGAAACAATAGCAAGCAAGCCTTATGTTGACAGGGCTTCTACCGGGAAGCATGGTTGGGCATGGGCTCCAGTACCTATGTGGAAAATGCAGGCACCACCTTTTGCTGGAACAGACCTTATTATGTTCTCTACAATATCCGAAGAACAGAAACTTGCCGCCTGGAAGTTCATGAAATTCCTGCTTAGCCCTGAGATTCAGGCATACTGGTCAGTCAAAACCGGTTACATGCCCGCTGTGAAGACCGCACTTGAAACACCTCAATGGAAAGAATATGTCAACCAGCACCCGGATGCCGTTGTACCGATAAATCAGATTGACAAAGGATCCGTTGATCCCAACATTGCGGAATGGTATTCTGTAAGAACCATTGTCGGTCAGATGGTTGGAGACGTTTTGAATGGAAAGAGAACCATTGACGAAGGTCTTGCCTGGGCTGAGGCGGAACTTCAAAAAGTACTTGCTGGCGAATAATTAATGGATCAATAAAGGGGGAGGCCTTCAGGGCTCCCCCTTTTCTTTGGTATAATACTTCAAACATATAAAAGAGGTGCAACGGGTGAAAAAAGGTTCATTTTTCAATCTCTTCAATTACCTGGTATCCATATTTTCCATGGTGGGATACCTGCTTTTCTCATCAATAAATACCATAGCCGCAGATTGGGGATTGCCTTACTCAACTATTGGAAAAATAAATTTCACCGGTTATTTATTTTATACGTTTATAGCCCTTTTTTTGGGTTCTCTTGGCGATAAATATGGATATAAGAAAATCCTGCATCCGGCGATGTTTCTCTTCGCAGTGATTTCTTTGAGTGGAATGCTTGTATATGGCAGTAATTCACTTTTATACCTTTATCTTTTTGCGATAGCAGTGTATTCTTACTTCGGCCTTTTTTATCCTCTGGTTGAAGGGCTGCTTTCGCGGGCAGAAAAACTTGAAAAAATAGATCCATCCTTGACTACAACCCGATTTACGCTGTCATGGAGTTCCGGGAACATGCTGGGAATGGCTTTTGGACCATATTTTATTCAAAAAGAACCTTTCGTGGTCTTTATAATAGCCGCTTTAGTCAGCTTACTTGGAGGACTTATTGTTTACCGGCACGCAAATAAATATGGCGAAAGAATCCCTTTCAAGGGGCACCCAACACTTTTTCAAAAGCACAAAGAAGTGGACTTCCCAAAAATAGCTCTTTATCGTAAGACTTATAGGTTTTCGCTGGTACTTGCGGCAATGGTATTTTCCTCTGTGATAAGCCTTTTCCCTAAACTGATATCGATGTCTGGAATATCACTGGAAAATGCGGGTTTTCTTGTTGTCGCAGGAAATGTAGCGGTCTTTTTTACTTTTATTCTCATGACCCGATTCAGGTTTTGGGTAGGAAATCCAGGGCTGTCCTTTCTTTTGATACTGATATTCCCTCTCTCAATTCCACTGTTCTTTATGAGTACTGGAGTATGGGCGTTTTTGCTTGTGGCACTTTTTTCGGGAATTAACTATTCAATCCCTTATACCTTCGCCATATTTTATGGGCTTAATTCACCACACGAAGACCATGGTAAACAAGGGGGACTCCATGAAACCATGATAGGAATTTCCTTTGGCCTTGGACCTCTTCTAAGTGGCTATTTCCTCGATATCTGGCCTGGACTATATGGAATGGGCATTCTTGTCGTCTTTCTTTCTATCACAAGCATCATCAACCAGATATTTTTCATTAAGCGATTAAAATAAGGCTATAATGATAAGGTGAGGTGATGCTATGAAGAAGCTTGTTTTACTGATAACCTTTATCGTGTTAGGAGTGATTGTAATGGGTTTTTACTCACCGGAGAATAGATTCAAAGATGCTAATAATGTACTTAACGATCTACTTTCTATGCCTGAAAATGGTGCCTTTAGGGAGCTTCTTTCAAAGGCAAAAGGTATCGCCTTTTTCCCAAATGTATTAAAAGCCGGACTTGTTTTAGGGGGACAATACGGCGAAGGTTTTGTGCTCAGAAAAAAGAACGATCTGTGGTACGGCCCGCTATTCCTGAAGCTATACAAAGTCAGCTATGGACCACAAATCGGGGCACAAACAATCGGGCTCGTATTACTTATAATGAACGATACGGGTTTCGCTGGTTTCACAAAAGACAATATAACTCTGGGAGGTAGCGTGGCTGTTGCCGCAGGGCCCATCGGAAGAAATCTTTCTGCAGATGTGGATTACACGTTGCAGGCGATTCTTTCATATTCCATTTCCAAAGGTTTCTTTATAGGATTTACTGTTGAGGGCTCAGTGATTAAGCTTGACCAGGAGGCGAATAAATTGTTCTATAATGATGCCGCCTCACCGGAGGAAATACTCAACATGGTTTCTATGGGAACTCCTGAACTAAGAAAGCTTATAGAAACCCTGAACAATATTCAGTAATTTTCGAAAAGAGAGAATGGGACTGCCACTGTTCGCTTTAATTAACAGAATTTTGCTTTTGGCTCTTGAAAAAATCGTTTTGAAATTCATGGGAGATGAAACTGGAAATTTTTACAAGAACCTCGTTGCCAGCTTTCTTTTCTTTTTCATCGGTGCTTTTGTGCTGCTGCCTTTCGCTATTACAGGTGAAGTAAATAACTGGCATTTTCTTTTGCCCTGCATTATAAGCGCTTTGCTTTATAGCTTTAGCTCCTTTGCATATGTCTCTTCAATTGCAACGGGAGAAGTTTCACTTGTAACGCCGATAAGCAGCCTAAACGCCGTTGTGATCCTGTTCTTCGCTGCAATATTTCTTGGCGAAAAAATAACCCTTGTGAAATCACTGGGAATCTTTCTCATGGTGTATGGAATATTTATACTAAAAGGAGCTGCGACACCGATAAAGTCTCTTAAGGCAATTCTGAAAGATAGGCCAAGCCAGCTCATGTTTGTTAGTGTAGTTCTTCAATCAACAGGCAGGGTCATTGACAAATCCTTTAGCGGCGAATATGATCCAATTATCTATGCAACTCTTCTTTACTTCATCGTTTCTCTTAATTTTTTCATTCTTTTACGCCTAAAGAGAAAAGATAGGCTTATTCTGTTTTCCTTCAAGAAAAAGCCAATACCAATGCTAATTGGTGGGGCCATAAACGGCTCAGCCTATCTTTTGTTACTTATAGCCATTAAAAGCATCGAGTTAAGTATTGTAGAGCCGTTAGTAAACCTTTCGATAATCATTGCGATGATACTTGCTTCTATGATATTCAAAGAAAAGTTGCTCGAAAAACTTCCAGGGGGTCTGCTGGTTATCCTTGGCGGGTGGCTTCTTGCTGGTAATGTCTGAAAAACGAAGAGCAGAGAACAGATGTAAAAAGCGTATAATAAATATGGCAAATAAAACTAAAAGGGAGTGAGAAACGTGCTCACTTTCCTGAGTAAAAAAATGATGAGCAGATCCTTCAAAAAAACTATATACCGCTTTCAGGAGTTAAAACCCATTAGCTTCAAAGGGAGCTTTGGCGTCTATCTACACGTTCCTTTCTGTTATTCCAAATGTTCCTTTTGCCCCTTTTACAAAGAAATATACACTCAAAGGCTAAAAGAGCTGTATTTAAAAACACTTTTAACTGAAATAGAAGATGCAGACATTAGTGGTGTAGCTAAGTGGGTGTATTTTGGAGGTGGAACGCCAAACACATTGTCACTAGAAGAGTTATCCAAAATCGTTAACTTGCTCTCCTCAAAGGTCAAAATCGAGAACATGGGGATTGAATTGCTGCCATCTTTACTTACAAAAGATTATTTAGCTGGATTGGAAAAAATCGGTTTTACCAAGATAAGCGTGGGGATAGAGAGCTTCTCAAAAAAAGTAAGCAATCTCACAGGTCGAACGGATGATAAAAAGATGAGCTATAAAGAAATCATAGAGACGGCGAAAAAACTGGGACTGTGGATAAACGTTGATCTTATGGTGGGATTACCCGGGCAAACTGAAAAAGTCTTTATCGGGGATATTTCAGAAATTTCCAATATACAACCTGATCAGGTGACGATTTATCCCTATATGAGCATTCGAAATAATGGAAGATCAACACTTCCAGAGAAAACCCAATTCAGGTTCATTGAGCAAGCCGCTGAACTGCTAATTTCCAGTGAATATACCAGAAAGGGAGTTTGGGTCTTTACCAGGGGGGATGAACTGTACGACTCTTCAAGGGACGAGCTCATCGAAGATTATGCTGGATTTGGACCCGCTACCTTTTCAACTGGAGAAGGCTATAAGATTGTAAACCCGGATCTCTTTTCGTATGTCTTTGCAATAAAAAACGGCAAAAAAATGGCGTTTATAGCTCCAAAAACCAAAGCAACAGATGATTGGAGAAAATTCGCAAGAATGATTTATGACCTTAAGTGTGAACCCAGCGACTCATTCCCGGAATACATAAAATACTACATAAAGCTACTAAAAGCAACAGGTTATTGCAATAGTGGTCATTTAACGAAAAAAGGCATATTTTTTACCCACGCGATTACAAAAACCGTTGTCGAGTCGCTTCCTTTCCCCTTACAGAACCCGAGCACAGTTGAAAACTATTCAGACTATCTGAGCTTTAAAAATGATGCCCTCAAAAGAATGAACTAAACTTCTTATTTTATGCCGAAAGCTGCCTCAGCTATCAAGTCTTTAGGCTCAAGCATAGAATTTTGCTAAAATACTAATATAGGGAATTACGTGGAGGGAACAATATGCTCAGAGTAGAAAACTTAAAAAAGTCCTATGGCTACAATATAGCAGTTGACAATATCTCATTTGAAATAAAAGATGGGGAAGTATTCGCTTTACTTGGTCCAAATGGCGCTGGAAAAACGACAACGCTCAAATGTATTCTCAGGCTGAGAAAAAAGAACGCTGGAAAAGTGAGCTTTGAGGGCCCTGTGGCGTATTTGCCTGAAGAGAAGAACCTATATCCATCATACAGAGTTGAAAAGCTAATTACCTTTGCCGGAGAATTGACAGAGGGCCTGAATGTAGAAAAGGCAATATCTCTGGTAAAAGAATTCAATATTGACCTGAGAGAAAAAATCTCCAATCTCTCACGTGGTATGCTAACCCTCTTATATCTTGCGCTTGTTTTTTCACAAGATGCCAATTTATATATCATGGATGAACCTACCTGGGGATTGGATCCAATAATGCGTTCACAAGCTTTAAAGCTTATAAAAGATCTCTCACAGTCTGGCAAAACTATACTGTATACAAGTCACATACTATCAGAAGTGGAAAAACTCGCAGACAGCATTGCGATAATGAAAAAGGGGAAAATACTTGAAATAGGACAAAAAGGCGAGCTCATCAAAAGCTATGCGGTTATAAAAGTTGAAAAAGGAAAGAAAGCAGGAGGTTATCTCTGGAAAAGCACAGAAACCGAAGACATCTATATAGTGAAACGAAAAGAAGAGATACAAGACTACGAACCTGCCCCATTTGAAGCGGTCTTTGAAGCTGTAATAAAGGGTGATGTGCAATGAAAAAAGAATTCTACGATATGAGATTTCGAGCTTTAGTGCTGTTTTTCATCATGCTGGCACTTTTTCTGCTAATTGCACCTTTACAAAATTATGCCGTGGAAAGCCTGAAAAACCTTGAAAGAAGTTCAAATCAGCTATATGAAAAATTCGTTGGCCCTGGATATTCACAAATGCTTGCGAACTGGAGCTTTTACATGTATTCACAGTGGTTTGGGAAAAACTTTGGCCAGCTCGTACCTATAATCGCAATAGTACTTGCTTTTCCTCTGTTTTCAAGGGAAACCGAAAACGGTACAATGGAATTTTTACTCGCACGCCAGAGCAGGCTCAGGGTTTTCATAAACAAAACAGTCTCAGGGATTGTCGCACTTTTTTCGTCATTGTTGTTGCTTTCGATGCTTCCGACACTTTATTCCTTCATAGTAGGGAAAGATTTCATCAACGACGGAGTCCCTATGTTCACAATTTCTGTTTTAACTGGCGGAACACTCTGGTTCAGCGCTACTCTTTTCTTTTCAGTCCTGTTCAATGATCAGGTGAAGCCCATACTCGCTTCCCTCGGAGTGCTAGCCCTGACCACTGTGCTGGGGTTATTGAAATCGCTGGGCTTTCTTAATACATATCGCTACATTCTTGGGATAAATATTTTCAACTATGGTGAGGTAGATATTCCATACACGGTTGCATTGATTGTTGTATCAATTGTTTTGCTCTTTTCAGGATATCTTGCATTCAAAAATAAAGAAATATAGGAGGGATGGGCATGATTGTGGTAACCACGGATAATGTTCCGGGACATGAAATTTCAGAGGTTCTGGGTATTGTAATTGGAAACACGGTGAGATCGAAGCACATGGGGAGAGACATTGCTGCCGCTTTCAAAACCCTTGCAGGGGGCGAAATAAAAGGATATACGGAAATGCTGACAGAAGCGAGAAATATTGCAATTCAACGCATGATTGACGAGGCTGAAAAAATGAATGCCGATGCCATAGTCGCCTTCAGGCTTGGAAGCTCAGCGGTTATGTCCGGTGCCGCTGAAATGGTTGCCTACGGAACGGCGGTTAAGCTGAAAAAAGAATAGTTAAGAGTTATGAATTATGAGTTATGAGATAAGAGTTATGAATTATGAGATGAGAGTTATGAGTTCAAAGTTATGAATTATGAGTTATGAGTAACGAGAGCAGGTTCTTGGTTGCTTTTTCTCGAACTCTCGGTTTCTCGTAACTCAGCTCTTATCCGCCGCAGGCGCATAGCCATTCCGGAGGAATGCAAAGCCGTGACAAAGTCACGCATTACCTGGGCGAATCCCAGCACTGCGTTTTCATTCATTCTCTCAGATTTTCGGCTATTTATCAGCGTTGGCAACCCTCGTACCATCAATTGTCGTATCACCAATTGTCGCTCCAACAGTTGTCGTATTATCAACTGTCGCTCCATCAGCTGTCAGCCTCTGCAAGCGTCGTCTCATCAACTGTCGTATCACCAGCAGTCGCATTATCAACTGTCGTTCCTCAAAGCACGTTACTCGGCTTTTCAAGCAACCCACAACCAACAACGGACTGAACGTCGTTCTCGATTCCCAAGATAGGAGTAATGCACATGGACATCAAGATTGATAAAATAGTGCGAACAAAAAGAAAAACCATCGCTCTCCAGATTACGGACGATGCCACTTTGGTAGTCAGGGCACCTTTCTATGTTAGCGATGAAACTATAAAAAGGGTTGTTTTAAGGCATAAAAAATGGATTGAAAGAAAGAAAAGCGAAATCCAGAAAAGAGACCCAAAGTTTTCAAAAAAAGAATTTGTAAATGGTGAAGGCTTTTTATATCTGGGGAAATCCTTCAAGCTGGCAATAGTTGATGGGCAGGAGGTCCCTTTGAAACTCGACGATGTATTCAGCTTATCTAAAAAGTATCTGCCAGATGCGAAGCAAATATTTATAAAATGGTACTGGCAAAAAGCGTACGAAAAAATCTCCGAAAGGGTAAACCTGTATGCCCAAAGATTTGGTTACATGTATAACAAGGTAAGAATCACAAATGCTCAGAAAAGATGGGGATCATGTTCTTCTAAAGGGAATCTGAATTTTTCCTGGCGTCTGGTTATGGCACCATTGCCAGTAATAGACTATGTAGTTATCCACGAGCTCGTCCATCTCGAAGTAAAAAATCACTCAAGAGAGTTCTGGCATAAAGTAAAAATGCTAATGCCCGATTACGCACTTCATAGACTATGGTTGAGAGAAAACGGGTATATGTTGAGACTTTGAGATTTAGTTATGAATTATGAGATAAGAGTTATGAGTGATTAGTTATGAATTATGAGATAAGAGTTATGAGTAAGGAGAGACGGTTCTCAGCTCTCGTAACTCGAATAACGTAACTCGGCACTTTTCCGCCGCAGGCGCATAGCCATTCCGGAGGAATGAACAGCCGTGAGGAGTCACGCATAACCTGAGCGAAGATCAGCATAGCCATTTTTATCGATTTTCTCGATTCTCAGCTCTCGTAACTCGAATTACGTTACTCGGCTTTTCAAGCAACCTACAACCAACAACGAACTGAATGTCGTTCCACCAACAGTCGTATTACCATTTGTCAACCTCGTGAGCGTCGCTCCATCAATTGTCGCCCCATCAATCGTCGTACTATCAACAGTCGCTCCATCAGCTGTCAGCCTCTGCAAGCGTCGTATCACCAGCTGTCGTATTATCAACTGTCGTTCCTCAAAGCACGTTACTCGGCTTTTCAAACAACCTACAACCCACAACGAAAAAGGGAGAGCATAACGCTCTCCCTTTTTCCATAAAACCCTGGGCACTACCTACTCTCGCACGGGGCTCCCCCCCGCACTACCATCGGCCCGAAGTGGCTTAACGGCCGGGTTCGGGATGGATCCGGGTGTTTCCCACTCCGGTATCTGCACCCAGGATATCTCAGCTCACTCAAAGGTGCACAGGTGAAGGTAAAGGATTCGGGTTATTAGTACCGGTCGGCTCAACCCCTCGCAGGGCTTACACCTCCGGCCTATCTACGTCCTCTTCTCGAACGACCCTGAGAGGCCTCGTCTTGGAGCACGTTTCCCGCT